>MHFC01000146.1:14388-14550 GCA_001804025.1 Omnitrophica bacterium GWA2_52_8 | reverse complement strand
TTATTTCATTTAGTAGTACATCATAGTATGGGAAATGGACAGTAATCAGAAGTGCAAAGTAGAGTCCACAGATGATGTTGATAAGGAACTGCCTGCCTTTACTGATAGCAAAGATGAGAAAGATACCAGACACTACTAGTAAGTAGGCAGACTCTGAAAGGA
>MHFC01000146.1:2891-14260 GCA_001804025.1 Omnitrophica bacterium GWA2_52_8 | reverse complement strand
ATGACGGCATGGGTTACTTTTGCTCCCTGTTTCCTGTGGATTTTTCTGGGGGCGCCTTCCATCGAACATCTCAGGGGCAATAAGCCGCTCAGCTCTGCGCTTTCGGCCATCACGGCCGCTGTAGTGGGCGTGATGTTAAACCTCGCGGTCTGGTTTTTTCTGCATGTGGTTTTTTGGGAAGTCAGGGAAGTTTACGTGTCCGGTATGCGGTTTTTTGTTCCGGTATGGGAGACCCTCGATATCTTCGCGCTGTTGATTGCCGGGGGAGCCTTGCTGGCGGTGCTGAAGTTTAAGCGGGGGATGATTCCCGTGCTTGGCGCAAGTGCTCTTGCCGGTGTCCTTTTGCGCTATTTTTTCGGCTCCTGAGGAAATTAGATTTCAAATGCGTTTCTGCGGGTCATTTCTTGTGAAGTTTTGGATGCCGCAAGTGTGCTAGAATACCCGAAGCCAAATCCCGGCAGACGTCACTTTTTAGAAAGTAAGAGCGTCCTTATTTTGGCCGGGCGGATCTGAAAAATATTCATAATCAAAAAAGATCCGAACAAAAACGAACCAAAGAATCTTTAAAAAAGGAGATTCGCCATGAAATCAGTCGCACAGCCGGCAATCGACATCGGAATCAAGGAGACGGCCAGAAAGCAGATTGCCAAAGAATTGTCAAAATTTCTGGCGGACACATACACGCTTTATCTCAAGACGCATAATTTTCACTGGAACGTGAAAGGGCCGATGTTTCAAACCCTGCATCTGATGTTTGAGACCCATTACAACGAACTTTGGATGGCCGTAGACCTGATTGCCGAAAGAATCCGGGCGCTGGGATTCACGGCGCCTGGAAGTTACGGGGAATTTTCAAAGCTGACTTCCATTCAGGAAGAATCCGGCGACCGCGAGGCCAAAGACATGATCCGTTCGCTTGTTGACGGGCATGAGACGGTCATTCGGACGGCGCGGATGATTTTTCCGGCCGCGGAAGAGGCGGGGGACCAGGTGACGCTCGACCTCCTGACGCAGCGTATGCAGGTGCATGAAAAGACGGCCTGGATGCTGAGGAGCCTGCTCGAAGAATAAGGTGCCGGATTTGCGGCCAATTTCTCGCAAGCAAGATCAAGGGGGTTTTGTGAAAGCGGTTAATGGTGAAGCCCTGGACATAATTTTCCGGCAGGCGCGGACGCATTCTTATTGGCGCAAGGAGCCCGTAAGCGGCGAGACGCTGCGTGCCGTTTATGATTTGATGAAAATGGGGCCTACGAGTGCGAATTCAAGCCCGGCGCGCGTGTTGTTTATCGTGTCGCAGGAGGCCAAAGCGCGGCTGCTGCCGGCCCGTCGCGCAGGGGAATCTCGAAAAGACAAAAACCGCGCCGGTTACGGCGGTTCTTGCCCATGATATGAAATTCTATGAAAAACTGCCGGAACTGTTTCCGCACACGGACGCCAGGTCCTGGTTTACCGGAAATGAGGTCCTGATTACGGAAACGGCGTTCCGGAACGCGTCGCTGCAAGGCGCTTATCTGATCATTGCGGCCCGCGCGCTCGGACTTGACTGCGGCCCGATGTCGGGTTTTGACCGTGCCAGGGTTGATGCGGAATTTTTCAAAGGGACGGACTGGAAATCCAATTTTCTGTGCAATTTCGGATACGGCGAGGCCTCCAGGCTGCATCCGCGTTCTCCGCGGCTGGATTTTGACGAAGCCTGCCGGATTCTCTGAATTTATTCCGGGCAAGAGCTTTTTTACAGCGGTCTTTTCTTGAGGTATAATGCGGCACGGATTAAAAGGGTGACGATTTAAAGAGGGAGATTTATGGGCGGAACGGATTTTAGCATTCAGAAATACATGACGCACCAGCCGCACACCATCGACGCGGGCCAGTCCATCGAAGCGGCCGAAGACATGATGACCCGGTTTCAAATCCATCATTTACCTGTTACCAAGGACGGAAAACTTTTCGGTATTTTGTCGGACCGCGATCTTAAAGTCACGGTGGGCCTCAGCCCCCAATCCCTGCGCCTTGCCGACGTTTGCCGCGAACAGCCCTATCAAGTCCCGCCGAACACCCCGTTGTCTCAAGTGCTGGATGAAATGGCGCTCAACCATTTCGGCTCGGCGCTGGTCGTCAAGGACGGCAAGCTGATTGGAATCTTCACGACCATTGATGCCTGCCGGACGCTTTCAAGCCTGCTGAAACAAATGGCGTGAACGAAAAGGCCGTTCGCTGCCGGTAGTGGCGGTCGTAAAACCCAACGGCAGCAGCGTGGATTTTGTCGTGCGTCCCTGGGTTAAAAGTGGAGACTACTGGACGGCTTATTTTGGGCTGACCGAAAAGATCAAATTCGAACCGGATCGCAACGGGCTTACGAGCCCTTTTCCGCAAAAGGATGTGCATCTGCTTGCTCTTCTTCCGAGGTCCAGATGATCCTGACGTCAGGAGCCGCCAAAACCTTGCATGAAGGTTTTTGAAAACGCTGTCCGGTAAACCGCCGGACGCTGTCCTTTAAGGATTGAGGTCCCTATGACGGTGATGATCCCGGCAACTGAACGGGAAACGGGTCTTAGGCCTGAGGTAAAATCAGCGTTTGAAACGTCGAAATTAACGCCATGGCAGCGGCTGTGGCGTTACGGCGGACTACGCTTTCATTGTCCGGTTTGCCGCGGATGGTTCCGCAAGATGCTGCCGCATGGAATCAATCTGCGTCAGAATGCACGCTGCCCCGCCTGCCTTTCGCTGGAGCGCCACCGGCTTTTATGGCTTTATCTAAAAAACCGGACAGATTTTTTTAAGCGGCGGATGAAAATTCTGCATGTGGCGCCGGAACCGGTGTTGAGCAAAATCCTGTCCGCAATGCCCTCCCTTGACTATGTCAGTGTCGATCTTTACTCCCGTTTTGCCATGCTTCGAATGGACATTACCGATCTGCGGACGGAAGACAATCTTTATGACGCGGTCTTATGCCTGCATGTCTTCGAGCACATTCAAGATGACCGCAAGGCAATGCGGGAACTTTTTCGCGTTCTGAAGCCGGGCGGCTGGGCCATTCTCCAAGTGCCGATTTTCGGAGAAATCACGCTTGAAATCCCGGCGGTGACCACTTCCGAAGAGCGAACGGAGGCATACGGGCATCCCAAACACCTGCGCCAATACGGGCTGGATTATCTGGACCGCCTGGAAGAGGCGGGGTTCAAAGTCCAAGTGGATGATTATGTGAAAAGCCTTGGCCCCCGCAGAATCGCGCGCTACGGGCTCAAAAGCCGTGAGAATATTTATTTTTGCCGCAAGAGCGGGGACTGACGCGCAGGCGGAGCGGTAAGGGGTTTTCGGAGACGCAGCGTTCCAAAATTAATGGCCGTTTATCTATAAGGATAAGCACCTGTTCATGAAATTCCGCCGCATATTGTTTATTTCTCTGGCATTACTATTCTGCGGCCGCAGTCTCGACCTGTCGCTTCTGACATTCAGCCGCGGCGAACGGCCGCACCATTGCTGCTGCGCTTCAGAGGTTTGCCGCTGCCGGCACGCGAAGGGCAAGATTTGTCCGCTGGAAAGAAAGCCGGCCAAATATGACCGTTCCTCTGCCGGAAGGGCTTTGGACGGCAAACCTTTTTGGAAGGCCGCGGGCTGCGGCATGAAAGACGAACCTTCGGCCGTGAACGGGCCCGCTAAGGATTTTAATCTCGGTAACGAAGTTATTTTTTTTATGCCCAGAGCGGCAGGGCGTTTCTATCCGGAGTCGGCAGCCTGCCCGCAATTGCTTCTGGATTCGCGCCAGACGAAACCGCCGCAAGCTCTTCCCTTTTCCGCCGTTTATCTTTTTTAAACTTATTTTTTATTTGAGAGGATTTTATGCGCACTTTCTTAAGAGGGGTGTTTCTGCTCGCCCTTTGTCCTGGTTTTTTTCTGCCCCGGGCATGGGCGCACGGAGGGCATACACATACGGTAGTGCCCAGGACAGGAGTTGAAGAAGGAAGTATTTCCGGTGCCGCAACGCTCCGGTCTCCGACGCCGTCGGTGTTGGGGAAAAACCATGGGATCGCCGGGTTTTCATTCGATTATCTGCGCTACCGGCCGATTCCGCCGTCCGATGCGCACCGGCTGCACCACCGCGGCCACGATGTTCACGGAAAAAACCATGACGAGACGTACAGTCTCGTTGGCGGTATCGGGATTCTAAACGATCTCGATCTCTATGTGTCGGCGCCGATTGTTTCGAAGAGTTCGATTGAGGTTCATGATCATGAACTTCTCGGCGACAAGGAGCGGGCGGCGGGGTTCGGCGACATGCGCGCTGTTCTGAAGTACCGTTTTTTAAAACGGTTTGTCGAAGCGGCCGTGCTTGCGGGAATGAAGTTTCCGACGGGCCGGACCAAGGCGAAGCGCAGGTCCGGCGACAAGTTCGCGGCCGAAAATCAGCCGGGGAGCGGGTCCTGGGACGGACAGTTCGGTATTGCCGCGGCACGCAGGGTTTATAGGCGTTTGTCGGCGGTGACGAGCTTCGAGTATTCGCTCAACGGAGAGGGGGCGGAGGACCATAAATTGGGGGATGTCTTTCGCTATAATCTGGGAACGTCGGTCTTGCTGCGTGAAAGCGGCATCTATCCGAACCTCAGCATGATCGCGGAGCTCAATCATGAATGGGCGCTCAAAGACCATTCGCGGGAAGCGGCCCGTGTGATGGACAGCGGCGGGACTTCCATTTTTGTCTCGCCTGGGGTGATTCTCGACCTGACCGGGCAATGGTCTTTTTTCTGGGGAATGTCGCTGCCCGTCTATCAGAATCTCGGCGGCAAACACGAAGAAACCCGATTTTCCATGACAGCGGGAACAACGTTCGCGTTTTAGTTCAAGATGTCCGGCGGACAAGGCCGCGTTCCGAAAGACGGGCCGGCCCTTCCGCCTGCTTTGCGCTTGACGGAACCGTCCGCCTATGCAAAGCTTTTTGCCTGTTCTTCAATGGAGAGCCGGGGTTTTAATGATGACTTCTGATAAACGCAATGTGCCGCTGGCGCTGTTTTTCTCCGCATCGGCGCTGTTTCTTTTCTTTTTTCTGACTAATAAAATTCCCCTGTGGTCTTCCGATGAAGGCCGTTACGGGGAAATTGCGCGTGAAATGGCCGAGTCCGGCGATTGGGTCGTCCCGGCATTTAATTACGTGGATTACCTGGAAAAACCGGCTTTAAGTCCCTGGGTGACGGCGCTCAGTTATCTTGTTTTCGGCGTCAGTCATCTGACAACAAGGCTTCCTTCCATTCTTTTTGCCCTTGCCGGAATTCTGATGACCTACCGCTGCATCAAAAAGCTCTTTGACCGGCAGACAGCCGGCCTTGCGGCCATGGTTTTGCTGACTTCCATCGGGTATGTCCTGGTGGGGCGGTTTGCCGTCATTGACATGGCCAGCCTTTATTTTTTAAGCGCGGCCCTATTTTCCCTTATGACCGGGTATTTCACAAAGCAGCGCCGGTATTATTTTCTCGCCTATGTTTTTATGGGGTTCGGGTTTTTGACGAAGGGACTGATCGCTATGGTTCTTCCCGGTTTGACGATGTTGATTTTTCTGTGGTGGGTGCGGGACCTCGGTGAAATCACAAAGCTGCACATAGGCTGGGGACTGCTGATGATTGCCGTGATTATTTTTCCGTGGCTGGCGGCGATGTCGCTGCGGGAACCCGAGTTTCTCAATCTCTTCATTGTGAAGCATCACTTTGACCGTTTCGTAAGCGGGTCTCTCGGAAGGAAACGGCCGTTCTGGTTCTACACCTATATATTGCCGCTCCTGTCGTTTCCGTGGACGCTCTTTATTCCGTCGGCGATTGTCAACGGACTGCGGCAAAAATCGGAACACCGGGACAAAATCAAATTTCTCGTCTGCTGGTTCGGCGTCATTTTTTTCTTTTTCAGTGCCTCGCATTCCAAATTACCTTATTACATTGTGCCGGTCTGCGTTCCTGTGGCAGTGCTCGCAGCCCATTTTCTTTCCGCCTGTATTTCAGGCGCACGTACGGGAGAAAATATGCCCGGCGCCGGGTGGATCTGGAAAATTTTTCTCGGGCTCTGCCTGACGGCAGTGCCGGTGCTGACGGCCGTTGCTTTTCTGGTGCCTGCCCCGGAAATTCAAATGCTCCGGCCGGTCATTCCTGCAGGGGCCGTCTGGATCGGAGTCAGCGGGGCTGTGAGTTTTTGGCTCTACCGGATGAAAAGGCCCGCCGGAGCGGTTTTTTCGATGGCGGGTATGACCTACGGGGCCTTGCTGGTGGTTTTTTGGGGCATGCTGAGGATGAGTCCGCTGCAGAGTACCGAGGCTTTTGCGGCCGAATTGCATCCGGTCCTGACGCAGGAGGATCGGGTCGCGGTCTACGGATCGCCCGACCGGGTTTCCGACTTTCCGTTCCATCTCCGGAGGCGGATCATGATTGTCGGAAGCGATCGCGGAACTTTGAGGGTTGAAAGTCTGGAGGATTCGCGGGAAAATCAATCGGCCGATTGGTTTTTGTCCGCGGATGACTTTGCGAAACGGTTCAAAGAAACGGAGCGGCGCGTCTATTGCCTGCTTGAAGAAGAAAATATTTCGCATTTTACCCAGCGGCAGGTAACGGATTACCGCGTAATCAAGCGCGGCGGCGGAAAATTACTGATCGCCAATCGATAATGTCCGGCGCCCGGGCTTAACCGGGGGGGGACTCAAAGCAGTAACGGATTAAAAAGGTCCGGCATTCATGACTCGACCCGTTTTTTTTGGGCGTTTGCGAAAGGATTTCCGTAAACTCGGCAGCCGCGGGCAGGCGCGGCTGAGTGCGCGGTTTTTTAAGACGGCTCCCGGGCAGTACGGATACGGGGACGTGTTTCTCGGGATTTCAGTGCCGGCGGTCCGGGGCTTTGCCGGAAAATGCGGGCATTTGTCCGGGCGCGAAATTTTGACGCTTCTCCGCTCACCCTTGCATGAAGAAAGGCTGCTTGCGCTTATCATTTGGACCGGACGGTTTTCAAAAAGCAGTGCGGCCGGGCAGAAAGAAATTTTTACGCTCTATCTCAAAAATGTGCGAAGGGTCAACAACTGGGACCTGGTGGATGCCAGCGCCCCGGCCATTGCCGGCGGTTACCTGCTTTCCCGGAAAAAAAATGTTTTGTTCCGGCTGGCCCGTGCGGCATCGCTTTGGGAAAGGCGCATTGCCATTGTATCCACGCTGACTTTTATCCGCAGCGGGCGGTTTAAAGAGACCTTTCAAATTGCGCGGCTGCTTTTCAGTGATGCGGAAGATCTTATCCATAAAGCGGTCGGATGGATGCTCCGCGAAACCGTGAAAAAAGACGGGACTGCGGGCCGCAGGTTTTTAAATCAGCATGCACACCGGATGCCGCGGACCTCGCTGCGTTATGCGATCGAACGGTTTTCCGAAGCGGAACGCAAACGTTATCTGGGGATGAAGCAAACATGAGACCGGAAACGGTTTTGATCGGCGTCATTTTGTTAACAGCGGGCGCCGCCGCAGGGCTTCGGGGCGCGGAGGCTTTGCCCGAAGATTTTATTCAGGACAAACAGGATGCGGTCAGTACGGGGCTTTTGTCCGAGGAAGAGGAGGCCTTGCTGAAAGACCCCTTGTCCGGCCACGAAGAACTCGTCAAAAACGAGCTCTTGCGCGGGCTCGAAGATTATTTGGGGCGGCCGTTTCCGAAAAAAGAAAAGATCCGGAACCTCAAAATTATCGGCCGGCATGTCTATTTTGCCTATGCTTCGGAACACTTCGAGGCGGAGTTTGCACTCAAAACGGTTCTGCAGAAAAAGAATCCCGGCAAGGCCTATGACGACGGCTCGAGCTGGGCGCTCGACTGGATTGCCGAGGTCTGGGTCTGAGGCCTTTTTGAGCGCATGCCCCGGAACCGAAAAAGATTCGGACGAAATGCCGCCTCGGGCGGGTGCGCAGAACGGACCTCGCCGAAGCCCGGACGGGCGAGGGCGGGTTTCAAAGTACCGCGGGCATGCCCGCGGGGCTCCATTTTGCGGGAGCAACGGATTTTCAGGGAGGTTCCGATGGCGGCGATTATTTTGCTTGCGATTTCCAATATTTTTATGACATTTGCCTGGTACGGCCATTTAAAATTCAGGGACACCGTGCTCTGGAAGGTGGTTGTGATCAGCTGGCTGATTGCTTTTTTTGAATATTGTTTTCAGGTGCCGGCCAACCGCATCGGGTCTTACCGGTTTACGACGGTCCAGTTGAAAACGATTCAGGAAATCATCACGCTGACGGTTTTTTGTTTTTTTTCGGTGTTTTATCTCGGCGAATCCCTGAGGTGGAACACGATTGCGGGGTTTTTATGCATGGTCGGTGCCGTTTTTTTTATTTTCGGCAAGTGAAGCCGGTCCGCAGGGACTGCGAAGCGGTCCAAGAAAAGGCTGAAAAAAAAGGCGTTTAAACCGATATACACTATTAAACCCATGAAAAGAACCTCAGATCTCGACCCGTCTAAAGTCATCGTCACCAGTTTCGTGCTGGCGGCGCTCGTCGGGGCGGCCCTTCTAAAGCTTCCGGGTGCGACAGCGGAGGGGCGCCCGCTTTCATGGCTGGATGCCTTTTTTATGGCGGCCTCGGCGGTTTGTGTGACGGGTCTCAGCGTCATTAATATTGGAACGGACCTGACCCGGTTCGGCCAAAACGTGATTCTCGTCCTTATGCAGATTGGCGGGCTTGGGATCATGACCTTTTCTGTTTTTTTTCAGCTTCTGGCTACGGGGCGAGCGTCGTTTATGAGCCGTCTTTCCGTGGGTTTGGAACCGGATAGCATGAAAATGCGGAGTCTTTTGGATGTTTTGGTTTTTGTATTGCTCATGACCTTATCTTTTGAATTGCTGGGTGCGGGACTGCTTTTCATGGAATTCCGGAATCTTCATTCTTTTTCGGAGGCGGTTTATTCCGCTGTTTTTCATGCGGTTTCGGCATTTTGCAACGCGGGGTTTGGTCTTTATGCCGACAGCGCCATGTCCTTCCGGACGCAAACCCTTGTGCCGATGACGTTAATGTTTTTAATCGCCGCAGGCGGCATCGGGTATATGATTATTAACGAAATCCGGCTGTGGCTTTGGGCTACGGTGATCAAACGCGAGCGCTTCCGGCTCAGTTTGCATTCCCGTATCTGTTTTGTCGGCACTGCGGGATTGATTTTATTCGGGACGCTGCTTTTTTGGCTGCTCGAACGCGGCAACCAGCTTGACGGCATGACGCCCGTGCAGCAGGTGATTAATTCCATGTTTCTCGCCGTTACTTCGCGTACGGCGGGTTTCAATATGGTAGACACCGGGCTGCTGACCGGCGCGAGTCTTTTTTTGTTAATTATTTATATGTTTATCGGGGCCTGCCCGGGTTCCGCCGCCGGCGGGATCAAGATTCCGACGCTGGCGGTGCTTCTGGCGCTGAGCAAGGACCAAATCAAGGGCCGGAACATGGCTTCTGTATTTGCGCGCAAGTTCCCGGCGCCGATCGTGGCCCGGGCACTCGGAATTTTTGCGGCAGCATTCATTTCGCTGACGGTGTGTACGCTGCTGCTTCAGGTGACCGAAAATGCCGGGGTGGCATACAAAACCGCTCCGCGCGGTTTTTTAGACCTTTTGTTTGAGGCGACTTCGGCATTCGGGACGGTGGGGCTGTCAACGGGGATCACCCCGCTTTTGTCGCAAGCGAGCAAGGGGCTCATCATTCTGCTGATGTTCGCCGGCAGGGTCGGCCCGCTCACACTCGGGATTGCGATCATGCAGCGAAAATTTTCAGGGCCAAAATTTGAATATGTGGAAGAGGAAATTATAATCGGATAAGAGACCCAAGGAGGCGGTTATGCTGCAGGCATTAGTGATCGGTGCGGGAAATTTCGGCGCCACGGTGGCTTTGGAAATGGCCGCAAAAGGCTGTGAAGTGGTGGTCATCGACAATGATCACGAGCATCTGGACGATTTGCGGGATAAAGTGGGCCGTGCGATCCTCGGGGACGCGACCGACAAGATGCTTCTGGAGAAATTTGTGAAGGGGATGGACGTTGTCGTGGTGTCGCTCGGCGAAAAAGTCGATGCCAGCGTTTTGATCACGCACCATCTCCACGAAATGGGGATGAAACGAATTATCACCAAGGCGACGAGCAAAGACCACGGGGAGATTTTGAAGATCATCGGTGCGCATGAAGTGGTTTTCCCGGAGCGTGACGAAGCCATCCGCCTTGTGTCGACGCTGGTGTCGCCGAACATCGTGGACATGATCAAGATTTCCGAAGATTTCAATGTGGTGGAGGCCGCGGTGCCGCAGGAATTCATCGGAAAAAAAATCAAGGACCTGGATGTGCGCAAAAAACACGGCATTCAGGTGCTTGCGATAAAAAATGCGCTGTCAGGCAAAGTGAATGTGCTGCCGGACCCGGCCTATGCGTTTCAGGCCGACGATATCATGATTGTGATCGGAGACCCGGAAAATTTATCCAAGGCCAAGTAAAATCGATTATGCTTAGAGCCTATCCCGATATCAAATTCAGGAGCGAAATTTTGAATTTCGTTGCCGAGCCGAAGCGAGCCAAGGCGCGCATCCTGAAGAGGATGTAAGCCGAGGATCGCAAAGGCGCAGGCCGAAAGTCAAAATTGCAGCCCAAGTTGATATCGGGATAGGCTCTTATTACGGCGGTGGCATCACGAATCAAACCGCTCGCCGGTGAACCCCGGGCATTATCCCGGAGAAGATTTACCCCGTGTTTAAGCCCAAGATTTTTACCACGCTAAAAAATTATTCGTGGGACCAATTTCGCAAGGACCTCGCAGCGGGCGCTATTGTGGGAGTGGTGGCCCTGCCTCTGGCCATCGCTTTTGCAATCGCTTCAGGAGTGGAACCGCACCGGGGGCTTGTGACCGCAGTCGTCGCCGGGTTTTTGATTTCGGCGCTCGGCGGCAGCCGCGTCCAGATTGGGGGACCGACGGGGGCTTTTGTCGTCATCGTCTATGCGATTGTTCAAAAGCACGGTCTTGACGGGCTGATTCTTGCGACGCTTATGGGCGGGGGCATTCTGGTCGTCATGGGCTTTGCGCGTTTCGGCGGGGTGATCAAATTTATTCCGTATCCGGTGACCATCGGATTCACGGCGGGCATCGCGGTTGTTATTTTTACTTCCCAGATCCGCGACCTCCTGGGACTACAAATGGAGGACGTTCCGGCGGAATTTCTTATGAAATGGCCGGCTTTTTTTGCCGCATTACCGTCCCTGAATATTTGGGCGCTGGCCCTGAGCGTGCTGACCGTTCTGATCATTGTTTTGATGCAGAAATGGACGCTGCGCGTTCCCGGGACGCTGGCGGCTTTGGTTGTGACGACGCTTTTAGTGTATTACGGTCATCTTCCGGTTGAAACCAT
>MHFC01000146.1:2607-2881 GCA_001804025.1 Omnitrophica bacterium GWA2_52_8 | reverse complement strand
TTCGGAGAACTTCCGCACGGATTTCCGGCGCCCCATTGGCCGCAATGGTCGTTTTCCATGGTGCCGGAACTGATCCGGCCGGCGACAACGATCGCGATTTTGGCGGGCATCGAATCGCTGTTTTCAGCCGTGGTCGCCGACGGTATGATCGGCGGGAAACACCGCTCCAATATGGAACTTGTGGCGCAGGGAATTGCCAACATCGCCTCGGCGCTTTTCGGCGGGATGCCGGCGACGGGTGCGATCGCCCGAACGGCGACCAATGTCCATAACG
>MHFC01000146.1:1836-2591 GCA_001804025.1 Omnitrophica bacterium GWA2_52_8 | reverse complement strand
CGGGCGTACGCCGGTGGCCGGTATTGTGCATGCGCTGACGTTATTGATTATTCTGCTTGGGTTCGGAAAGCTGGCGGCTATGATTCCGCTGGCCTGCCTGGCCGGAATTCTTGCCGTTGTTTCTTACCGGATGGGGGAATGGCATTCCGTTGCCGCAGTGTTTCGCGCCCCGCGAAGCGACATCATCGTCATGCTGACGACTTTTTTGCTGACGGTGCTTATCGATTTAACCGTTGCGATTGAAATCGGCATGGTTCTCGCCGCATTTCTGTTAATCCGACGGCTGGCCCTGACTTCGAACATCAACGTGATTACCCGGGAATTTACCGACGAGGAAGAAAGGGACGACCCCAAGGCCATCAGCAAACGTGTGCTCCCGGCCGGGGTCGAGGTTTTTGAGATTACAGGGCCTTTCTTTTTCGGAGTTGCGGCCAGTTTTATGGAAGCGATGAAAAACATTGAGCGCAATCCCAAAGTCCGCATCATCAGGATGCGGCATGTTCCGATGGTGGACGTAACGGCAGCAAATGCGATGAAGGACATGCTGCGGGAGTGTAAAAAGCGGGGAATTGTCCTGCTACTTTCCGGCGTGCTGGAACAGCCGCGCCGTGCGCTGGACCAATTCGGACTGCTGGAAGAAATCGGGCCGAGGAATGTCCTGAACGATATCGATGATGCCCTTGTCCGTGCGCGTGAACTTCTTGCCTAATGCCGTAATTTTTTGCCGGTCAGGACAGCGGCCAATGCAGGCGTAT
>MHFC01000146.1:0-1809 GCA_001804025.1 Omnitrophica bacterium GWA2_52_8 | reverse complement strand
CTGCGACGATAAAAGGTTTTGGGTCGAGGCCGAGTTTTGAAGCTGTGGCGACGGCAAGGGGAAAAACGATTGCGACGGCGGCATTGTTCGTCAGCATTTCCGTAGTCAATACGGTCGCGAAGTAGAGGATGGCAAGGAGGGCGGTCGGCCCGAGCGACGGCGCTTTCTCAAGGATGTAGGAGGCCAACAGGTTTGCGGCGCCGCTGGTTTGAAGCGCCTTGCTGATCCCGATGCTGAACGCAATCACAAAGAGAATGTCCCACCGCAGCGCATTTTGCAGCTCGCGTCCCTCAAGACAGCGTAAAAACAAAAGCAGGATCACGGCGGCCATCGAGGTATGAAAGATGCTGATTTCGGGCAGTCCGAGAACCGGAAGACTTTCTCCGGCGGCGGCCAAAAGCACCATCGCGGCTGTGATAACGAGGGTCAGAACCGTCCGGCGGGACGCTGCGGGCGGCCGGTTTCCGAGCGAAGAAACAAGGAAAAAATCCCGCGAATCGCGCCATTGTTTGACGAAGTTCTGGTCGGTATATAAAAGAAGCGTGTCTCCTGATTTCAATGAAATATTACCGACCTTATCCTTAATGCGTTCACCGTTGCGGTGAACGGCCACGACCCCCGCGCCGTAACGGGCCCGGAAATCGCACTCTTTGACCGTTTGTCCGATGACGGGGGAAAGCGGAGATAGGACGACTTCGACAAAATGGGTCCTGATTTTTGCGAAATCATGTTCAAACATGCCGTGTGCGGCCGGCACCAGCCCCGGAATTTCCTGAATCATCATCACGGAGGAGGGCACGCCGACGAACACAAGCCGGTCCTCCTCCTCGAGCTGTGTTTTTCCCGAAACCAGTCCGATGGATGCCCCCTCGCGCTCAATTTCCAGCAGGTAAATGTTCCTAAGATTTCTCAGTCCCGCTTCGACAATGGTCCGTCCCGCCAGTACGGAGCCGCGCGGAACTTTCATTTCAACCACATACTCTTTTGGATTTTTTTCGACGGCTGTTTGCACGTCCATGCGGTCGGGAAGGAGCGGCCCCGAGGCGAAAGCCAGGTAGCCCATGCCGGCCAAGGTGCAGGGAATCCCCACCCATGCCAGCTCAAAAAGTGAAAATCCCCCCATGCGGTTGTCGAGCATGAGGCTGTGAGCCAAAAGGTTTGTTGAGGTCCCGATCAACGTACAGGTGCCGCCGAGCACAGTAGCATAGGAAAGCGGAATGAGAAATTTTGAAGCCGGAAGCCTGATTTTCTCGGCCCAATTCTTGATGACCGGCGTAAAAATGACCACAATCGGCGTGTTGTTGATAAAAGCCGAAAGCGTTGCAATGGGGGGCATCATTTTAATAAGCAGGCGCGGAATCCCGCCGCGGCGGCTTGTGCCGAGATAGCGGGTCGCCAGTAAATCAAGGTTCCCCGAAGCCTTCAGTGCCGCGCTCACGATAAAAAGAAACGCGACGGTGATGAGTCCTTCGTTTGAAAAGCCGGCCAATGCGTCCCGGGGCGTCAGCACGCCGGTGAAAATCAGACAGGCGAGGGTGATGAAAAGGATGAAATCGGCGCCCGCAAGATTCAGCGTAAGCGCCATAAACATAAAAAAAAGAAGTCCTAAAACAATCACAATCGCATGGTCCATAAGATAAGCTTTCGGTTGGGATAAGGATTATAACAAAAAACATACAAAGGACCTATGATATTGTCAAAACGGGGCCTCCCGCTTCATACAGTTCTTGCCTCTTGTCATCCGAAGGGTTTTATCGGAGATCTTCGAAATTGTGGCTGCCCGCCTCAGCCTGAGGCTGATCCGCCTTT
>MHFC01000145.1:17849-18015 GCA_001804025.1 Omnitrophica bacterium GWA2_52_8 | reverse complement strand
GACCGAACTCCATGCGGCCATGGAACCATCCGATAATTTTTTTGTCAGCCAGCGCTGCCGCCATCTTTTCCAGCATTTCCTTCTCTGCCAATTTTTTCCACTTCAGCGCGTGTTTGCTTAAAGCCCGGAGGATTTCTTCCTCATCCGCTTCAGGACCAAAAAAAAC
>MHFC01000145.1:17326-17794 GCA_001804025.1 Omnitrophica bacterium GWA2_52_8 | reverse complement strand
GCCGCACCGATAGCGGTGCCTGCATCGCCTGCCGCGGGTTGGATGAATATTTTTTTAAAAGGCGTCTTCGTTAAAACTTTTCCGTTGGCTACAGAATTAAACGCTACGCCTCCGGCAAGACACAAATTTTCACACCTCGTCTTTTGATAAAGATGCGCCAAGAGATGAAAATATATTTCTTCCAAAACGGCTTGCAGCGACGCGGCCATGTCCTGATCCCGGGCCGAAACCGGCGCATCCTTTGGCCGCGGCGGACCGAACACTTGCGCCCATTTGTCCGAATAGAGCCTGTCCTGTTCGGGAACACCGCCGTCCCACCTGACTTTTGCGCTGCCCTTTTGATGGATGAAATATTCAAGGCACAGTTCAAATTTTCCGTTTTTCTTTAAGCAGACCATACGCCGAAAGGCCTCCGCAAACACCGGTTTGCCGTAAGCCGCAAGCCCCATGACTTTATATTCATCTCCA
>MHFC01000145.1:11725-17298 GCA_001804025.1 Omnitrophica bacterium GWA2_52_8 | reverse complement strand
CGTCGATCGACAGAAAAGCCGCGTCCTTAAAACCCGAAAAATAAAAACTGCTGGCTGCATGCGCCAGATGGTGCTCCACATTAATGAATCTCGGATGTGAGGGTTTCGCGGTCATGGCCGCGGCTTCAAAAAAATCCTTATGAAAAGCCCGCGCTTTTGAAAACGCCCTCGCCCGGTCCCGAAAGAGTTTAAACCCGGGACGGTAACGCATCGAAAAAAGAATTTTTTGCAATGCTTGCGCGTAAGGGTCCTTGGATATCGCAACCCAATCAATTTTATCCGGAGACAACCGGTTGTCCTGCAGGCAGCGCACCAGCGCCTGCGCGGGAAAGCCGGAGCTGTGTTTAATCCGGTTAAAGCGCTCTTCTTCAGCCGCCCAGACAAGGTTTCCGTCCTTGATCAGGGCGACGGACGCGTCCGGATGATAGGCATTAATTCCAAGAACGTACATCCCGGCGAAGCTCCTTTTTATATTGGGTCAAATATTTGTAAAAGGCCGCCTTCATCAGGCAAAATCTCAGGCCGGGCAATCCGTCCAAAAAACCAAGCCGGAAAAAATAACTATAAATGAAATATAAGAGAGGGCGCAGCGGCAGCTGCCAAGACAGCCGTTTCAAGGCGTGCCGGCGAATGAGCGGGTCTCGCGAAAAAAGCTCATAAAAAGAAAACGGTTTTTTTTCACTCTCAATTTCATACCGGGCCTCCTGCTCGGCATAGATTTTCTGCCGCTCCCGCCAGGCTTCAAGCCCCTTATGATTTTCATCGATTAAATCGTGCCGCAGCGCACCGATTTTACCGTCAACGATTTGCGTCTCACCATGCCCGCGATTGACATAACTCACCCGCCCCTTGCGGACGAGGCGGACCACCCAGGTCGGGTAAAGACTGCTCCGGCGCAGCCATTTCCCCCACATATAAAACCGGCGTCTCAGGCGCCAGGCATGCGTGTTTTGGGGACATGGATTCACCGTTTTGATAAGTTCTTGTGCAAGCTCGGGTGTTACCCGTTCATCGGCATCCAGCATCAACACCCATTCGTGTTTCGGCTCCGTATTTTCAAGCGCCCAATTGCGCTGCAAGCCGAACCCCTCAAAAGCATGCTGAAAAAATCGCGCGCCGGCATCACGGCAAATTTTTTCCGTCTTATCGGTGCTGAAGGTATCAACAACAATGACATCATCGCACCATTTGAGACTTTCAAGGCAGTGCGGCAAGTTGATTTCTTCATTGAGCGTAAAAATGATGGCGGACAAAACGCAGTCGCTCGGTGACGGGAACCCGTTCATCTGTTCAACAATCTTTCATAGTGGCAAACCATGGATTGGGCGATGATTTTCCAATCAAACTGCTGCTCCGCAACGATTTTTCCTTTTTCCCCCATAGCCGCTAATGCTTCCGGATTTTGGAGGAGTTCCCGCAAGCACCGCCCGAGGTTCTCAGGATCCCCGTCAGTCACGACACCGCATCCTTCGCGTTTTACCGTTTCTGCCAGACCAACTTGCGGCGTCACGACAACCGGACAGCCCTGCGCCATGGCTTCAAGAACACTACTTCCAAAGCTTTCAGAATAGGACGGCATAACAAAAAGCACCGCCCGTCTTAAAAGCTCCTCTTTTTGACGGCCGTAAACAGGTCCCGTAAAAAACACACGGTCTTGTACCCGCACAGCAACGATTAGTTTTTCAAGAACCGCCTGATAGCCGTTTTCATCGTTTCCGGCAATCACCAATACCGCACGCGGCACTAATGAAAGCGCTTGGATTAGCCGGTCAAGCCCCTTTATGGGATGAATTCTCCCCAAAAAAAGAACAAATTGATCATAGCGGGAAAGCTCCGCGGGCACTTTACCAGATTGCAGGACATTCTCTTCGGCCGAATTTCCGGAATATCCGTTCGGGACTACGAAAATTTTCCCCCGGCAAACCACACAGGTGTTTAGTTTTTGCGCCTCAAGATTTGAAGTAGCATGAATACCCGAAGCATGTTTTAGAGTATATTCGTCAAATAGTTTCAGCCAAACCTGTTTATGACATTGATGCCTTCTGATAATGAGATCAGGGTCCAAAGTACCATGGAGAGAAAGCACATAGGGTTTGTGGTTATTTTTTGCAATTCGTCCAGCCATCCAAGTAGTCCAGATAAAAATAGCCTGGAGATGTACCATATCGAAATCATGAATATTTCGCATGACCGCTTCTTTCAGGGCCGGCGCGTAATAAACTTTCCGTACCGGCCCGCATGGAAAGTACCGGATCCGCACACCATCCTTTTCCACATCCCGGTCAAGCGGGACCGCCGAATTTTCAGGTCCGTCGACATTCGTGGTATAGACGTGGACTTCGTGCCCGAGCCTAACAAGCCCGGAACACAAACCATGAACAGCAAAGATGGGACCGCCGTAGCGGACGGCCGGGAAATAAGTCGGGGTAATGTGAAGAATCTTCAATTCGAAAACAGGTAAGGTTGGCGTTTTCTCGGTCTAAATCCGCCCAAAAGAACATGATTGATAAGAAAGCAAAATATCAGGGCCGCAGCTACGGTAGCCGACACATCCACCAGAGACCCCCCTACCTGAATTAATCCCGTTGCAGGCAAGTGCCATTGGACAAATTTTTTCCAATTTTGCATCATAAGGTATTTCTTCGCACTTTGATCCATAATCGCTATCCCAATGCCAAGAACAAAACACCCTATCATCACGCAAGCCTGCCCATAATTGACATAGAGCTCCATAATTTGTCCGATTCCAACACTCGTTCCTTCCGGAAAAAAAAGCTGGGTAAACCGGCTCACCAGATTAGAACTTCCCGCCATCATAGGCTTCTGAGGCCATAAGATTCTCGGAATCATCGCCAGGAAAGAATCCCGGAAAGTTTCTCCATGCGCTAACTTTACTGCGCCCGTCTGAATATTTTCAACGCCCCTTCCAACCAGCATATTCTGGTTCAGCCGCGAGTCAATATGCGTCAAGTGATCAGAATTGTGAAGATTCAGCATTTCAAAGTCTTTCACAACATTTGCCGTTTCGGATATTCTACTCTGCAGACTCTTCCCTCCCCATATCGATTGCCGTAATTTGGTGCGGTGCTCCATATAATTAACATACAAAGACAGTCCCAGGTATAACCCGATAACTGCAAAGAGAACCAGTTGCCAGCGCGGGCGGTAGAAACATAAGACGAGCGACAAAATAATAACTGCAATGCGAACACCAAATCCAAGAAATCCTTGAAACACAAGTATGATAAAAGGAATAACTACCAGAGAAATGAGAAGCCAAAATAAAAACCGGGACAGTTTTTTAGCGCGGATGGCGTGGAACAAATAAATACAAATGGCAGAAACCATAAGACTGTTTGCGGCATATGAAATAGTTGCAAGGCTTGGTATTTTTGTGAGGGTCGGGGCTATCAAAATTCCGAAAAAAACAGCCGTAGCAAGGTACGCTTTGGGAAGACGCATATCCATCAAAACTGCGGCGGGCCGGGGCATACTTGTCTTCTCAGGTTTGCGCATTATTCGCATAAGTAAAACGCCTGACGTGAAAGCAGCTGCGCCAAAAAAAGCCTGCTCAAATCCCAAATAAACATGCCCTCGGGAGCCTATGCCGAGAATCATTGGATGATACGGCTCATACCATGGCAGGACATAAATCATAGCGCCAAACCAATGAATCACGGTTAGATTGGCTAAATAAGCAAGCGGCAGCCCCGCAGAATCGCTGCGTTTACGCCATGCATCAAAAACCGTTACCGCTAACAAAAAAATCCAAAGAACAAGATAGATAACCGTCTTTTCTGAATCAGGAGGCATCATGGTTTTTTTCCGTACTTGATGCGGTTATCATAAGCATCTCTTTTAACCGGTCCGCATAAGTGTTATTTTTTTGCGTTATTTTATTGTAAGCATTTTGCCGTAGTATTTTCCGGGCATTCTCATGCGTCAAAAGATACGATGCCTTTTGAACCATTTGCAGCTCATTTGAAAAATAATAAACCGACTCGCCCTCATCGCCAAACACGGCTCTGTGCTGCGCCGTATCTTCCGCCAGCATACACCCTCCGGCCGCCGGGATTTCATAACTTCGCATGACATTATCGTCCCGATTCGAGCGGCGAACAAGACACAAAGAAATTTTTGCGCAGCCAGTTGCCAGCCGCAATTGGCGCGGATCAGCAAAGCCGCGCGCATACCGCATTGTTTCGACATACCGGTTCCAATAATTGCCGTATAAAGCAACCCGAAATCCTTTCCGGATCAAGGCCCGGATAAAAAGCAACCGGTCTCCGTCGGCACCTCCCACAAATAAAATGTCCGCCTGATATTTTCTCATTTCTTCTTCACCGGCCGGTTTCTCCGGATAATGAAGACCCGGATCATAGCCGAAAGGAAGATAATGAACGTTGCGGCATCCCGCTTTTTTCAAGTCGGCAATATTACTTCGGCGGACATTGAAAACATTTTTATACAGCGGCAACGTTTTAAAAAACCAGTGCGAACGCTGCTTCCGATTCCATGGATCATCTGTTAAATAGTTGACGGCATGGATGCCTAAACGATTAATTTTCTCAAGCACCGTCTCCGATAACGGCGCCAATCCGGTAGCAATTAAAACATCGGGTCTAAAATCACGGCATTCCCGCAAAACATTCTTAGCATACTGTTCTAAGTACGGGGGGCGGCGATCCATCAGCCACCAATGCCATTTTTTTATCAAAATACTTGCCGCATACGCTTTATCCGCATCGACCAATCTTGCCATGATTCCAAGATTCTCTGCGCCTCGCATAAGACTTCCCCCGATGTGAGTTCCAGCTGACGCCCCAACAATAAGAATTCTTGAATACATTGTTTATGGGGTGTCAACGCAGACTTTGATATTAACTTCATTAACTGAATTTTTTTTCATTTTTTCTATAACCGGCAAAAATTGATTTTCGTAGTTCCATTCGCGAAGCACCTTTTCTCTCCCCATCATTCCCATTTCCCTTGTTTGTTTGGGATGCGTCATAAACCAATCCAGGGTCCCGGCGATAGATTCAATATTGTCTGATTTACAAGCCCGCGCATATCCCGGTTTGACAAACATGTCGTTCCAGTCAGGCAAATCCGAAACAAGAAGCGCCAAGCCGCATGCGAGGTAATCAAACGCCTTGTTTGAAGCACCCGCCATGGTGAGATGATTGGGGTCATCGCTTTTGAATGGCATAAGCGATATCCCAACATCAAATACGGAACAAAACTTAAAAAGATCGGCCCGCGGAATAGCCTCAACAATTTGAATCTGCTTCATTATGTTTAGCCGCCTGGAAAATTCCCGGATTTGGTTCAAATAGCCGCGCCCCCCCAGCGTTTCATAACCGGCAATTATAATTTGACATTTATTGCCGAATTTTGAAATCGCCTCGAACAGCTCATACGGGATTCGCTGCGGCACGATGGACCCGTGATAATAAAGTCTCAGAAATGACGGCCGGCGATTTTTAGGATGGGTCTTGATATTCGCCACATCAACACGGGCCGGGCAGTTCCACACCGTAATCATTTTTTCTGGAGTAGCACCGTTTTTCTGA
>MHFC01000145.1:11000-11678 GCA_001804025.1 Omnitrophica bacterium GWA2_52_8 | reverse complement strand
TTTCAATATTTTAAAATGATATTTTTTCCAAAATGGCTGTATTTGATCAAAGGCGGGAATGTCGTGTTCATGATAAATCAGTTTGATTCCGGCGCATAATTTTCGAAGCACGACTCCTATAAAAGTACTATAAATATCGGAAAGATAAATCCATTCCGGTCGCAAAATTGCAATGTGCAGCATCACCCAAAAAACATAACCCAAATAGCAAACTTTCCGTATCCACCTGGGAGCAGAGGCAAAAACCGGGAAATATCGGACCGTGACTCCGGCAATTTTTCGAAAGCGGAGTTTGCGGGTGTCCGGCGCATCGACCCCCAAAAGGACAACCTGCCAGCCGTTTTGCGCAAAAAGCATTGCCGAATTCTCCAACGGAGGATAAGCCGCCGGATTGGCATATTGCGCATATAAAATTCGCGCTTGTTTGCTAGGTGAGGGCACGCGATTTACTTTCTAGGATCACTTTCCGGTACAAAGCCGCAACCTGTTCTGAAACAGCCGACATACTTAACGGAGGGACAATTCTCTTGCGCAATTGTTCCAAAAGTTCAGGTTCCTGGACAATCCGAAAGATGGCTTTTGTCCAGTCTTCAACAGAGTTGTACCTTACGAGCAATCCGTTGACCCCGGCACGAATAAGTTCGCTTATTCCTCCGAGATTTGACCCGACCACGGGAA
>MHFC01000145.1:5774-10915 GCA_001804025.1 Omnitrophica bacterium GWA2_52_8 | reverse complement strand
TCCAAAAACATGAAACTCAACGTTAAGATTCGGGACCTGCCTTAAAGCTTCAAGCACAATGGACAACCCTTTAAAGGAATGAAGCCTGCCTAAAAAAACAAGCCGGCATTTATCCGTTTTTGAAATTATTTTTTTCCCACGGGGTTCCTGCGGGACTTGAATACCGTGAGGAACAAGATGAATTTTATCAGGCGGGACCTTTAGCCGAATCAGCAACTCATAGGTCCAATGACACGGGGCAATAAACTTATCGATGCACCCGAAAAGCCGGTCTAACGCCCTATGATAATTCTGGATTTCCGACTTCATCCTTAAAGCCGTCCATACCCCTCCCTGCAAACCCGCTTTCGCAAAATTCCGTCCAATGCCAGCAGGAATCAACCCAACACACTTTGCTTGCCACTTGAGCAGTCCGAGTCCATGCAAATGACAGACAGTGCATCGATCGAAATCAAGTACTCCGTCACATTCTCCTTTACCAAAAAGAAGCAGGCTGCCGCGGATACAGGACATGGTCGGTGTATGATAGGTAAGGAATACGGGAATTCCGCGCTTTTTGACTTTTCGAACAAGGTTTAAAGAAACCGCCGGCGTAATAGAATGCAGATGAAGAATGTCAGGATTTTCATGTTCGATCAAAGCAACAACATTATTCGCAGCCTCATCATTTCCTTCTCCATAGACTTCCTCCAATTTTTTCCGGGAAACAACTGGAAACCGGACAATGCGGAGCCCTTCATGAACATACTGACCGCCCTTGGCGGCAGGAGCTACAATAACTGTTTTGATTCCGCTCTTCGCAAGTTCCTGCGAAAGGCTACTGACATAAATTTCCGTCCCGCCGATCGGATCAGGATAATACGTGTAAGGGATGTGTATAATTTTCACGGATGAAGATAACTCATAAATGCTTTTTATAAATTTCCACCATCTGGGTACTGACTTGCATCATGGTTCTAGGGCATTTGATCCGGCGGCGAACGTTTCGGAGCATCTGGGAATCCGCCTGAATCTTTTTTAAAGTCTGGTACCACTCCTCGGCAGAAAACGGGTCAATCAAAAACCCCGTTTTGTCATGTTCTACAATTTCGAGAACCCCTCCCAACTTTGAGGCAATGACAGGAACCCCTGCTGAAAAGGCTTCCAGAATGATCATCGGTCCTGTCTCCATCCACTGGGAAGGAACCACAATCGCATCATACCCTGACATTATTTTTTTCATCTCCGGATGACTGACGCAAGGATGGAACTTGATTCTCGAATCTCCGGACGAGGCGCGTTTTAACATGTCTCCATACTGATAACCCGCATCCGGACCTTGAATACCGTAAATATGCAGTTCCATTTCCAAATCCGGATGATCATAAAAAACACCAGTCAACAGATCCAGTCCTTTACAGGGATGCAGCCGGCCAAAAAAAGCAAGCCGGATTTTATTTTTTATGGCGTTTTCTGAAACCGGTTTCCCGGGATCCGCGATGTCCGCCTCAAAATTTCCTTCAAAAACCGACCCGTGGGGAACAAGGCTGATTTTTTCTGCGGCAATATTGTTTGAAACGAGTAATTGGTAAACCCATCGCGCCGGTGCAACAAAATGGTCCGCAAGATCAAAAAACTCCCGGAGATTCAACTGAAAACTTTCGATCAAACCTCTCATCTGTATGGCCGTAAAAACGTCCCCTTTCAGTCCGGATTTCCCGATATAACGGGTCAGCACCGGGGGTAAAATTCCAAAACCAAAAGAAACCAAACGGCCGGCACCCAAACTTTGCAAATAACACTGCGTGCAAGTCATGGACTTCAAAATTCCGTTACAGATTTCTTTTCCCCACCGGAGCAAGGATGCCCGGGGGCACGATACGTTAGCACCATGATAAGTAAAGATCAGCGGTATTTTCTTTTGCTTGATGGTCCGGGCCTGCTGCAATGCGGCTCTGCGGACGTAAGCATGAATATGGACCAGATCGGGATTTTCAAACTGCAGAATCCGCTCCAGCTTGTCTGCAGCAATTTTTGATCCTTCTCCATAAATTTCGCTCAGTGATTTTTCTGCCTGCGGCAGAGAATAGCGGTATACCTTAATGCCTTCGTAATCATAGACCTGGTCCGTTTCCCCTAAAGCTGCGATGACATTATCAAACCCCATTTGCTGCAAATGATGACAAAGAGACTGAACGTAGACCTCAACGCCCGCTGCCCGCGCATCTGGGAAATAAACAAAGGGAATATGAATTATTTTGGGCATTATCCTTTAACTTGCCGTCTTGAAAATATTTTTATCTTCAGTGCCCCAAGATAAAAACGGCTGAGAAAAATCCATGGAGATTTTATGCCCATCAGCAGTAACCCCGAAACTGTATCATGTCCCTTTATTTGCAATTCAAATACCTTGATATAAGCCTTCCACTGGAAGCAATGCCAATGAAGCCCAATGCGTTCGAACCAATTAAGATATTTGAAATACAGATTCAGACATTTAATTCGGTCAATTTCTAATAATGATCTATGATCCTTGATCGATTTGCTTTGGGGATGTAATAACGTTTGCGCTAAAACAGAATCACTAATATGAATTGTTAATGGCGTCGCTGGCAAGGCCATCAATCGAAGATAAAACTCCCAATCCATCCCATTTCTTATATCGTCTCGCAATAATCCATATTGCTTAAATAATTTACTGTTCAGGAAAGTTGCTGGCTGAGCAATTTTGAACATCCCTTGTTGCCCTATAATAAAATCAAATATTTTTTTTGGCCAACTAGGCCGCCATTCCATAATTTCACCGGGTTTATCCTGATAACGGTGAATATGCCTCCCAATTATAAGATCTGGCTGATTTATTGAAAAAGCTTCACCGACAGTTCTCAACGCCATCTTAAACAATATATCGTCAGAGCAAATCCAATTAAATATTTGACCCGTGCAATGTTTTATGCCCTTGTTAATTGCGGCGGCTTGGCATTCGTCTGGTTCACTGCTCCAATAAGCAATCCAAGGAGCATACTTTTTTATGATTTCAACGCTATTATCCGAACTCCCGCCATCGATGATGATAAACTCAAGATCCGGATAACCTTGCAGCAAGACCGACCGGATCGTTTCTTCGATAAAGTCTCCGAAGTTATAATTGGGTGTGACGATGCTGATTTTTGGCCAAACGAAACCCTGCGGATTTTCATCTGATGGAAAGGGCGTTTCCTCCGTCCAGGGCCAGCCAGTTTTACCAGCCGGCGGCGCGGGAAGATCTTTTAAGGATGGGCATCTCATGACATCACAGGGTTATTTGCTTTTCATTTGCCAATTGCCGGAATTGTAGTCATAAGCGATCAAGGGCGCCAGATCCGGCCCGGGCATTTCATAAAGTGCCTTACGGACAAAAAACAGCCAGACACCCCTTATTTTTGGAATTTTTAAAATAATTTTTCCAAAGGCCCGGAAAATACTTATCAGCCATCCATGCGCGGAGACAATTCTTTTACATTCCTGTTCAATAACGTTGTCATGAATCTGTTTAATCCGCTTCTGGTTCCGTTTTCCGTCCGCATCAGAATGGTCGCGGTACCCTCCGATCAGTGCGCATGCGGAATAAAGCCGCGCATGCCGAAAAAAACGTGCCCAAAGTTCAAAATCTCCGCCGCTTTTGAGAGAGAAATCATAGTTTCCTCCGGCCCTCTGCCATAGGCTCCGGCGCCAAAAGGTCGATTCCGCCTGAATGTGCTGGTTGGCGCCCATCAAAAATCTTGTCCGGGACCACCGGGGAACTTTTGCAGGAACCGTAACCGTCATTCCGTCTTCGCTAAGACCCGTCGGGTGTCCCGTCAGCCATTCCACTTCCGGAAAAGCCGAAAAAATACTGCCGACGGTCCGGAGGGCCCCGGCATGAAGCAGATCCGTTCCACCGACGTACCCCATAATCTCGCCCGTAGACCAGGAAAACCCCTTATTCATAGCGTCAAAAATTCCGCCGTCTGGTTCGCTCACCCAACGGTAAAAGCGAGACTCGTACTTTTTTATTATATCAAGGGTACCGTCCGTGGAACCTCCATCGATGACGATATGTTCCAAGTTCGGATATCCCTGCGTCACTACGGATAGAATTGCGCTTTCCAGATAACGCGCATGGTTATAAACGGGCGTAACGACCGTGATTCGCGGCCAATTTATTTTTTGTACGTTTGTCATCATCTTAATTCACCCCGGCTTGTTCCAGATATTTGACAATTTTGCCGGCAGCGATTTGCTGCCCTTTTTCGTTCCAGTGCCCGTCAAATTTGCGGTAGGTGTCCGGAATACCCTTTAAAACATCGGTGAGATTAATCGCCGGCGTCTCTTCCTGCGCAAGCTTCACTTTCAAAAACTCTGTAATCTCGCTTAAAGACGGTTCCGTTTTCCCCTCATACCAAGGCGCCCAAAATTCACGGTAGGCAAGATCAACGTTTTCCGCCATCGGAATAAAAAACACTGCCAGCGGAACGTTTGCTTTTTGAAGGATATCCCGTACGGCCTCAAGATAGCTTCCGGTCGCTTTTGCCGCCTTGGAAACTTGATACTCATAAGGCTTCTCGAGAGCTCTTTTGAGAACTAACCTTATTTGCCACGCCTGTAAAAATTCCTGATCTTGATTCCGAACGCTTAACTCCTGCCAAAAGAGAGGGCCTCCCCGCCTAAGAATGGACTCGATATCCGAAGTTTGCATCTGTGGAAAATAGTTTTTTTTCATGTGCTCACTTAATTCCGCAACCCCCCGCTCATAAGGCATATTCGCAATCGCTTTTAACCAGCGAAACTCATCCGGCAATTGTTTACTTCCTCGGCCAAACTCAGATAACCGCAGGCGATGGACAAGCAGCCAGGTCAAGCGGGGCAGGCCAAATCCAAGCAATGACGGAAGCGGACGCTCTGCGATGAGCGGCCATGGAAAAGCGCGCAATTCCCGGTCAACATAATCGTTTCCCTCGAACAAAAACAGCAAAACAATATCCGGCTGCAGCCGCAGCCCAATATTCTTCAAACGGTATAAATATTGAGCCGGCCCTGTTGCGCTGACACCGAGATTGATGCATTCAAATTCTGACGGAGATTTCGTTTTTAAATTCTCACAGACTTCAGCTGACAGCGTCGTGCTCAAAAAAGGATTCTCA
>MHFC01000145.1:0-5763 GCA_001804025.1 Omnitrophica bacterium GWA2_52_8 | reverse complement strand
ACCGATAAAAAAAATCCTTTTTTTACCCAACGGCTTTTTCAACGCCCGCTCATCGTCGATCAATCCCCAGGAATTAAATCGCTTTCCGAATTCTTCGGCGTGTCGCTGTAAATACAGAGTCGGCCGCAGTTCCCGTGCCGGCCATGGGGGCACAAAAAAAGCACTAGCGCCTTCAAGTAAAAGACTCCATAGAAAAACTGAGAAAAAAACAAGTCCTAAAAAATAAATGAGCGGCGGTTTTTGTTTATGGATCTCCGGATAAAATTTGTTTCTTCCTTTCGGATTCATCAGCTTTTGCCGGAGTTACCCCTAAATCCGCCCCGCGGGAGCCCCCGTATAAAGCAGATCAAACCAATTAAAGTCATCGCTATGATATTCACGGTACAGCAATGCCCTGAACTTGGCCGGGGAAAGGAGCTTCATTAATTTAGGAAGGTCGTACCACTCGCTCCAGGGCGTTCCGGGGCCATCCGTCCTTTCGCCCCATTTTGCGAAAGGGAGACATCCGTCCCTCCGCCACCTTTTTTTAGGATAGGCAAGCTGTATCCAGCGGCCGCCGACCTTCAAATGCCGGACAAGTTCGGCTGCTTCTTTTTTTAAAAACTGAAAAGGCGCATGATGGAGAGACCCGAGTGCCAAAATGGCGTCATAATCACGCTCCAGACTTTTCAGTGATTCGAGGCCTTGAAGATGAACAAACCGGGCATCCTTAATGCCGAGCATTTTTGATACCCGGCGGAGCACATCCAGATTGCTATCGACAATATCGACAAACGTGAACTTTGCGCCGTGTTCCGCAAAAGTCATGCTGTCCAGCGCCAGACCGCTTCCGACATCCATGACCTTTTTACCGATTAAAGTTTTTTGATAAAGGGACTGATACCAGCCGCGCATTTCGAATAACGCCGTAGGATCACATTCGGTCCGAAATTTTTGCCAAACTCTCAAAAGTTCGGGGTCTGACAACGCCCCCAGCCGCGCTGTGTTTTCCCTGCCGGACGGAGAGGCCGGCACTTCTACCCATTTTTTCCGAAGCACTTCAAGCGGCTGCTTCCAGGAAGACCCGTGTGCCGGCCGCAATGCCTCAATGCGCCGTTTCAAGGCCATTCGAATCCGATTCGGATCCTTAAGAAACCCTGTAAACCGGGGTGACATCGGAAAATCCGCATTACTCCGGAGACGGCAAATCCCGCGTTTAACACAATGCCTCAAAACACCGGGCTTCAGTTTTTGAAGGGATGATGCCGTAATATATTGAAAGTCCGCGGGTCTGGCTTCAAAAAAGAAAATACAGCGTCTGCCGCCGCGCTTGTTTTCCCCCGATTGATGGATCATGTTGGGATGAAAACAAAGAATGTCTCCGGCCCGGGCTTCTATTTTCAGGGGTTCGATGGGCGGCAAAGTTTTTACGACAGCCTGTTGAAAGACTTCCCCTTCAATTGCATTTCTCACATGCGGCAACGGACCGCATTTATGGCTGGCCGGAAAAACTTCAAGAGTCCCGTTCTCGGCATCACAATCCTCGAGAAAAACAGCCAACGTAATCCCCCGGAACGGGGTCTCGCTATCCCCGGTATCCTGATGAGGCAGCCAAAGGTGCTTTTCCCCGGACACTTTATAACTAATCTTGCTGTGAGTAATGTAGAAAAAACCGCTCCCCAATAATTCACGGATTAAAAAACCGGCTTCCGGAGACCGGGTCAATTCACGAAAAGCGGTTATTTCATTATGCTGGTCCATGAAATGCTTAAACGAACCATCCGTATAACGCCAGCCCCGCGCCGACAACACCCCGTGCTCTGCTAAAAAAACAGCCTGATCATACGCCGCCCGGATCAGTTCACGATAAACATCCGCTGTCCGACCGTTCATTTGCGCACCGCGACAAAGAAAGAATCCCTGGCTTTCATATTGCCGCTTCAAGCCGTGCTCATCAATCGTTAATGGCATTTTTGTCTCTACGTTTGTTACGCTCAGAGAGCTGCCGCTTACCGGCAAAAGGGGTCCAGGCTATCAGGCATTTGACGGCAAATTTTATGAGATAGATTGGCCTTATTTTGTCCCAGGGTTTGTTTTTGTTCCTCAAAAAATCCAGCAAGACCGCCGGGGAATATTTTTTCCGGACAAAGTAAAAACTATAGGCCAGCTGTTTTTCCCAGTCTTTCAGCATTTGACTAAACTCATCCTGAGGATAGATCCCCTTTTGTTTGTTGGAATTCCGTAATAGCTCCAGCCAATTCCTGATGTCCTCAAAATAATTTTCCCCCTGCCTACGAAATCCGCCCCGGCACAACTCCAGATGCAGAAGCATTTGTTCATCGGTCGGATTTGAAACGAGCCTGCGAAGCTGCCGCTCGCGAATGGCGTCGACCTTTGCCATATGATTCTGCTCATAGCGAACGACCGTCTGATTTGCGTGGATCCGGTAGCGCAGTAAAACTTCGGGCACATTAGCGAAATGGCATTTTTCTACCAGCCTTGTCCAAAACTCGAAATCTTCGGCAAAATTAAATTCTTCGCAATACCGGAGGCCCGAGCGCTCAAGCGCTTCCTTCCTAAACATAACGGAAGGATGGCACACAGGACAGGTCCGGAACAAGAGCGTTTTGATTTTCTCATGCTCCGTTTCAAGATCGACTCTTTCTTTTATACCGTTAAAACGTTCGTACCAGGTACCGCAGACATCTATATCAGGGTGCGTTTTCAGAAATTCGACTTGCCTTTCGATCCGGCCCGGGAGACTTATGTCGTCACAGTTCATCATCGCGATATATTTCCCGCCGGCCGATTCAATTCCCTGATTGAGTGCTGCCGCAAGCTGCTTGCGGACCGGATTGGTTATAATGCGGGTCCGTTTTTCCCCGGCCGCAATCTTTTTTAAAAGTCCGGCTGTGCCGTCGCCGGAGGCATCATCAATAATGAGAAAATCAAAATTTGAATATGTCTGCCGCAATATACTTTCAACGGCTTCTTCCAAATACTCCGCCCCATTATAAACGGGCATTAAAACGGTTACGCGAGGCGCCGGCATGCTTTTAGATTCTCTTCAGCAAGGCAGCGGTTCCGCCGGGAAATTTTCGATCCATGTTTGTATCCATTTTTTAAAATGAGCATAACCAAAAACACCGGCAGCCTGTTTCTCAAGGTCTCCTGATTTTTTATGCTTACCGGCGAGACCGTCTTCCAGAGCTTTTGCCAGCTCTTCTTCTTTAATGAGCCTTCCCAAACGCCCATCCTGAAGGGCATCCGCAGCACCCCCGGAGTTAAGTGCAATCACCGAGAGGCCTGCCGCCATCGCTTCAAGATAGACAATTCCGAAACCCTCTCCGCGGCTCGGCATAACAAACACATCGGCCGCCTGATAATAAGCAGTGAGGGCTTCTTCTTTAACAAACCCTGCGAACAACACCTTGTCAAACACACCTTCCTGACGGGCCAGGGATTCCAGCCGCAAGCGATCCCGGCCTTCTCCGACAATCAAATAGACTGCATTCGGAATTATTTTCAAAAGCCCCGGAAGCGCTTTTATCACAAGATCAAATCCCTTGTATTTTTCATGAGGATCCATGCGGCCGACAGAAAGAATAATTTTTCCGGAAATGAGATCAAGTTTGGACCGTAATGCCGCTGCCGCTGATGCCCGATATTCATGATTGTTCACATGACAACACGGCAAAACCTTGACAAAACCGGGATCCATGCCGCTCCAGGACAAGAATTTACGTCTCGTATACCGGCTCACCGCGGTCACTCCCCAAACATGTTCGCACGCCCAACGTTTTAACCAAGACGGCTTTGTCCATGCTTCGATCCCATGCAGTTGCAGCCAGACAGGCCGGTTAAAAAGTTTTCCGATGAAAACCGCCGGAATGATCAGGTTAATATGCCCGCAGAAAATCATATCGAAAGGCCCATCCCAAACCATTTTTTTAAGACTGTGCAAAACGTATCTTGTTTTGGAGACATCCGGCCGCTCTTGCCTGACTTTTTCCGGTATTTTTGCGACGTCGTCCCACTGCGTTCTTGTCAGGATCGTTATTTTTTCAACGCCTGGTAAAGAGGATAGCGCTTCAAAAAAATTATGATTGAACCGGGCGATACCGCCCCGTCCTCCGAACCCGTCCGTCATCAAAGCTAGGATGCGCATAGCGACATCTTCTCCGCCATGCGGTTAAATACGACATAAGCCCATCTTCGCGCCCATGGGCAATCTTCTTTCTTCAACTCCGGGACCTTTTTCCAATCGTCTGTCTCCGGATCCTCCAGCAGCCACTGATCGACGGGCACGCGAAAACCGGTTTTTTCCCTCTGCAAAAGGCTCTCGGGCAGCAAGCCCTGCATGCTCTCCTTTAAGATGACTTTATTTTTAAATCGGCCGGGAGATTGCGCCGCTCCGGCAAGCAATCCGGCCATTTTTTTGAGCAAATGCGCATCGGCATACGGTGTTCGGATTTCCAGCGAATGCGCCATTCCCGCCCAGTCGGCATCTCTTAAAAGCTGCTGGCGCATATAAACGGAAGATTCTAAAACCGCCACACGCAATGCCGGGTTTTTAGGACGCGGTGTCAATTTTTGACGCAAAAAACGGAGGGGGTCCAAGCGCCGCATTCCTTCGCAGACCAGATCTTTCGGCAAAAAAAGAGGCATTTCATCCGGCAAAAAAAGGGCACGCTGAAGAAAATAAGCGCCGTGGTCGCTGGCCCCGAATTTAACAAGCCCGGCAAGTTTCGGATGGATACCCGGCAGCAAAGACCGCAAAAATCGGGTCCCCGCCCCCGCAAGCTCTCCGGCACCGGGCAACAAATTAAAAGGCCTCATGGCACGCACCGCCGCAGGCACCCTTTCAAAAGAAGGATAGCCGCCGAAAAATTCGTCGCTTCCGATTCCCGACAAAGCGACTTTGAAGCCGGCCGCGGCAGCGGCCCGGCTGATTAAAAACACGTTGAGGCCGTCGATGCTGGGCTGATCCATACGATGAAAAAACTGCTGCATGTTTTCGGAAAACTCATGCTGCGATAAATACTGCATTTCATGACGGGGCCCAAATAACCGGGCAACCTCGGCTGCGCCCGGAGTTTCGTCTTCCGGCGTATTTTTAAGCGCTTCAAAACCGAGCGTCATCGCAGTCAGGGCAGCGCCGCCAATTTTTCGGGCAAGCACCGCAAGCACCGCAGAGTCCAACCCGGAGGACAAAAACAAACTTACAGGAACGTCCGCAATCAGATGATAGCGGAGGGACTCTTCCAAGAGACTCCGAAGCTCATCCCTGTCTTTCCGGCCTCCGGCAGCTTCCGCCTCATGCAGTACAGCCGCCGTAGAGAAATACGTTTGCGGCTGCCGCGGACCAAGAGCATCCACCCAAATATAAGAACCTGCCGGCAGTTCCCGGATTTCCTGATAAATCGTGAATGGGCCGGGAACGCTTCCGAAGAGAAAGAACCCCACAATCCCCGCAGGTTCGGGGCTCCGCGACACATGCGGGGACTGAAGGAGCGCCTTGACCTGCGATGCGGCACGCAGCGTCCAGCCGTCATCCGCATAATATAAGGGTTTAATTCCCAGAGGGTCGCGGGCCAGCAGCATCGCGTTCTTTCTGACGTCCCAAAGCGAGAACGCAAACATGCCGCGCAAGTCATTCAGCATGGCCGTTCCCTTTTCTTCGTAAAGATGAAGGATCACCTCCGTGTCCGACCGGGACCGGAACAGACAGCCTTTTTTTTGCAGCTCGCGCCGCAATTCCTGATAATTATAAATTTCGCCGTT
>MHFC01000144.1 GCA_001804025.1 Omnitrophica bacterium GWA2_52_8 | reverse complement strand
CCCGATTTCAAACTTGACTGGGTACTAGCTTAACAAAGGGAATTTTATGAAAATTCTTATCGTCGGCGGTGTTGCGGGCGGCGCATCTTGTGCGGCACGCGCAAGACGTCTTTCAGAAGACGCGGAGATTGTCCTCGTTGACCGGGGGAGTTACGTTTCTTTTGCCAATTGCGGGCTGCCTTATTATGTCGGGAACGTCATTCGGGATGAAAAAAATCTTCTGGTCGCGACGCCTGAGCTGTTTAAAAACCGGTTTAATATTGAAGTAAGACTTGAAAATGAAGTGACTCGCATTTTCCGGGAAAAACGAACGGTTGAAGTCAAAGAATTAAAAACAGGGCGTATCTATGAAGAAGCTTATGATGCCCTGGTCCTGTCCCCGGGCGCGGCCCCTATCAAACCGCCTCTGCCCGGAATTGAAAATGATGGAATTTTTGTTTTAAGGACCATCCCGGACAGCCGGAAAATTAAAAAATGGATTCAAGAGAAAAAGGTAAAATCCGCGGTCATTGTCGGCGGCGGCTTCATCGGCCTCGAGATGGCGGAAAATCTCGCACGCTTCGGAATCCGGCTTTCGATTATCGAAATGCAGAATCAGGTGCTCCCTCCTTTCGATCCTGAAATGGTTTCAACCCTTCATGCACATCTAAAATCTCAAGCCATATCTCTATGGCTTGGGCAAGCGGTGAGCGGTTTTGAGAAAAATACGGACGGCTCCTTGACTGTTTTGACAAAGGGAGACTTGCGCCTCAAAACAGACATGGTCATTCTTTCGATAGGAGTTAGACCCGAAATCACGCTTGCTAAGGATTGCGGCCTGGAAATCGGCGCGCGCGGCGGGATTCGAGTGAATGATCAAATGAAGACCTCCGACGACAGCATTTGGGCAGTTGGAGACGCCGTTGAATCACGCGACTTCATAACCGGAGAATGGATCACGGTTCCTTTGGCCGGTCCCGCAAACCGCCAGGGGCGGGTCGCGGCGGACACGCTTTTTAAGCGCCCTTCCCGCTTTCGAGGCATCCAAGGCACGGCTGTCTGCAAAGTCTTCGAACTTGTCGCGTCCTTAACCGGAGCGAATGAAAAAAATCTGAAACGTTTGAATGTTCCCCATCAAAAAGTCTATCTTTATCCGGGGCATCATGCGGGGTACTATCCGGACGCTCAGCCCATTGAAATGAAAGTTCTTTTTTCTCCGAAAGACGGGAAAATATTAGGGGCGCAAGCCGTCGGCAAAGAAGGTGCTGAAAAAAGGATTGACGTCATCGCCGCGTTAATCCAAAAAGCAGGTTCCGTTTATGACCTTGAGGAGGCCGAACTTTGTTACGCGCCTCAATTCGGTGCCGCGAAAGATCCGGTGAATATGGCCGGAATGCTGGCCGCGAACGCATTGAGAAATGACGCGCCTCTGGCGCATTGGGACCAGATTGATTTAAAGAATGTCTTTCTGCTGGATGTCCGGAACCCGGACGAATTCGCTGCCGAGCATATTGAAAATGCGCTTAATATTCCGCTTGATCAGCTACGGGAAAAAATGACGACGCTTCCCCGCGATAAGGAAATTTATGCTTATTGCGGTGTGGGGCAAAGAGGCTATTACGCAACCCGCGCCCTCCGTTGCCGCGGGTTCAACGCTTTCAATCTTTCGGGAGGGATGAAATCCTATAAAGCAAGCGGCCAACGAACAACCCGCTGGTGCGCCCTAAAGGAGTAACGCCATGAGACATTACAGAATTTTATTGATCGCGTTTTGTTTTGTCATCGCCGGATTTTCGCGTGTTTATGCTGAAAAAGATATGGGGACACCGTCCAAATTTATGCGGCATGAGCATGACCAGATTTACGCCAGGATTGAGCGGCTGGCGCAAACACCCGGAAAAACAGGAAAAGCCGCCGGGCAGCTCTCAACGATTATGCGGCCGCACATTTTTAAAGAAGAAAAGTTTGTTCTGCCGCAGCGGGGGGTGTTAAAAAAGCTGGCTTTTGGCGAATCGACGGCGGGAATGTCTATGGGCCATCGGGAGTTCCGAAGACCTTAAGAAGGATTACCCGCAGATGCTTGCCGAACATAAAGCAATTTTTGCGGCGATGGATGAGTTAAGGCAAGCCGCTGAGCTTGATGGAGATCAGGGCACATTGGATCTGGCGGTGCAACTCAAGGCGCATATTCAGGATGAAGAGGATATCGTTTATCCGGCCGCCATCCTCGTCGGGCAGTATATAAAAAACCATCCTGAAACATAAGGTTGAGGGCAACATCAGGAGGGGCACTTCAAAGCCCCATCCTATTCCTTTAGCCTTGGGCAATTTGAAATGCCCAAAAGAATTTTTGAATTTAAAAGAAGGGAGTCCTGATGAAAGGATTTAAAGGAAATATTGAAAAGGACACGACAGCGAACAATCATTTCCGGAAGGTTCTTTATACCGGCAAACATTGCCAGTTAGTCTTGATGAGCCTCCGCCCTAAAGAAGAAATCGGCCTGGAAACGCATTCGGACAATGACCAATTTTTCCGCTTTGAACAAGGCGAGGGGAAATGTTTTATTGACGGTAATGAATATACGGCCGGGGATGGTGTTGCCGTCATTGTCCCTGCGGGTGCAAAACATAATGTGATTAATACTTCTGATTCAAAGGATTTGAAGATGTATACAATTTACTCTCCGCCGCATCATAAGGACGGTATTGTAAGGAAAACGAAAAAGGAAGCTGAGGCCGGAGAAGCGGATTTTAACGGTCAAACAACTGAATAATGCGGCCAAGAAAATTTTGGCGATCGGCAAATACGGTACGGGCTGAAGCAATCTTGATCTTAAAGCCTTCTGTCGGGGGTTGAAACGCGTCGAACAGAGGGCTGTTTCATCAAAAGGCCTTGCGGGTGTATAATCCTGCAGCGCCTTTTTTGTTTAATCTGAGCTTTTGCAAAATGGCCGGCGCCCATAGGGGCGAAATATTGAGTGTCCCCTATGGGAAGCACGCCGCCGGCTGGCCATTTTGCAAAGGTTCTGTTTAATCATGACTTGTCCCCGATAGGGACTGTCCCTAAATTTACATCTAATGAAACCCGACTTTAACTTCTTGAAATGGCTGGCTTATATTGTGGTGCGGGCTTTGGCGCGCATAGGCGATCTCTTGTCGCCCGAAGCAGCGAATTCCGCGGCCAGGGGAATCGGCAAAGCGCTCTATTATTTGCTTCCCGGCCGCCGCCGGGTTGCGATGGAAAATTTGACGATTGCGTTTGGCGAAGGGCTGTCGAAAGAGGGGAAAAACCGGATCATAAAGGCTTCCTTTGAGCATATCTTGGTCTCGCTAATGGAAGTTTTCCGGATTTCGCACGTTCTGAAGCAGGGGATTGAAAAGAGTTTCACGATCCGCGGTCTGGACCACTTCGAGAAGGCCCTGGCCAGGAAAAAGGGCATCATTTTCATCGTTTCTCATATCGGTTCGTGGGAGTATCTTTCATTTTTGTTTTATCTCACGGGATATCCCGGCTCCGTGCTTGTTAAAAATGTCAGGAATTTTTATATCTTTGACTGGTTGAACCGTTTACGCCGGAAAACGACGCTGGGCATTATTCATAAAGAAGAAGCGAAACCGGCGCTTAGGGAGATTCTGCGTGAACTCTCGCGCAATCACATTGTCGCCATTCTGATGGATCAGTGGGCCGGCAATGAGGAGCCCTGGGTGGACTTTTTCGGCAGACCGGCTTCGACAACCTCGATTCCGGCCCGGATTGCGTTGAAAACCGGTTGTGCGCTGGTTCCGGGAGCCTGCCTTCGCAAAGCGCCCGGGCAATATGAAATAACGCTTTTTCCCGAAGTGCCTGTGGACTCAGGAACCGACGACTATCTGACGGTGACGCGGCGTCTCAATCAGGTCATCGAGGCGCAGATCCGCGAGCATCCCGAGCAGTGGCTTTGGACCCATAAGCGCTGGAAGGGAAAAAAGAAATATCCCGGAACGCAACCGGACGGCCGCACCGGACAAGGTCCGGCAGGGAAGGCTTATGCAGGCTTTTAGCAAACAATTTCATTGGTGCCGTGCTGCGATTGCAGAGCCTTATCGGGTTTTCTTTCCGCTAGGCGTTTTTTGGGCCTTTTGGGGCATAAGCCATTGGCTCTTCTACGCAGTCCATTGGATTCCGCAGTATTCCATGCAGCTTCATTCTCATATTCAGATTCACGCCTATATGGGATGTTTCATCACCGGATTCCTTCTGACGGCAATGCCGCGGTTTGCTTCGGCCCGATCCGCAAGTCCGGTTGAGTTCCTGATTTTTTTTATTCTCGTCAATGCCGCGCCCGTCCTCTATATGTGTCAGGCATGGATTGCGGGCAGGATTTGTTTTGCCTCCTGGCTGCTTATGCTCGCTTTTTTTGCCGGCCGCCGTTTTTTTGCAAAGAAAAAAGATTCCAATATTCAGCCGCCGGTGGAATTCGTCTGGATTCCGGCCGGGCTTCTCGCGGGGCTCGCCGGGACCCTGCTTTTAATCGGCTCCGACTTGAACTGGTTTCCTCCCCCCGTTAATAAAATTGCGAAATTGCTGCTGGAGCAGGGATTTTTACTTTCCATTGTCGTGGGAGTCGGAAGTTTTCTTGGGCCTCGTTTGATGGGGACATACCGCCCTCTTTTCACAGGGATGGACGTTCAGGCCCAAAAACGCCGGCGCCGGCAATCCCTTGCGGTTCAACTGGCGGCGATTGCCGGGATTGCCGTCTCGTTTGTGACGGAAGGTCTGGGGCTGATTAGGGCCGGTTATTTTTTGCGGACTGCTGTCATCGGCTTCATTTATTTCCGCGCCCATGCACTGGCCGTTAAGCCGCTCATGAAAGAACCTTTTGTCCGGATGCTTTGGCTTTCATTCTGGATGGTCTTTTTGGGGCACGCCATCATTATTTTCTTTCCGCTCTATCGCGCCGCGTTACTCCACATCGCTTTCATCGGAGGCTATGGTCTGATGGTGTTTGCTGTCGGACTTATGGTCATTTTTAGCCACGGAGGACAAACCCAGCGCCTTAAAGCGCACGCGGTGTTTTTGTCGGTCATTTCCGCATTGATCGGAACCGCACTTATTTTAAGAATTGCGGCAGTTTATTATTCCGAATTATTTTTTGTCCTGCTGGGGACTGCTGCCGCAAGCTGGCTTCTCGGGGCGGGGCTTTGGCTGTATTTAGTCTCAAACGCTTTGTTTAGCGGCGTTTCTTCTGAAGAACTTGAACGCTGTCATGAGGAAGCCAAGCAGCGGGTCGAATCCCTTCGATCCGGGAAACCGCTTAAATCATGAAAATGGCAAAATTCAATATTCCGCTGCTTTTTGGTATGATATTTTCAGTGAGTGCAGGCCTTTTATTGGGAATCGGGGCTTTTACCTTTCATTATGCCAAAGGGACTTCTTATTTAAGTAACGATCCGAAAGCCTGCATTAATTGCCATGTCATGCAGGAATATTTTGACTCCTGGATAAAGTCCAGCCATCGTCAGGCGGCGACTTGCAATGATTGCCACATCCCGCACGCATTTCCGGCAAAATATATTGCAAAAATGAAAAATGGATGGAATCATTCTAAAGCGTTTACGCTTCAAAATTTTCCGGAACCGATCCGCATTACTCAAGGCAACTTGGTAAGTTTGCAGCAAAACTGCATTCATTGTCACGATATTATGACCGGCAACATTGCGGGACATCGTGAGGCCGCTGAGGGGACCGCCCGCTGTGCGGATTGTCACCGCTCTGTCGGGCACATGCAATTATCTTAGGAGGAATCGATGAGTCGAATACTGGTTTTTGTGGGAACGATTTTAATCACAGCCTTAGTCACCGTGGGCGTTACGGCCTTGCTCATGAATGTTCAGGAAAGAAAGGCCGAAAGCCGGTGGAAACAAGTGAAAGTTGTGGATCTTGATGAGACCTCTGTTGATCCCAAAGAATGGGCCAAAAATTATCCCAATGAATACGATAGTTACAAACGGACGGTTGATACGGCCCGGACCCGCTACGGCGGGAGTGAGGCTTATTCAAAAATTGATCAAACCCCGATTTGGAAACGCATTTTTTCAGGCTATGCCTTCGGCGTGGAATACCGCGAGGAACGCGGCCATGCCTTTTCTCTTGAGGATCAAAAATTAACTGAGCGGACGAAGCAATTTTCACAACCTGGGGCGTGTCTCCAGTGTCATGCCGGCGGCATGAAACAGATCTATGAGATTGCGGGAAACGGAGATCTTCACGCCGGTTTTGCGAAAGTGAACAAAATGCCGCTCCAAGAGGCCTGGAAATTGACGAGGGGGCATCCAATTGCCTGCATCGACTGCCATGACCCGAAAACGATGGAGCTTCGCGTGACACGCCCTGGTTTTCTGAACGGGATCAAAGAACTCAAGAAATTAGAAGGAATCGAAAATTATGATCCGAATACGATGGCCACCCGGCAGGAAATGCGTGCTTTTGTTTGCGGGCAGTGTCACGTGGAATATTTTTTTAAAGGGCCGCAAAAGCAGCTGACTTATCCGTGGAGTAAGGGATTGAAGGTGGAGCAAATCGAAAAATTTTATGAAGAAGACGGGCACATTGACTGGAAGCATGCCGAAACCGGAGCGCCGGTTTTAAAAGCGCAGCATCCCGAATTTGAATTGTGGAGTCAAGGCATTCACGCCCGAAGCGGCGTTACCTGCGCGGATTGTCATATGCCTTATAAAAGAGAAGGCGCGATGAAGGTAACGGATCACCATATCCGGAGCCCTCTGCTCAATGCGTCACGGGCGTGTCTGCCATGCCATCATTTTTCCGAAAAGGAAATGATTGATCGTGCTGAAACGATTCAACAGCGGACACAGGACTTAATGACCCGTGCTGAAACGGCACTGGAGGCGTTGTTGGACGGAATTGTTGAGGCCAAGAAAAGAGGGGCTTCGGATGAAGACTTGAAAACCGCTTTTGAAATGCAGAAAAAAGCGCAATGGCGGCTCGATTTTGTGTCCGCTGAAAATTCTATGGGTTTTCATGCGCCGCAAGAAACTGCGCGAATTCTTGCAGAATCTATCGACTACGCCCGGCAAGGACAAGTTGCTGCGCAGTCCTTAAAATAGATTTAAGGACGCCGAAAATATTTTTGCGGTTTAAAAAAGCCGCGTATCGGGTTGAAATTGATTTTGCAGATGTTTTTGGGGTGATGGCGCAGGGCCCGGTTTACGGCAAATCCGGCTCTCTGTTTCTTTTATTCCTATTTGTAAAAAGCGCTTTAAAAACCGCAGGACATCGACTAAATTAACCGCATATGGCCAAGCGCAGTCAAGAACCGCATAAAAGGGAAAAATGGGCGACCCGGATAGGGGTGGTGCTTGCCATGGCGGCCAATGCCATCGGAATCGGAAATTTTCTCCGGTTCCCGGTCCAATGCGCCCAAAACGGCGGCGGCGCTTTCATGATTCCCTATTTCGTCGCGTTTCTGGTGATCGGAATCCCTTTGATGTGGATCGAGTGGGGAGTCGGGCGGTTCGGCGGCAAGTACGGGCACGGTACGACGCCCGGAATGTTTCACTATTTATGGAACCATCCGGTCGCGAAATATATCGGGGCGATCGGCATTTTTCTTCCTTTCGGAATTTTAATTTACTACAACTACATTGTTTCCTGGACGCTCGCCTACAGCGCGTTTTCATTTACCGGTAAATATTTTGCGGTCCCGGATCACGGCCAAATGGTCGAATTTCTCGCCGCCTTTCAGGGGAAAGTCGTCAATTCCCATTTTAACGGTTCGGGTACGGCTATCCTGTTTCTCTTCATCACGATTGCATTATTGACCTGGATCCTGTCCCGGGGTGTCGTCAAAGGGATCGAAACCGTCGCGATTTGGGGAGTTCCCATCACGTTCCTGATCGGCGGCATTCTTGTCTGGAAGGTGCTCTTTCTTGGGGCCCCGGACCCGGTCCATTATCCCGAAAGAAGCATCATTAACGGACTCGGATTTATGTGGAATCCGAATTTTGCCGCGCTTAAAGACAGCAAAGTCTGGCTGGCGGCCACGGGCCAAATCTTTTTTACCCTGAGTCTTGGATTCGGAAGTATCCAGACCTACGCCAGTTATCTTTCCGAAAAAGACGACGTGGTGCTCTCAGGGCTTGCCACCGTCACCACCAATGAATTTTCCGAAGTTTTGCTCGGCGGATTTATTGCCATCCCCGTCACGGTAGCGTTTTTCGGAATTGCGGAGACGGCGGTCCTTGCCCATAGCGGCGCTTTTGACATCGGTTTCTGCGCCTTGCCGCTCATTTTCCAAAAACTTGCCGGCGGCCAGATATTCGGAACGTTGTGGTTTTTCCTGCTATTTATCGCAGGGCTGCTTTCCTCGGTTTCGCTTGCCCAGCCCATGATGGCTTTTCTTCAGGACGAGTTCAAATTGGAGCGTGGAAAAGCGGCGCTTGTGATCGGGGGTCTTTCGTTATTTCTCGTCATTCCGGTAGTCTTGTTTCTGAAACACGGTTTTCTGGATGAAATGGACTTTTGGCTCGGGACTTTCGGCGTTGTGATTTTTGCCATCGTCGAAATCATTATCTTTATTTGGATTTTCAAACCCAAAAACGCCTGGAAGGAAATCATGATCGGGGCGGACATAAAAGTACCGCACTTCTTTCTGTTCATCATGCAATATGTGACGCCGGTTTATCTTGGGACCCTTCTGGTCTTCTGGTTTCTTCAGGACGGCCCCCGGGTCATCTTTATGAAAGGCATCGAACCGCAGCATTTCCCTTATATCTGGTTTGCGCGTTTTCTTTTGGCCGCGCTTTTGTTTGTGACGCTTGTTTTGGTCTATCTTGCGTGGCAGAGAAAGCACCGCATTCAACGCAGGATCCCCTCATGAGACTATCAGGCTGGATATTTATGATCACAAGCTGCAGCATCATTATCATTCTTACCTATTATTCCTTCTCGCAAATGTTCAAGAAGAAATAATCAAAAACAGCCGGAATCCATCGAAATGAAGGACAGCATCAGCCGCAGAGTTATGAATGATCCGTGGATAAAATCCATGTGCAAAGCCAAGTCGATGCCCTTTGACGGCAAACGCATGTTTTGGGGCGGTTTTAAAGTCATCGTAGATCTTTGAACCCTTTTAACGAAGCACTTTAACAGACATTCCGCACCAATCAGCTGTGAAGGCCTTCCCGGAAAATGAGATTTTGCGGGTTTTAAACGGCACCCCAGCCGCATAAAATAAAAATTGAAGCTAATCATAACGTCTGTATTATATTGTGTAAAATCAAGTAAGAAGGGACGAGAAACGGTTTTGTAAGTCTCCGTCATGCCTTTGTTTGTCTGCCTGTCTGCAGGCTCAATGCTATGAGAGGCGGGAATCAGGTTTGGATGACTTATGGAGTCCGCTCTAACAGAAAGGGATAAATAATGAAATATGCACAGTCATTTGTATTAAGTTTTTTTGCTTTGTTTCTGTTTTTAGGGACAGGCAGTCTCCTGGCTCAGGAAGCAGGGCCTGTCATTGATTCAGGAGATACCGCCTGGATGCTCACCTCCGCAGCGCTTGTGCTGCTCATGACCCCCGGCCTCGCGTTTTTTTACGGCGGTTTGGTCCGCAAAAAGAACATGCTGTCCGTCCTCATGCAGTGTTTTATCCTCATGGGTTTGATCACACTCCAATGGGTCGCTTTTGGTTACAGCCTTTCCTTCGGTCCGGACATTAAAGGGCTCATCGGCAGCCTCAGCTGGGCCGGCCTTAAAGGAGTTGGTTTCGAACCCAATGCGGATTACGCGGGCACCATTCCGCACCAGCTTTTTATGATTTATCAATGCATGTTCGCTGTGATTACTCCGGGCCTGATTCTCGGCGCTTTCGCGGAGCGTATGAAATTCTCTTCCTTTTGTGTGTTCTCCCTGCTGTGGGCCACGTTTGTTTATGACCCTGTTTGCCACTGGGTATGGGCCATTGGGGGACTGATCAGGACCACAGGCGCTCTCGATTTCGCCGGCGGGACCGTTGTGCACATGACGGCAGGCTATGCGGCTCTTGTTGCCGCGTTAATGCTGGGTAAACGCCAGGGATATCCGGGCCGTATTTCGCCGCCGCACAATCTGCCGCTCGCGGTTTTGGGCGCAGGCATTCTCTGGTTCGGCTGGTTCGGTTTCAACGGGGGAAGTGCACTGGCTTCGGGCGCTTTGGCCGCGAATGCGTTTATTGTGACGCACATTGCCGCGGGTACGGCGGCTGTTACGTGGGCGTTGCTTGACTGGAAATTTGCTTCCAAACCCACCATGCTCGGAACGATTACCGGTGCGGTGGGAGGTCTCGTGGCGATTACCCCCGCTTCAGGTTTTGTGGGCGCGATTGATGCCATCTGGATCGGGATCGGCGTCTCTGTCATCTGCTATTTCTTTGTCGCTTTTATCAAAGTGAGATTCGGCTACGATGATTCGCTGGACGTATTTGGCGTCCACGGTGTCGGCGGGACCTGGGGCGCGATTGCCACCGGGCTTTGGGCCAATAAATCCGTCAACAGCGCGGGAGCGGACGGGCTTTTTTACGGCAATCCCGGTCTTTTGCTGATTCAGCTTAAAGCGGTGCTCATCACCATGGTCTATTCGATTGTCGTGACTTTTGTTCTTTTGAAAATCGTGGATCTCATTATGGGCTTGCGCGTGAACAATCAAAACGAAAACATCGGGCTGGATCTTACAGAACACCGTGAAGCGGCCTACACGCAGCTTGATTAACCGAAAACTGGAGAAAATATGAAATACATCATTGCGATTATTCAACCCGACAGGCTTCAGGATGTCCTCGACCTTTTGGAGCAAAAAGAAATTCATCTTGTGACCGTAACCAATGTGCTCGGAAGAGGGCGCCAAAAAGGGCTCTCGGAAGTTTACCGCAGCCATAAGGAAGCGGGGTGCTTACTGCGGAAAGTCAAACTCGAGATCGCGGTCAATGAGCAGTTTGTAAAACCCACCGTGGAGGCCATTACCAAGGCCGCGAGGACCGAGAAAATCGGAGACGGCAAGATTTTCGTGCTGGACCTTGCGCAGTGCATCCGGATCAGGACCGGGGAATTGGACGCCGCGGCCATCGGCTAACCCGCATTTCTCATCACCAATGAGAAATGCCCTCGCGGAGGCTGTGGTGCAAATGGGCTTTTTCATTTGTACCACAGGGGTTGTCTTTTGC
>MHFC01000143.1:33872-40654 GCA_001804025.1 Omnitrophica bacterium GWA2_52_8 | reverse complement strand
TTACTACGACCTATTGTTGAAGGGGACATTTCATTAGCTTACGACAGGCATCTGCCCATGAATTGACACCCCTAATAATAAGTTGTATATTGCTTGACCAACGACCCTCTTAGTCCGGTTTTCTTATCGATTCGCCTAATCGATAAGAAAACCGCTTTGGACACATGGGGTTCCATCCAAAGTTTTGCGCCCGCGTTTTGACAGGGCGCAAAAGACAACCCCTGGGGTACAAATGGAAAAGCCCATTTGCACCACAGCCTCTTCGAGGGCATTTCTCATTGGCGATGAGAAATGCGGGTTAGGCATCTTCAAAACAAACCTAACTTATTATAACAAAAAGGGTTAAACAATATTAAAGGAGCTGCCCCAGCCTTATGCCGAATTCCGGGACAGAAGCAAGACAAGGCATTCTATTGCGGGGTGTCACGCTATGGTTTACGGGGCTTCCAAGCTCCGGAAAATCAAGCATTGCCCGGCTTTGCGAGCGGCGGTTCAAAAAATGGGGACTGCCCGCCGAATTGCTTGACGGCGATGTTGTCAGGACGCATTTGAGCAAGGACCTTGGATTTTCGCGCGAGGACCGTGATGCTAATATCAAAAGGATCGGATTTATTTGTCATTTGCTGACCAAACACGGGGTCATTGCGCTGGCGTCGTTTGTTTCTCCTTACCGCGAAGCCCGCGATGCAAACCGGTGCCTGATCGGAAATTTTGTCGAAGTTTACGTGAGCGCGCCGGTTGAAGAATGCGAGAAGCGGGATGTTAAAGGGCTTTATAAAAAGGCGCGGGCCGGAGAAATCAAGGGATTTACGGGCGTTGATGATCCTTACGAAGCGCCGCTTAAGCCGGATGTAATCTGCCGCACGGAAAGCGAAACCCCCGAAGAATCTGCGGAAAAGGTAATCCAAGCGCTGGAAAAGCTGGGATATCTCAAGACGAAGGGGCTGTAAATTTCCGGCTTGTGTGCCGGGAAGAGGCCTTGTTCGAGAAGAGGGAAGCACGCCGCCGGTTGGCCATTTTGCAAAGGTTCTGTTAAAACAGGGAATTCTGTGCTGACGGCACTGGATAACTTTCCGGACTTGATATGAGAAATTCAGGGGGCGCGGCTGTGGCAAGGCAATTGGATCTTGAAAAATTAAATGCGGAGTTTGAAACTAAAAAACCGCAGGAAATCATTGCCTGGGCGATGCGGGAATTCAAAGGCAAGTTTGCCATGACGTCTTCTTTTGGTCCGGAAAGCGGGACGCTGTTACATATGGCAAGCTGCCTGGACCCAGCAATCCCTGTTCTTTTTCTTGAAACGGGGTACCATTTCCCCGAAACGCTGGAATATAAAAGTAGACTTATTGAGCTGTTTGGGCTAAAAAATGTAATGGATTTGCGTGCCGACACAAAGCGCAGAGATGAAACCATTGCGGCGCATGACGGCCGCCCGTATGAAAAAAATCCGGATTTGTGCTGCCAGGTCAATAAAGTTGAACCGCTGGATGCGGCCATCAAAAAGTATGCCGCCTGGATGAGCGGGATTCGCCGGGCTCAGACCGACACGCGCAAATCCGTGCGGATTGTTGAGTATTATGAAGGCGGGATGTATAAGGTCAGTCCGCTGGCCAATTTTACGTCCCGCGACACCTGGTGGTATTTAAAAGAACACAAAATTCCGCAGCACCCTTTATATGAAAAAGGTTATCTGAGCGTGGGGTGCTGGCCGTGCACGCGGCCGATTCAGGCCGGTGACGACGAGCGTTCCGGCCGGTGGGCGGGCAAATCCAAAAAAGAATGCGGCATTCACACATTCAAGGAAATTGCGCCGCAGCCGGATAAGGAAAGTCCCGAAAATATTTCCGATAATATTTAACGTAATAAAAGCGGGCGTTCCGGGCCGCCCGGAACACTGCGGTGAAAAAGGAGAGCGCAATGACAACAGCCTCAACACAAAAGCAGACGCAGATCGGAACAAAACCGATGGCCGCGGCCGATGTTCTCGAGTTGATCTGCAATACTCCGATGGTGAAAATCAACAAGCTTGTGGCGCCCGGCATGGCGGCGGTTTACGGAAAGCTAGAATCCTTCAGCCCCGGATACAGCGTCAAAGACAGAATTTGTCTCAGCATGATCCGCGATGCGGAGGAAAACGGGCTGGTCAACAAGAACACCGTTTTTGTCGAACCGACATCGGGAAACACGGGTATCGGGCTTGCGCTGGTCTGCGCCGTCAAGGGATACCGCCTGATCCTCACGATGCCGGACACGATGAGCGTTGAAAGAAGGCAGATCCTGAAACGCTTCGGCGCGGAACTGGTGCTTACGCCCGGGGCCGAAGGCATGAAAGGCGCCATCAAAAAAGCCGAGGAAATCTGCAGTCAGAATAAAAACTCATTTATGCCGCAGCAGTTCAACAACCCGGCCAACCCGAAAATCCACCGGGAAACAACCGCGGAAGAAATCTGGAAGGCCCTCAACGGAAAATTTGATGCCTTTATTTCCGGTGTCGGAACCGGCGGAACGGTGACCGGCTGCGGTGAAGTTTTCAAGAAAAGAAATCCGAACATCAAGATCATTGCGCTTGAGCCCTCATCGTCTCCCGTGCTTTCGGGCGGCGCTCCGGGCAAGCATAAAATTCAGGGAATCGGCGCAGGGTTTGTTCCCCAAATTATGAACCGTGAAATCATCGACGAAGTCATTCAGGTCAATGATCAGGACGCCTGGAATACTTCCTTGGCTCTTGCCAAAGAGGAAGGGATCCTGGGCGGGATTTCAACGGGCGCCGCGTGCTGGGCCGCTTTGCAGGTCGCAAAAAAACTCGGGGCTGGCAAGACAGTCGTTGCGATTTTTCCTGATTCCGGCGAGCGGTATCTCAGCATGGATGAAAAATTTCAACAATAAAACTCCGGACCGCGTGAAACGTAAAATATCACCTCGATAAGGTTCGGGATGAGAAGGACGTCCGGCGCGGGGCAACTCACGAAACCATGTCATTTCTAAAATGTCTTAAAAGCAAAGGCAGCGGACGGGAATATCCCAAGGAGGCGATTTACGTCTGCGAATATGATTTTAGTCCCCTTGAAGCGGACTATGATTATGACGCCATCCGTAAAGCGCTGACGCGCGAAAAAATCGAGAAGGGCCCGCGGAGCTTGTGGCGTTACCGCGCGCTGCTGCCGGTTGACGGCGAGCCGACCGTCGGTTTGTACAGCGGGTTTACGCCGCTTGTGCGGGCTAAACGGCTAGCCGCGGAATGGGGTGTCCGCGAACTTTATATCAAGGACGACTCGGTGTGCCATCCGACGTGGTCGTTTAAGGACCGTGTGGTTGCGGTGGCGTTGACGCGCGCCCGCGAACTCGGGTTCACTACTGTGGCCTGTGCTTCCACGGGCAATCTCGCGAATGCGGTCTCGGCACATGGCGCAAAAGCGGGTTTTGAGCGCTATATCTTTATTCCTCACGATCTTGAAAGAGGAAAGGTCCTCGGCTCGCTTGTTTATAATCCGCATGTGATTGCCGTCGAAGGCAATTACGATGATGTCAACCGCCTTTGCTCCGAAATTGTTGCGAAATACCATTGGGGTTTTGTGAATGTCAATCTGCGGCCGTATTACTCCGAAGGCTCCAAGACCATCGGTTTTGAAATTGCCGAGCAGCTCGGCTGGAAGGCGCCGGACCACATGGTCGTGCCTGCGGCAAGCGGGTCTTTAATCACGAAAATTTGGAAAGCATTTAAAGAATTCGAAAAACTCGAATTGCTGAACGGGCGCGTCACGACAAAAATCCATTGCGCCCAGCCGGAAGGCTGTTCGCCGATTGCGACGGCAATTCTGAACAAATCCGAGCACGTGCTTCCCGTAAAGCCGAAGACCATCGCAAAATCTCTGGCGATCGGCAATCCGGCCGACGGTTATTACGCAAAGGACGTGATCCATGATTCGGGCGGAAGCGCGGCGATTGTTTCGGATGATGAAATCCGGGAAGGCATCAAGACGCTGGCCCGTATGGAAGGCATCTTTACGGAAACGGCCGGCGGAGTGACCGTGGCTTCGGCGCAGAAACTAATCCGGCAAGGGGCGATCGATCCGGATTCCGTGATCGTGCTGGCCATTACCGGAAACGGTCTGAAGACGCAGGAGGCGATTCAAACCGCGGTTGGAGAGCCGGTATTTATCGAGCCGAGCCTCAAATCTTTCGAAGAAAAAGTCAGGCCGCCGAAAACGGTAATGAAGGCGTGAAGCCCGGCGGCCGAAAGCGTTTGCATTTATAAAACATTAATTTTATGAGACAAGGAGCCGCAGCCATGGCAATAAAAATCAGAATTCCCACACCGCTTCAAAAACTCACCGGCGACAAAGCCGAAGTGGCGGTTCAGGCCCGAAACGTAAACGAAATGATCGAGGCGCTTGAAAAAAGTTATCCCGGCATCAAATCCAGAATTTGCGATGAAACCGGAAAAATCCGCCGGTTCGTCAATATTTATCTTAACGAAGAAGACATCCGGTTTTTGAGTCAGGAGAAAACCGGTTTAAAAGACGGGGACGAGGTCTCGATCGTTCCTGCCATTGCGGGAGGGCTTTAAATTGCCGAAGAAAGCGTTTCATCTTTTTTTTCCGCAGAATCTCATTAAAGAGCCCCTGATGTTTGTGGCGGCGCGGGACCATAATCTGCTTTTGAATATCCGCAAGGCCTCGATTGATTCCGAAGCCGGTGAGGCGACGATCGAACTTGAGGGCCGCGAGGAAGACATCGCGAAAGCAGAGGCGCAGCTGCGCAAACGCGGCGTTAAAATCAAATCGGTGCTCGGCGATATTGTGGAAGGGTAACGGATTTTTAAGGCTGCACGCAGGGTTGAGCGGCCGGAGGGTGTCCTATGGACCAGAGCGGGAGTCTTCTAGATTTGATTCGGGCGCTTAAAAAGCGCGTGTTGAACGGCGGCGAAATTAATCTTGAAGAAGGATTGCAGCTCATTGAAGTTACAGCCAGGGAAGAATCCGCCGAATTCCAGGCGCTTCTCGCCGCCGCGCAGGAAATCACGTTTCATTTCAATTCTGAAGAGCCGGGACTTTGCTCGCTCATTAACGCTAAAAGTAATATGTGCGGGGAAGATTGCGGTTTTTGCGCCCAGTCTGTCCGTTTTGATACGCGGGTCGACCGGTATCAGCTGATGTCCGTGGAAGAAGTCGTGGCGGCCGCAAAAGCCTTTGAAAAAAAAGGGGCCCGCAATTTCTGTATCGTGACAAGCGGCGGCGAACTCAATGATGCGGAATTCGAGAAAGTTATCGAGATGTACGGGAGGCTTAAAGCAGAAACCGGAATGAATCTCGACGGGTCTCTCGGATGGATGACTCCTGAAAGGGTCCAGAGGCTGAAAGCCGCGGGAGTGCGCCGGTTTAACGATAACCTGCAAAGCTCGCGTGAATTTTATCCCAAGATTGTTTCCACACACACTTATGACAGGCGGCTTGAAACCCTGCGGGTCTTGCAGGAAGGGGACATGGAAATTTGTTCCGGAGGTATTCTGGGCATGGGGGAAACGCGCGAAGACCGCGTCCGTCTGGCTTTGGAACTCAAGCCGTTTGCGCCGCATTGCCTTCCGATGAACATTTTAAACCCGAGACCCGGGACCCCGCTTGAAAGTCAACCCGTTCCCGACCCTCTGGAAATGATTAAAACCATCGCAGTTTTCCGCTTTATTCACCCGCGGGCAAACATTAAGCTTGCCGGCGGCCGTGAAATCAATCTCGGTTCCAAATATCAGGAAATGTCGCTGCGCGGCGGCGCCAACGGACTGATTATCGGGGGGTATTTGACGACCCAGGGAAATCCGATGGCCGAAGACTTCGCAATGCTGAAACGCGCCGGATTCAAACCTCATGCCGGAAAAAAACAGGCCGAAACCGGGCGCGCCGAACCGTTACGGGCGCTTGATCCAATCTCCTGACCACCGCTGTGCAAACACTCTCCGGAAAACGGATCTTCATTACGGGCGGGACCAGCACGCTGGGAGAAGCGTTTGTTAAAAATGCCCTTCAAAGCGGTGCCGCGGTTTATTTTACCTATTTTCAAAATCAGGCAAAAGCCCAGGAGCTCACGGCGGAAGGCGCGCATGGATTATGCGCCGATTTGCGTAAATCCGGCGGCATCGAACAAATATTAAAAGACATCAAAAGCAAAGAAACGGCTCTGGACATTTTGATCCATAATGCCGCGCTTGTCCGTGATCACACGCTGCAAAACATGACCGAGGAAGACTGGGACGAAGTGATGGCGGTCAACGTCAAGGCCGCCTATCTTTTGGTCAAGGCGTTTTTGCCGCTGATGTTCCGGGCTTCGCGGGCCAACGGCCAAGCGAAAATTTTTTTTATGACAAGCCGCGTTGCGGTACGCGGGGGATTTGGTGTCGCCAATTACGCCGCTTCCAAAGCGGCGCTGAACGGGCTGATGAAATCGCTGGCCAAGGAACTTGGGAAAAAAAACATATTGGTCAATGCGGTCAATCCGGGATTTATGATGTCCGGCATGACGCGCGGGCTGCCCGAAATCGTGATCGAAAACAATCTTCAGGCGACACCGCTCGGCAAGGCGTCTTCGCCCGGTGAAGTCGGCGGGTTGCTGACTTATTTATGTTCGGACGCAATGACGCAGGTTACGGGGCAGGTCTTGAATTTTGAGGGACGGGAAATTGTCTGAGATAAAACGCAGGGTTGTAGTGACGGGCCTGGGGGCGGTCACGCCCATAGGAATCGGGCTTGAAGCATTTTCTGAGGGCTTAAAAAAAGGGATCTGCGGGGCGG
>MHFC01000143.1:31202-33713 GCA_001804025.1 Omnitrophica bacterium GWA2_52_8 | reverse complement strand
TCCGAATTTCGCGGCGCAATGGATCGCGCGGCGCTGGAAAATTTCGGGGCCGGCGAAGTGTTATGTGGCGGCCTGCGCAACGGGAACGGTTGCGGTGTGCGAAGGCGCCAGAATGGTCGAAGACGGGACGATTGACTATTGCATTGCGGGCGCAAGCGACGCGTCCCTTGTGCCGCTAATGCTGGCGGGGTATCACAACATGAAGGCGCTGACTCTGGAACGGCTCCGACCGTTTGATAAAAAACGCAGCGGGTTTCTTGTCGGGGAAGGTGCGGGGCTTGTGGTTCTTGAAACGTTTGAAAGCGCCCGTGCCCGCGGCGCAAAGATCTATGGCGAGATTCTTGGCAGCCGCTACGGCGCGGAGCCGCATGACGGCATCAAATTCGATTTAAAATCCGATGCCCTGTCGCGGACCTTGCGCGGTCTGTGTGAGGTCAGTTCGATCCGGGCGGATGAAATCGATTATGTCAATTTGCACGGGACCGGCACCGTGCACGGCGATTTATATGAAACCGTTCAAATGAAGCAATTTTTCGGCAAAAAAGCATATCAAATTCCGATGAGTTCGATTAAAGGCATGACCGGGCATATGCTTGGGGCGTCAGGGGCCGTGGAAATTATAGCCTCGCTGCTCGGCATGAAAGAGGGCTATGCGCCCGCGACGGTCGGCTTGGAGCGTCCGGACCCGGCTTGCGATCTGGATTATATTCCCGGGGTGCGGCGGGCCCTGACTATCAATACGGCTGTTTCCGTTTCCATGGGATTTGGCGGTCATGTCGCGGCGATTGCGCTCGGGAAGGTTTGAGACGGGATGAGCAAATCAAATATTTCATATATAGACAAAGTCCTCGAGAGGGACTTGGACGCATTGTCGCAAGCGGGGCTGTTCCGGGAAATCCGCAATACGCAAAGAACTTCCGCGGTGCGCGCGAAAATGAACGGAACTCCGCTTTTGCTTTTCTGCGGGAATGATTATCTCGGATTGTCGCAGCATTCCCGCGTTGTCCGCGCGTTTCAGAATGCGGCGGAGCGGTGCGGGACCGGGGCCGGCGCGGCGCGGCTCATCTCGGGGTCTTCGCCCGAGCACACCCGCCTTGAAAAAAAGTTGGCCGCATGGAAAAGAAAGGAGGCCGCACTCCTTTTTTCGTCGGGTTATTTGGCCAACGTCGGGGTGATTTCGGCGCTGGCCGGCAAGGAAGATATCATCGTCATGGACAAACTCTGCCACGCTTCGATTATCGACGGAGCGCGGTTGTCGCAAGCCACGATCCGCGTGTTTCCGCACAAAAATTATGTGCGGTGCGAAGACCTATTGAAGCGCGGAAAAAATTTCCGGAGACGGCTGCTGGTTTCCGAAACAGTGTTCAGCATGGACGGCGACATCGCAGACACCGGGGAACTGGTCCGTCTGAAAGAAAAATATGCCGCCGTTTTGATTCTGGACGATGCCCACGGAACCGGCGTCATGGGGGCCGAAGGCCGCGGGGTTGTTGACGGCACCGGGCTTGAAGGCAGAGTCGATGTCATCGTCGGGACCCTGTCAAAGGCGCTTGGCGGTCTCGGAGGGTTTGCTGCCGGATCCCAAACGATGGTTTCTTATTTAACTAACCGGGCCAGAACATTTATTTTTGCAACGGCGCTTCCGCCTGCGGTATGTGCCGCCGCATACGAAGCGGTCATGATGGCCGAAAAAAACCGCGCATTAAGACAGAAGCTCTTTTCGAATATGAGGCATTTGCAGGAAGGGCTGAGCCGTTTTTGGAAACGGCCCATAACCGTTGAAACGCCGATTATTCCCCTGATCTACGGAGATGCGCAAGCCGCGGTTAAAGCGGCCCGGCAACTATATAAGAAGGGTATTTTGATTCCGGCCATCCGCCCCCCCACGGTCCCCAAGGGGACCGCCCGGCTGCGTTTGACGCTTAGCGCAGCCCATTCGGTAGAGGACATCGATCAGCTGCTGCGGGCGATAAAGGCGCTAGGGAATGACTAAAACCGTTTGTTAAAGATGAGCGCCCGGGCAGGCAGAAATGCTTCAAGCCAAGGAATTTGCTTGGGATTTTATAGGCCAAGGTTATATACTGGAACGCGGTTTCTTTCATTCCCCGGCGGGAAGCGAGCCGGAGCTCCTCTGAAAGGAAGTGCCAGGTGATGGCGAAGAAGCTTAAGATTCGACAAAGCGGTACCCGCGCCGAAGAAGACCTCCTGGAAGCTTATGCATCCCAGCATAAAGTGGCGGCCTGGCTGAATTTGATTGCGTTGGCCGGCGTTTTTTGGCTGGCCTATCTTTTGAGACAAAAACTGGGAAGGTTCGATTTTGTGAGCGAGCAGGGCATCCTGCTCGGCATTGTCGCGGTGATGACGGTCAATGTTTTTCTGTACTACCGCATACGTCATTTTCAGCACCAATTGGGAAGTCTCCAAAAAGACCCGCTGACGGGACTTTTTAACCGCTATTATTTCGACAAAATATTCACGAAAGAAATCCGCCGCTCGGGCCGGTATCATTAT
>MHFC01000143.1:19645-31047 GCA_001804025.1 Omnitrophica bacterium GWA2_52_8 | reverse complement strand
AAAAAAAATCGATTGTTATCCACCGGGCCGAGTCAGCCTTGCTCGAAGCGCAAAAAGGCGGGCGTAACCAAATACGCTGCATTATCGGCAATGACGAAGAACGCAGTGTCGTCAGCTTTTAATTAAAACCAACCCGACAAACCCATGACCGTTCAAACCCAATCGCGGGATAAAACCCGAACATTCCGGGAAATGGATAAGCGTTATACCTGGCACCCCTTTACTCAGATGAAAGAGTGGGCGCGCGAGGACGTGGTTGTTATTGAACGGGGTGAAGGGGTCTGGCTATTTGATACGGATGGAAAAAAATATTTAGACGGAGTGTCCTCGCTTTGGTGTAACGTGCACGGACACCGGGTCCCTGAAATTGACGAAGCGATAAACCGGCAGCTTGGCGCCGTGGCCCACTCCACTTTTTTGGGGCTGTCGCATCGGCCCGCAATTGAACTGTCCGAGAAACTGGCAGCCTTGGCACCCGGGAAACTAAGCCGTGTCTTCTATTCCGACTCCGGATCCGAGGGGGTTGAAATCGCTTTGAAAATGGCATTTCAATTCTGGGCGCAGTCAGGGAGGCCGGAAAAAAACCGCTTCGCGCGGCTTAAATTGGCGTATCACGGAGACACCGTGGGAGCTGTCAGTGTCGGCGGCATTGAATTGTTTCACGACATCTACAAACCGCTTCTTTTCAAAACTTTTGAAGCGCCCTCGCCGTATGTCTACCGATGGCCGACCTCATCGGATCCACAAACCGTTTGTGCGGAAGCGGCCGGAGAAATCGAAAACATTTTCCGCAAGCACCGCGGGGAAATCGCGGCTTTTATTATCGAACCGCTGATGCAAGGCGCAGCCGGAATGATCGCGCATCCGCGCGGATTTTTGAAGCGTGCCGCCGAATTGACAAAGCAATACGGCATTCTTCTGATCTGCGATGAAGTCGCGACAGGTTTCGGAAGGACCGGGACAATGTTCGCCTGCGAACAGGAGGAAGTGAACCCGGACATCATGGTCCTTGCCAAGGGCCTCACGGGAGGATACCTTCCGCTTGCCGCGACGCTGGCGACGGAAGAAATCTTCCGGGCTTTTTGGGCGGATTATTCCGAGTGCAAAACTTTTTTTCACGGCCATACCTATACGGCAAATCCCTTGGCCTGCAGTGCGGCGATTGCCAGTCTCGGCCTTTTTGAGAAAAATCAGGTGTTGAAAAACTTGCGGCTGAAAATCGAGAGGCTCCGGCGCGGCCTCGAAAAATTCTATGAACTGCCCATTGTCGGCGATGTCCGTCAGGCCGGCACCATGGTGGGAATCGAGCTTGTTAAGGACCGGGGGCATAAAACACCTTTTGCCTGGGAAGAAAAAATCGGTGTCCGCGTAATCGAGCGGGCACGGAAAAAAGGCGCGATCTTGAGGCCGCTTGGGCCGGTGATTGTCTTGATGCCGCCGCTTGTTATGGAAAACACGGAACTGGACGATTTACTGTCCATCACTTATGATTCAATCCGGGAAACCGGAGCCGGACATTAACCGCAGCCTATTTGAATCGGAACCGCTGGTATGGCCAATCTAAAACCGGGAATTTTTATTACCAGTACGGACACGGGGGTCGGTAAAACCGTTATTGCCGCAGGGCTCGCACTGGCGCTAAGAGCGCGCGGCCTTAAGGTCGGGGTTATGAAGCCCGTGGCCACGGGATGTCTTCCCGAATACGAGTCTTTGATTTCCCCGGACGCAGTTTTTTTGTTTGAGGCCGCGGAAAACGAGTATCCGGCACTGACGAGTCCGTCGCGTTTTCGCAACCCGCTTTCTCCGAATGTTGCCGCGGTTATTGAAAACCGCGAGATTTCGATCGAAAAAATATCAAAAGCCTACCGGGAACTGCAAAAAAAATATGATTTTGTGATTGTGGAAGGCATCGGCGGGTTGCTCGTGCCCCTCAAAAAAGATTACTATGTTGCAAATCTCATACGCGATTTTCAGCTGCCGATGGTGGTTGTCGCAAGACCGGGTTTGGGAACGATCAACCATACGCTTCTTTCCGTGGATGCTGCGATTATCCGGGGGCTTGAAGTGATGGGAATCATTTTTAACCGCATGCCGACGGTCAACTACACCATGGCCGATATCACGAACCCCAAGGTGATCCATGAATTGACGGGTGTCCCCGTCCTCGGCTCTCTGCCCGACATCGAAGGGCTTGATATTGATGCGTGTCAATTCGGAAACTTGGCCGAAGTTTTTCCCGAGCGGATTCAGGTTGAGAAACTGCTTTCTCATCTGATGCCCTCTGCCTTATAAATTCCCTGCCGAAAGGTTATGCCGTGAAGCAGCACCGAAAAATTCTGGTTGCAATGAGCGGAGGCGTCGACAGTTCCGTCGCCGCGGCCCTGCTTAAGGAATCGGGCTATGAGGTCGCCGGAGCGACGATCAGGACGTGGGCGTCCGGACAATGTGCCGACCTCAATACGCGCGCCTGCTGCGGTTTGAGCGGCGTCGAGGATGCGCGCGATGTCGCCGACTCGCTGGGCATTCCGTATTGGGTTTTTAATTTCGAAGAAGAATTCAAAAAGCACGTTGTGGATATTTTTGCCGGAGAATATCTGCGCGGCAGGACCCCGAACCCGTGCCTTTCCTGCAATGAACATATCAAATTCCGTCTTTTTTTGCAGCGTGCCCGTCAGCTTGGTTATGATGCGGTCGCGACGGGGCATTACGCGCAGATGGGGTATGATTACGAAACGTCATCTTATTATATCTGTCAGGGGCGCGACGCCGCAAAAGACCAGTCCTATGTGCTTTTTCCGCTCGAGCAAGAACTGTTGCAAAATCTTCTTTTACCCGTGGGAGGATTTACAAAGTCCGAGATTCGCGACAAAGCCAAGGCGCTTGGACTGCGTGTGTGGGGCAAGCCCGATTCCCAGGAAATTTGTTTTATTCCGAGTAACCGTTACGGGGAATTTCTCCAAAGGGAATTTATGAACGGAGAAACAAAACCCGGGGTGATCCGGCACAAATCCGGCAAGATTTTGGGAGAACATGAGGGTTATTATCATTACACCCGCGGGCAGCGGCGCGGGCTCGGTGTCGCCAACTCGGAAAGGCTTTATGTGATCCGTACAGACCCGCAAACAAACGAAGTCTTTGTCGGAAACAAAGAAGACATTCTGGGACGTTCCTTCCGGGTCAGCCGCGTGAACTGGTTTTTGCCGCCGGGCGGCGGGGGCCCGATACTAGCCGACGTAAGAATCCGTTCGCAGCATAAAGCGGCGTCCGCAGAACTTTTTTTGCTTGAGAGCGGGGATGTGAAAGTTGTTTTTGAGGAGCCTCAGGAGGCGATCACGCCGGGCCAGGGCGTTGCTTTTTACCGGGGGCAGGGAGTGATTGGAGGCGGCTGGGTTGAAGAAGTCTGGGACGATGAAACCGTAGAAGAAGCGATTGAAGCGGATGCCGGGGATAAAGAATGAAGGGAATTTCTCTTGAACTTAAACGGGACGCAACCTTGATCGAATGGACGATCAAAAGAGGCCTCCCGCCCAAAAAAGTCCGGATCCCTTTATCTTTGACCGGTGAAAAAACATCGCGTTCCGTTGTCTGCAACGGCCAGCGGGTAGAAATCGGACAAAAAATAGCGGAGGCTGATGGCGAGGGGTCGGTTGCGGTCCACGCTTCGCTGGCCGGCCGTGTCTCGGCCATCGGTCTGTTTCCGCATGCGGAATTTGGAAGGGTCCCCGCTGTCGAAATCGAAGCCGAAGGCGACAGCCTCCCGGGGTTTGCCGCGGTTCAGACCCGGGTGCGGTGGGAGGATCTTGATAGCGGTGCCCTTGCTGACATTTTTCACAATAGCGGTTTGATTGAAATGGGAACGCCCGTATGCCCGCTGGCGGACAAAGTCCGGGACGATGCGGCCGGAAAAATCCAAACAGTTTTGATTAATGCCTGCGAGTCCGAACCGTATATTACAAGCGGACACTCCCTGATCTTAACGCATCCCATGGAGATTCTGAAAGGGACGGAAATTTTACGGCGGGGCACCGGCGCCCGGAAGGCCGTGATCGTTTGCCTGAATCATCAGCTGGACGCGGCCGAAATTTTACGCAGCAAAATCTTTTTTTTAAAATGGAAACACCTGGAAATTAAGGTGCTGCCGTCCCTCTATCCTCAAGGCCATCCGGCGCTTTTGCTGAGCCGTTATTCAAAACCTGGCCTCCCCGAAATTATTGCCGGATTTCAATGCGAAAGCTCAGTCTATCATTTGGCCACATGCTATGCGGTTTATGAGGCCGTGGTTCATCAAAAGCCTTTTTACGAACGCGCGGTTACGGTCGGAGGGGAGTGTGTTTTTGAGCCCAGAAATATATGGGCGCGAATCGGGACTTCGGCCGAGGATTTGATCAAGAGCTGTAAAGGATTGTTACGCGAACCCGAAAAAGTTTTGTTCGGCGGCCCGATGACCGGCATCGAAATCGGTGATCGCTCCATGCCTTTGACGCCGGGAACGCAGGGTCTTCTGGCCCTGCCCAAGGAAGTTACGGAAGAAAAAAAAGAAGAGCCCTGTATCCGGTGCGGGGAGTGTGTTGACAGCTGTCCGTCAGGCATCTCGCCGGTCATGATTACTTTGGCGGCTGAACAAAAGCTTTTCAGTGTGGCCCGCGAATATGGTGCCGAACAATGTATCGGCTGCGGAAACTGTCAGTTTGTATGCCCGTCAAAAAGGCCCATGATGGACCTTATTAACGAAGTCCTGCTGAATTTTCAAGGAAGTTTCCGAAAGCCGGGCGACCGGTATAACTTTACGGTTAAGAAAAGGGCTCCCGAGGCCGTGATATTATAGGTAGTGCCGGGAAGGCAAGACAAAAGGCCCTTCTAATTGTCGGCCGCGGGAGTTTTGAGGACATAGTCCGGGAATTGCGCGGCATCCACCTTTTTTCGAGGAAGCATTCATGAAAAGAGATACAAGGCATATTCTGACGGGTTTTGCTGCGGGCCTGATTAGTGCCCTGATTTTATTCTTTGTTTTACAAGGAGTGGATTTTGAGGGGATTGCCCCCGCCGGGGGTGCGGTTGCCCAGATTGACGGGAAATCTCTTTCAGAGCGTGAGCTGTCCCGCCTTGCCGGGGAAACGCTCATTCCGCTTGAAAGCGACCGCTACGCGCTGCTTAAAAACGCCGCGGAGCAATGGCTGAATGATGCGCTTTTGGAAAAAGCCCGCAAGGAGGAAGGTCTGAGCGCTACCGAATTCCAGTACCGGCACTTTTGGGAGAAAGTGACGCTTACCGAGGCGGATGTTTATCAGCATTACCAAAATAATAAAAATGTTTACGGGAAACCTTTTGACGAGGTTAAAGTCGCTCTTTATCAAACTCTGCGCAAAGCCGAATACGAAAATATCCGCCAGAATGTCCTGCGCGAATTAAAGACAAAATATCATGGCCAGATATTCCTCGAAGAGCCCGAGTATCTTTTGCCGAGCGCCGTCGTCGATGAACCCAAACCTTTCAAAACTGCCGATTCACCCATAAAGGTCGGCGCTCCTTCACAGCGTGCGGCCGCCGAGGAGTATGCGGGCCAGCCGGTCCAGGGGAATGTTAACGGCCCCGTGACGCTTGTCGAAGTCAGCGATTTTCATTGCTCCTTTTGTCAAAAAGCCGAAGCCACGGTCGGCCAATTAATGAAAGCCTACCCGGGGAAGATCAAACGGGTTTGGATGCATTTCCCGCTGCCGTTTCATCAAAACGCGCGCATTGTCCACGAAGCATCTGAATGCGCCGCAGAGCAGGGAAAGTTCTGGGAATTTCACGACAAGGTTTTTCAGGACCCCCAGAAATATAAAGATGAAGCCAGCTTATTGGCGGCGGGCGATGAGCTTGGGTTAAAAAAGGACGCTTACCGCACGTGTGTGCAAACTAAAAAATACGGCGGCAAAATTGATGCGAACATTACCAAGGCCAAATCCATGGGCGTCAGCGGGACGCCGGCATTTTTTATCAACGGCGCGATGATTTCCGGCGCGCAGCCGTACGAGCAATTCAAGGCCGCCGTGGACCGGGCGTTGGACCCGTCAATCCCGCCGCCCTCCGCGCCGGCCCCGGCAGCGCCTGCAAAAGCCCAGTTTCAGGACCTTGACAGCCGTCCCAGCCAAGGGCCCAAAAATGCGCCCGTTACGGTCATTGAAGTCAGTGACTTCCATTGCCCGTTTTGCGGTAAAGTAAAGCCGGCGCTCGACCAATTAATGAAGGACTATAACGGCAAGATCCGTCTTGTTTGGATGCATTACCCGCTGCCGATGCATAAAAATGCAAGATTGGTCCACGAAGCCTCCGAGTGCGCGGCCGAGCAGGGGAAGTTTTGGGAATTTAAAGAAAAAGTTTTTGCGAATCAGCAAGCCTATCAGGACGAGGCCTCATTAAAAAGTTTGGCTAAGGAAATCGGGCTTAAGGAGAAAAATTTTTCGGAATGTGTCAGCACATCGCGCTATAAAGACAAAATCGAAAAGGACATCAAGGCCGCCGGCAGTGCGGGGGTCAACGGAACCCCGAGTTTTTTTATCAATGGCGTGATCCTGACCGGTGCGCGGCCGTATGATCAATTTAAGGCCGCCGTGGACAATGCTCTGAATCCCGGATCGGCGCCGCCTCCTGCGGCGGCACCGGCAAGGCCGAAGGCACGGCCGGTAACCGAGGAGGACATTAGAGGCCGTCCGGCAACCGGTCCTGACAAGGCGTCCGTGACCCTTATTGAAGTCAGCGATTTTCACTGCCCGTTTTGCCAGCGCGCCGTCGCGACGCTCGATCAAGTCATGCAAAAATACGAGGGAAAAGTCAGGCATATATGGCTTCATTTTCCGCTGCCGTTCCATAAGGACGCTTTTCGCGTGCATGAAGCGGCGGAATGCGCCGCCCGTCAGGGGAAGTTTTGGGAATATAAAGCAAAAATATTCGCCGATTCAAACCAATATAAAACCGACGATGCTTTGAAAGCGCTTGCGGCCGAGCTTAAATTGAAAGCCAATGATTTTTCAAAATGCCTTGAAAGCGGACAGGCCAAGGCCGCGGTTGAAAAAGACATGGAGACCGCGGCTTCGCTGGGCGTGAGCGGGACCCCGTCCTTCCTGATTAACGGGGAATTGTTGGTCGGGGCCAAGCCTCTTGAAGAGTTCTCTAGAGTCATCGATCAAAAATTAAATCAATGAGCCCTCTGGCTGTTTTTGTCTTCGCCCGACGAGGCGCCTCCTCCGGGCCGGGCCCTCAAAGCAAAAAATCAGTGAATGATTGATTTCCCGCTGGACCGATATTTTGTCTCTAACGGCGTGCCGGTGCATAAAGAGCGCAGAATCTTTTTCTGGCCGCATCAACCTTTCCCGGTTTCCGGATGGGTCGCGTAAAACACAAACCCCCATATTTATCATCGTCCACGTCGGTACCCCAGCGCTTCTGGATATCGGCCGCTGCGTTGGCGCCTGTCTGGTTGGCGTCCTTTTTTTTGTTCGGGTGGCAGCCGCTTTTTTTGATGCTTGCGGCATGGGCCGGCGGTTTTGCCGCGGAATATGCGGCGAAGCTGGTGTTCGGCGGCGGTGTGCAGGTCGCCAACGGAAGCACGGCGTTTTTTGCGACGCTGCTCGCATTAATGCTGCCTTTGACGGTTCCGTTGTGGATTGCCTGCGTTGGCGGATTTAGCGCCGTTTTTCTGGGTAAGGAAATTTTTGGCGGCCTTGGCAAGTATCCGTGGCATCCTGTACTGATCGGTTTGCTGCTGCTTGAAGCTGCTTTTCCCATCCTCATGCATCAAATTCCCGAGGTTCCGGAAGCTCCTGGACCGCGCAGTTTTTTATTGGATCCTCAGGCTGGCACTCTTGGAAGCGCAAGTTTTCTGGCAGTGGCCGCCGGGGCAGGCGTATTGATTTTCAAGAAACTTATCCGGTGGGAAGTTCCGGTTTTATTTTTTTGTGTTTTGTGGGGGCTCAATGTTTTTCGCGGAGCGCCTGTTTGGCAAGAGAGCTTGCGGCAGGCCGGAATCATGATTCCTTTCTGGATATTGACAGATCCCGTGACTTCGCCGACGACCCGCGCGGGTAACCGTATTTATGCCGTTGCCGCCGCGGGATGGACGGTGCTCATCGGGACATTCTTTCCGGCGGTTTTCGCTGCCAAGGTTTCGGTTTTGGTGATGAATGCGGCGACGCCGTGGATCGACCATTACTTTCGTCCGTCCGCGGAAAGGCATTTGGCATGAAAACAGCGGTCATAACAATATTGCGATATGTGTTTCTTATCGTCTTTGTTGGCGTTCTTTTTGCCGCCGAATGGTTTTCGAATGCCGGGAAGAACCTATGACAGCGAACCGGTTTTCTCCAAATCGGATTTTACTGATAAATGCCGTCGCCGCCGTTCTGCCTTTCCTCTTTCAACTATCGGACATAAAAAGCAATTGTATTTATATGGGGATCACGCTTTGTGCTTATTGGATGACCGCCGCGCTTTTTTGGATGATTCGGCCTTTCTTTCCGGAAAAAGGGTCCGGGGTTGCCCTGATGGCCTGGCTCACCGTTTTGGCGGCTTACGTCTGGCGGCATTCGGCGGCACCGCCTTTTTGGATTCTCAGTGTTATTTTTCTGCAAGACGAAGATGGGGCGAAGGAGCCCCGGGAAGCCGGATTTGAGTGGGGAGAGATAGTGCGAAAAAGCACCGGATTTGCGGTTCTGATGATCGGTATTTCTCTGGCGCAAGGTTTGCTTACGGGGAAAACGGGCGGGGGCATTGCAAGGCACCCTGCCGGAGTTTTGTTTCTCCTGGCGATTATCCTGACGCTCTGGCAAAGCCGGCCCGCGCAAACAAGGAGGGCGGCCGCATGATTCCCGCATGGATTTGGCTGGCAGCCACGTTTTCACTTTGGGCCTATTTGCTGAATGCGCCGGAAAAAAGCGCCCGTGATTTGCGGGAATATTTTAATGACCGGTTGCGGCACCGGCTGCGGGCGGCCGCGGAGTTTTTTGTTCTGTGGCTCCTTTGCGGCGGACTTTATTTTTTGATTGTCGAAAAGTTTCCCGGAGCGGACCCGGTACGGCTCAACCTCGGCGTTTTTTTTCTGTTCCCTTATCTTGCGGGAAGACCGATGCGCATTTCCTGGCCGGCCTATGCGGTTGTGTTCGGCTGCCGCCTGTTTTTTCTTCAACAGTACCCGGCGGCGGCATTCTTTTTTTCAGGGCTTGAAGCCGGCGCTTTATTTTCGGCGGCCCTTGTTCTTGCGGGCGCGATTTTGGACGGCCAACGCGCACGGTTTCTTCTGACTCCGCCGCCCCGGCAGGTGCGCGGACTGCCGGTATTATTTTTTTTGGCGGGGTTTTTGTCTCTTATGCTTTCCGGATTGTTTTGAGCGTCCGGTTAATGTTTTTAAAGTGCCGGCCGTAATAAACTGACAGCATCAAGAAAGCTCAAGCTTTATAAGCGCGGGGTTTTGTCATGGCGATTCAGGCAATCTTAAATGCGGCAATTGAAAAAAAGGCTTCCGACATCCATTTGATCGCCGGCCGCCCGAAAACCGTCCGGTTGGACGGCAAGCTGGTGTCGCTGGATGATCAGCCGCTGACCGGGGAGGATATTTTTGCGCTGGCCCGGGAAGTGACCACGGAGGAGCAGCGCAAAAAGGTCGAAGAAGTCGGGGGCATCGATTTTGGGTTTTCCTATGAAGGAAAAGCCCGCTTTCGCGTTTCCTGTTTTAAACAGCAGGGCACCTATGCGATGGTCCTGCGGCAGCTTCCCAACCGTTTTTATTCTTTTGAAGATCTGGGGCTGCCGAAACAGCTGATCGAATACCTTTCGCGCCCGCGGGGCCTGATTCTGGTCACGGGGCCGACCGGTTCCGGAAAAACAACGTCACTGGCAACGATGTTGAACTACATCAATGAAAATCAGTACCGGCATATTATTACGGCGGAAGATCCGATCGAATTTGTCCATACGCATAAGCGGGGGATTGTGACCCAGCGTGAAGTCGGGGAAGATGTGCCGTCATTCTCAGAAGCTGTGATCAAGGCCTTGCGTCAGGATCCGGATGTCATGCTGATCGGTGAGATGCGGGACATTTCGACGATGGAAGCTTGCATCCGGGCCGCAGAAACAGGGCATCTTGTGTTTTCGACTTTGCACACGACCGGGGCCGCGAGGACTGTGGACCGGATCATCGATGTCTTTCCGCCGAATCAGCAGGAGCAAGTCCGCGTTCAGTTGGCGGCAACGCTTGTCGCGGTAATTTCTCAAACGTTATTGCCCAGAATGGACAGCAAAGGACGTATTGCGGCATTTGAAATCATGATCGCGACACCAGCCATAAGAAACCTGATACGGGAAGGCAAAACGTATCAAATCACTTCGGAGCTTCAAATGGGCACCCGGCATGGAATGAAGGCGCTGGATGATCATTTAAAAGAGCTATATGATGATAACATCATAAGTTACGACGATATGATTGATGCCGCGCAGGACCCGAAAGATCTGGCGGCACGCGTCACCCAGCCGGGCGGCAAAACCCGGCAAAAGTAGTCCGGCCGCTTGCGCCAATTTTTGATGTAACCCGCTATAGGGCCTCAAGTTAAATATTTCTTGACAAAATTTTGATCTGAAGTATTGTATTGCAGGCAATTTGATCCACTCTTAGTCCTGCAGGTGTGATTCAAAATTTCAATTCATTAAGATACTAAGGCTTTGGGAAGTCTTTCCGCTTCATTCATGCACTCCTTATATCTAAACGGTTAGCACTATCAATGAAACGGCAGCAGAGCCGAAGCATCTCGCGCCCTTTAACAGGTGTGAAAATCAATGAAAAGCGCGCACTTTCAGGACAGGGTCTGAAACTGTACTTGGTTGACGGCAATTCGCTCTTTTACCGCGCTTATTATGCGATCCCTTCGCTCTCGAATTCAAAAGGCGAACCCACAAACGCCGTTTTGGGTTTTGTGACGATGCTGCGTAAACTTCTGTCCGAGGGGAAACCGGAAGCGTTTGCGATATGTTTTGATTGCCGGGAACCGACCTTCCGGCACGAGAAATACGAGGACTATAAGGCCCATCGCAAGCCCATGCCGGATGATCTGGTCGATCAAATCGCCCCCATGAAGGAATTCTGCCGGATTTATCAGTTGGCGGCTTTTGAAAAACCCGGATTTGAGGCCGACGATTTATTAGGGACGCTGGCAAGACGCGCGGATGAGCAAGGATATGAGGTCTTTATTATCACGGGCGACAAAGATGCCATGCAGCTCGTTAATGACCGCGTTAAAATTATTAATCCGCATAAAGAGAATAAAGTTTTCGACAGCCGCGACGTCAAAGCAAAGTTTTCAGGGTTAGGGCCGGACAAAGTCGTTGAGGTGATGGCCTTGATGGGCGATGCTTCCGACAACATTCCGGGAGTC
>MHFC01000143.1:15883-19616 GCA_001804025.1 Omnitrophica bacterium GWA2_52_8 | reverse complement strand
GCTCATTCAGGAATTCGGATCGGTAAAAAATCTTTTGCAATACGTCGGCAGGATCAAATCAAAGTCGCAGCAGGCCATGATCCGGGAACACGCCGAAGATGCGAAGCTGTCCCACGAGCTTGCGCAAATCGACACGGATGTCCCGGTCGATGTGGATTGGGAAAAACTCCGCGTCCGTGAGCCCGATCTCGAAAAACTGGAAGACTTCTATAAACGCTGTGAGTTTCGCAGCCTGCTGAAAGAATTGACGCCGGCCGCAAAGGCGGAAGACGAAGGCCGGGATTACCGGCTCGTTTCGGACTTGAAGACCCTGAAGCATTTCGCCGGGGAATTAAAAAAAGCGGAGCTGTTTAGTTTCGATACGGAAACGACCGCAAGCGACCCGATGCTGGCGCATCTTGTCGGGATGAGTTTTTCATGGGCTGAAAAGCAGGCCTATTACATCCCCGTGTCTTCGGCGCACCATACGGGGCAGGGACTGGATCTGGAGCAGGTTCTCGAGGTGCTGCGCCCGATTTTGGAAGACACGACCCGGAAAAAAATCGGACAGAACATCAAGTACGATTGGATTATCATGAAGCGCCTTGGAGTGGATGTCCGGGGCATTGTCTTTGACACGATGATCGCAAGCTATTTGCTCAATCCGCTCAAGCTCAATCACAATCTGGATGATATTTCCCTGGAATATCTGAATTTGCGCAAGATCACGACCGAGAGCCTGCTCGGAAAAGGTAAAGAACAGAAAACCATGGACCAGGTTCCCGTGGAAGAAATCAAAGCGTATGCCTGCGAAGATGCCGACTGTGTTTTGCGGCTGGAAAAGCTATTAGCGACGAAGCTGAAACGCGAAGGGCTGGAAGCGTTGTTTGATGATGTGGAAATGCCGCTGTCCCAGGTGCTGGCAAAAATGGAAATGAACGGCGTCAGTTTGGACCTTGATTTTTTAAGCCGTCTCTCGGGCGAAGCGGAAATCGAATTAAAACGGCTGACCGATGAGATCTACCGCCTGGCGGGAGAATCGTTCAATATTAATTCGACGCGCCAGCTCGGTGGAATTTTCTTTGACAAGTTGAAACTGCCCGTCGTCAAACGGACGAAAACGGGATATTCCACCGACGTCAACGTTCTGGAAAAGCTCGCAAAAGATCATGAGCTGCCGCGGCAGGTGCTGGAGTATCGCGAACGGACGAAGCTGAAATCCACCTACCTGGATGCGCTTCCGGTCATGGTCAATCCGCAAACGGGGCTGATTCATACGTCTTATCATCAAACGACAACGGCAACGGGGCGTTTGTCGAGTTCAGACCCGAACCTGCAGAACATCCCGATCAAAACGGAGGCCGGACGCAGGATCCGCAAGGCCTTTGTTCCGAGACAAGACGGCAAGCAACGCCAAATCCTGTCGGCGGACTACTCGCAGATTGAGCTGCGCATTTTAGCGCATCTGACCGGGGACGGTAATCTGACAAAAGCATTCAAAGAAGACCTGGATGTCCATAGCTACACCGCCATGCAGCTTTACGGCGTCAAAGAAAAAGAGGTTACGTTTGAAATGCGCAATGCCGCGAAGACGATCAACTTTAGCATCATTTACGGAAAAACAGCTTTCGGTCTTTCTCAGGATTTGGGCGTGAGCGTCGGTGAGGCCGACCAATTTATCACGAATTATTTTAAACGGTATCATGTCGTTAAAGATTATCTGGAAGCGCAAAAGGAAAAAGCCCGCAAACAGGGTTATTTAACAACGCTTCTCGGCCGCCGGTCGTATTTCCCGGATATTTTGTCCAAAAACGTCCAGGTGAGGCAGTTTGCCGAACGCGCCGCCATCAATGCCCCGATTCAAGGCTCGGCGGCGGACTTGATCAAGCTGGCGATGATTGCGGTCCAAAACCGGCTTGAGAAAGAAAAACTCGAAAGCCTTATGACGATGCAGGTCCATGACGAACTTGTTTTTGATATGGTTGCGGCTGAGAAAAAAGCGCTCGAAAATTTGGTTCGCGAAGAAATGGAAGGGGCCTATTCGCTGAGCGTCCCTCTGCGGGCCGATGTTTTTGTCGGGAATTCATGGTACAAGACCTAGCTCAGTCAGCTGTCTTCGCCGGGTTTGACCGGCAGGATGAAAGGTTTTGAATGAAAGCGCCGGATAAAAAAGTTGTCGGGCTCACGGGTTCGTTCGGCAGCGGTAAAAGTACGGTGGCCAATATGTTCCGGCAACTCGGGGCTTTTGTTTGCGATGCCGACGCCATTGCCCACGAAACGCTGCGGACCGGAAGCCCGGTTTATCAAAAAATAAAAAAGCTGTTCCCGGAGCTGAAGGCGCCGAAAGACAGCAGCTTGAACCGGAAGGAAATTGCGCAGGTCGTTTTTCAGGACCCTGAACGCAGGATGAGGCTCGAAGCCGTCGTTCATCCGTATGTTTTTCAGAGGCTTGCCGAAGAGGCGGCGGCCGCGCAGGAAAAAGTCGTGATCTTGGAAGTACCGCTCTTGTTTGAGTCGGGATTTCAAAAAATGTGCGACCAAACAATCGTGGTCAAGACCACAGGGAAAAAAATTACCGAGAGGCTGAAAGCCAAAGGTTATGCTGCCGGAGAAATATTATGCCGGCAAAAAGCACAGATGCCGTTACGCGATAAAGTCAAAAACGCCGACAACGTCATCGATAATTCTGGAAATCCGGACAAAACGCGCCGGCAGGTAAGTTTGCTATGGAAAAAAATTAACTCATGAAAATCAAGCCAATCAAAAGGAGAATTGTAAATTTATGGTTAGAGATCGAGGACCTTCAAGAAAACCAGGGAACCCCAACCCGCGCATGCCGCAGGGAAGCGTAACCAGTATGGTCGAAACACCCCCCAATCCGCAGCCCAAGGCGAACGAAATACAGTTCGACATTGCGAGCCTGAAAAAAATGAAGGTCAACGACCTTCATGATGTAGCGCACAAATTCAACGTCGGCTCGACGATCGGCATTAAAAAACAGGATTTGATATTTAAAATCCTGCAGGCGCAGGGCGAGCGCGCCGGCATGATGCTCGGAGAGGGCGTGCTGGAGATCCTCGAGGACGGGTTTGGCTTTTTGAGGTCTCCCAACTACAACTATCTGCCTTCGCCCGATGACATTTATGTTTCGCCGAGCCAAATCCGCAAATTTAATTTGCGGACGGGCGATACCGTCAGCGGGGAAATCCGGCCTCCGAAAGAAGGCGAGCGGTATTTCGCGCTTTTGAAAGTCGAGATGGTCAATTTCGAGAATCCGGAAGATGTCCGCGATAAAATCCCGTTTGACAACCTGACGCCGCTTTATCCGCAGACCCGGATTTTGCTCGAAACATCGCCGGGAGAAGTTTCGACGAGGGTGATGGACCTGTTGACCCCGATCGGTTACGGGCAGCGCGGCCTTATTGTGGCGCCTCCGTACAGCGGAAAAACAATCCTGCTGCAGAAATTGGCAAACAGCATCACGACCAATAATCCCGAGACCTATTTGATCGTGCTTCTGATCGATGAACGTCCGGAAGAAGTCACGGACATGCAGCGGTCCGTCAAAGGCGAGGTCATTTCTTCAACTTTTGACGAGCCGGCCGAGAGGCACGTGCAGGTTGCCGAGATTGTTCTCGAAAAAGCCAAACGGCTTGTGGAGCACAAGCGGCATGTGGTTATTTTGCTGGACAGTATCACCCGTCTGGCGCGCGCCTACAACACCGTGGTCCCGCATTCCGGGAAAATTTTGTCC
>MHFC01000143.1:15470-15828 GCA_001804025.1 Omnitrophica bacterium GWA2_52_8 | reverse complement strand
TACGGGCAATATGGAACTTCAGCTTGACCGCAACCTGTTCCAAAAACGCATCTACCCGGCCATCGATGTCAAAAAATCCAACACGCGTAAGGAAGATATTTTGATGCATCCCGATGAGCTGAACCGGGTTTGGATCCTGCGCAAACTTCTCAACGAGCTCAATCCCGCGGAAGCCATGGAGCTCTTGGTGAACCGTTTGCAGAAAACAAAAAGCAATGCGGAATTCCTGCTCAGTATGAGCAAGGTCGATAAGTAAAAAGGAGAAAGCAAAACATGAAAAAAGATATTCACCCTAATTACCGCCCTGTGATTTTTAAGGACGTCTCGTGTGATTTTGAAATTTTAACGCGTTCAACGG
>MHFC01000143.1:5342-15358 GCA_001804025.1 Omnitrophica bacterium GWA2_52_8 | reverse complement strand
GGGCGAGCGGTGCTCGCCCCCGCTGTTTTTAGGGACAAGCCATGTTTTATAAGCAGAGACTCGAAAAACTCAGACAAAGGGCCGCGGACCTCGAAAAAGAGCTCATGGACCCGGGTGTGACCCGCGAACAGCAAAAATTTCAGAAATTAAGCAAAGAGCTTGCCGGTCTGAGGCCGGTTGTCGAAGGGTTTAATGCCTATCAAAAAGCGGAACGTGATGAGGCGGAGCTGAAAAAATTGCTGTCCGAATCCGCGCTAGACCCCGAGCTCAAGAAACTTTACGAAGATGAACTGGCGGCGCTGGATAAAACAAAGAAGGAAAAAATCGAGGCGATCGAAAGCGCGCTGCTCCGTGAAAGCGACCCCAATGCCAACCGGGATGTGATCGTTGAAGTCCGGGCAGGAACGGGCGGGGAGGAGGCGGCGCTCTTTGTCGCCAATCTGTTCCGCATGTATGTGCGGTATGCTGCCAAACATGATTTAAAAACAGAAGTTATGGATTCGAATCCTACCGGTAAAGGGGGATTTAAAGAGGTGATTTTCGGCGTCACCGGACAGGGTAGTTATACCTTGCTCAAATATGAAAGCGGGATTCACCGCGTACAGCGCGTGCCCCAAACCGAGGCGAGCGGACGCATTCACACATCGGCAGTCACGGTTGCCGTATTGCCGGAAGTTGATGAAACCGAGGTCGAAATCGATCCCAAGGATTTGAAAATCGATGTTTTCCGCGCCTCCGGAGCCGGCGGGCAGCACGTAAACAAGACGGAGTCCGCGGTCCGTATTACGCATATTCCGACCGGGGTTGTGGTAAGTTGTCAGGACGAACGCTCTCAGCATAAGAATAAGGCCAAAGCTTTAAGGGTCTTAAGGGCCCGGATTTTTAGCGCCCGGCAGGAGGCGCAGCACCAGGAACTGGCCAAACAAAGAAAAGAAATGGTGGGAAGCGGGGACAGGTCCGGGAAGATCCGTACGTATAACTTTCCGGATCAACGGGTTACGGATCATCGAATCGGTTTGACTTTGCATGCTTTGGATGATATTTTAGACGGCCATTTGGAGCCTCTCGTTCAGGCCTTAGAGCGCCATGAAAAAGAGAAAAAGCTGACCGATGCTGCCTAATGATGCTCTTCAAAGGGAAGTCTCACTCCGTTCAGTCCGTAGGGATGATCCAGCCGGACCCGAGGCGGCAAAAATTTCTCAAGAATCACTGGGAAGTCTGCTTGATTGGGCTGTCCATGAACTTTCGGAGCTTGGTCACGGAGAGGCAAGAGCAAGCGCCGAACTGCTTTTAGGAGAAAGCCTTCATTGCCGCCGCCATGAGTTGTATTTGGATGCGGGCAAGTTGATGGCTGCGGCCGGAGCGGCCCGTTTTAAAGGGCTTGTGAAATTGCGGAAAGCAAGATGCCCAACCGCCTACCTTACGAAATCTTCGGCTTTCTGGAAAGGCGAATTTTTTGTTGATGAGCGGTGCCTGGTCCCGAGGCCGGAATCGGAAGTTCTTGTTGAAATCATATTACGAAGCTTAAAGCTGCCGGAATCTGCAGGCATCAATGTTTTAGATATGTGCTGCGGTAGCGGCAACCTGGGTATCAGTCTTTTGTGCGAATGGCCGGCCGGCAATGGGACTTTCGCGGATGTTTCCGGGCCGGCCTTGGATGTGACCCGGAAAAATCTTGAGCGGCACCGGCTTTTGGAGCGCAGCAGGGTGGTCTGTTCCGATTTGTTCGAAATGTTCCGCAGGGCGCCTGAGAAATGGGAAGTCATTATTTGTAACCCTCCGTATCTTTCTCACGCAGACCTGTTAAATGCCGAACCTGAGGTCCTCAGGGAACCCCTGATGGCGTTGGACGGAGGCATTGATGGACTGGATTTTTACCGGCGGGTATGCCGTGAAGCCGGAGATTTTATTGCCGGCGGAGGATGGCTCGTTCTTGAAGTCGGAGCCGGGCAGGTCTCCCCGGTCAAACAATGGCTTGAATCGCAGCAGCAATATGACCGCATATTTTCCGAGTGTGATGCTTTGGGAATTGAGCGGGCGGTTATAGCCCAAAAAAAATTGGCTTGAGCTGAAATTCGGGGCGTATGGACAAGATTGTCATTCAAGGCAATCGCAAGCTCTCTGGCGAAGTGACGGTTTCCGGCGCAAAAAATTCCGCGTTGCCGATAATGGCCGCCGCGCTTTTGAGCGAAAAAGAATCGATCATTGAAAATATTCCGGATCTGCGGGACATTCAAACTATGATCCGGTTATTGAGGGCGCTTGGCGCAAAAGCGCAGTATCAGGACGGCACATTGGCAATCCGTCCCGGAAAAAACCTGAAGCCCATGGCGCCCTATAAACTGGTCAGCACCATGCGGGCGTCGGTTTGTGTGCTGGGGCCTTTGCTCGCCCGGACGGGGCATGCCCAGGTTTCATTGCCGGGGGGCTGTGTCATCGGCCCAAGGCCGATCGACCTGCATTTGAAAGGGCTTGAGGCGCTTGGCGCATCGATTACGACGCAGCACGGATATGTGCATGCGCTGGCCAAGAAGAAACTGCGGGGCCGTGAAATTTATCTTGGCGGATCGTTCGGGTCTTCGGTGCTGGCGACTGCCAATGTCATGATGGCCGCTGTTTTGGCGCGGGGGAAAACCGCGATTGAATCAGCGGCCTGCGAACCAGAAGTTGTGGATTTGGCCCGTTTTTTAAAAAAAATGGGTGCAAAAATTTCGGGAGAAGGTTCGCCGCTCATTGAAATCGAAGGCGTCAAAAAATTGCAGGGGGCGCGTTATTCCGTTATCTCCGACCGCATTGAGGCTGGAACTTTTATGGTTGCGGCGGCAATGACCGGGGGGGATGTCTTGATCCGTAAAGCGGACCCGCATCATCAAAATGCCATTATTGATAAATTAAAACAGGCGGGGGCCCGCATTGACAAGGGCAAGCATGACATCCGTGTCCGGCGCAGCGGAAAATTAAAACCCGTGGATGTGACCACGCTGCCGTATCCGGGATTTCCGACGGATTTACAGGCGCAAATGATGGCCCTGATGACGGTGACGCCCGGTATTAGCGTGATTACGGAAAAAATTTACCCTGACAGGTTTATGCATGTCAGTGAATTGAACCGCATGGGGGCAAAAGTTTTTCTGGAAGGGCCCAGTGCGATTGTGCACGGGATTAAACGGTTGAGCGGGGCGCCGGTCATGGCGTCCGATTTGCGGGCCAGTGCGGCGCTTGTGATTGCCGGTCTGGCGGCAGAAGGAGAAACGGCAGTCCACCGGATTTATCATTTGGACCGCGGTTATGACCGGCTGGAAGTAAAGCTTTCGTCTCTCGGCGCAAAAGTGCGAAGAGAGAAGGAATAGAAAACGCACATCGTGACTCGATAATCGTATACGGCTGTTTTTTTAAACGGTTTTAGTTTCGATTTTTCGGTCGGCGGTCTGCGAATCATGAGATAAGGAGGAAAACAAATTGGCTGTTCAAATTCGGATGAAGCGGGTTGGGGCGATTAACCGGAGTCAGTGGCGCATTGTCGTGGCGGATGTTAAAATGCCGCGCGACGGGCGTTTTATCGAAGAAATCGGTTCGTATGATCCATTGCCGCTGGATGAAAAATTCAAAATCAATAAGGACCGGCTGGAGTATTGGTTGGGTCAAGGCGCTCGGCTTTCGCCCTCCGTTAAAAGTCTGATCAAACGGGCTGCGAAAAAAACGAAAAAACTGACCGGCGCAAAATCCTGATCCGGGAATGCGTATGAGGACAAAGCCCGCCGTCCTGACGATTGATATCGTGACGCTCTTCCCGTCTTTTTTTAAAGGACCGCTTAAAGAGTCCATTCTTAAACGGGCCCAGCAGCGGGGTATCCTTAAGATCCGGGTTCATGACTTGCGGGACCATACATATGACCGGCATAAGACGGCGGACGACAAGCCCTTTGGGGGCGGTCCGGGCATGGTGATGAAGCCGGAGCCGATTTTTGAATGTGTCGAGAGCCTTAAAGCCAAGAGTAAGCCGGAGGAAAGACCCTGGACGGTTTTGCTGGAAGCCAAGGGCGAAAGGTTGACGCAGTCTCTTGCCGCGGAGCTGGCGCGTAAACAGCGGCTGATTTTAATCGCGGGTCATTATGAAGGCGTGGACGGCCGCGTGGGCGATTTTTTAGCCGATCAGATTCTTAGCATCGGAGATTTTGTGACGATGGGTGGCGAGGCGCCGGCGTTATGCGTAATCGAAGCCGTGGGGAGGCTCGTTCCGGGCGTTCTCGGGAATAAAGATTCGCTGGAGCAGGAAAGTTTTTTGAGCGCCGGCCTGGAGTATCCGCAATATACGCGTCCGCGGGACTACCGGGGAATGAAGGTCCCGGACGTGCTTGTTTCCGGGAATCATAAAGAAGTGCTTAAGTGGCGGGAAGAACAGTCCCGGAAAATGACCCGGGACCGCCGTCCGGATTTGCTGGAGAAAGAATCCGGCGGGAAGAAAAGATTTTAATATTATCGAAGGAGAGAACCGTGAACGAAATGGAATTAGTTGAAAGCGAGATTTTAAAAAAGAAGATGCCCGAGTTCCGTGTCGGCGACACCTTGAAGATTCATCTCAAAGTGAAAGAAGGCGACAAAGTGCGCACCCAGATTTTCGAAGGGGTTTGCATCCGCCGCCGCGGCCGTAGCGTTAACGCCAGTTTTTCCGTGGTTAAAGAAACGCACGGGGATATCGTGGAAAAGATGTTTCCGCTTTATTCTCCCGTCGTGGAAAAAGTGGTGGTGGTTCGCAAAGGCCGTGCCCGCCGTGCCAAGCTTTATTTTATGAGGCATCAAAAAAGCAAAGTCCAGGCAGCCTGATTTTTCTGGCCGCTAAAGAAGCACCGGTTCCTCAAAAGGGAATGGGCGCGGATGAGGGACGCAGTGGCACGGTCCGTTTTCGAGGCCCTTTTTGCCTTTGACCAGAAAGCAGCGGAGGTGTCAGGCGCTTGCCTTGCCGGGATTGATGAGGCCGGGCGGGGACCGCTTGCCGGGCCTGTTGTTGCGGCCGCGGCTATTTTACGGCGCGGTGTGACGCTTCAAGGGCTCAATGACTCCAAAAAAGTTCCGCCGCCGCTGCGCGAAAAACTGTATTGGCTGATTGTCAAACATGCGTTTGTCGGAATCGGGATTGTTCACGAGAACATGATTGATTCGATAAATATTTTTCAGGCAACACGCCTGGCCATGAAAATGGCTGTGTTGGCCCTTCCTAAAACCCCCGAGCATCTCCTCATTGACGGTAATATGAAGCTTGATTTGCCGCTCAAACAGAAAGCCATCGTTAAAGGGGACCAAAAATCCGCAGCCATCGCAGCGGCCTCCATTGTTGCCAAAGTTTACCGGGACGCCTGGATGAGACATCTGGATACGCTTTACCCCGCTTATTTCTTTGCCCGGCACAAAGGCTATGCGACGGCAGTTCATTTAGAGGCGATGCGGGAATACGGGCTCAGTCCCGTTCACCGCAGAAGTTATGAGCCGGTGCGGCGGATATCCGAGGAGCAATTTGAAAAGGAACTCTCATGATGCCGCTTGAGCTCAATACGAAGCCGTTCAAACTGACATTCGGCGAGCGCGGAGAAATGGCAGGCTGGGGCTACCTGGTGCGGCATGGGTTTCAAATTATCGAAAAAAATTACCGGTGCGCCCTCGGGGAATTGGATGTGGTGGCACGAAAAGGGAAGCGGTTGTATTTCATCGAAATAAAAACACGCACCCATCACCGGCAGGGACGCCCCGAAGAGGCCGTGCACAGCAAAAAGCAAACCAAGCTGGCGCATCTTGCGCAATGGTACCTAAAAGAGAAAAAAATCGGCGACGCACAGGCCGGATTTGCAGTATTGGGCATCACTTGGCCTGAAGGCCGGGAACCGGAAATCCGCTTTATTGAAAATGCGTTTGACCTGAAGGAATCTTCATGACCGCCGCAGCCTTGTTTCAAAAAATCCCGTTTATCAAGCGCCTTGTGGATATACGTCCGGGCGAAGCGGCCAAAACGTTTCTCATGTTTTGGTATTTCAGCCTTGTCATTATGACGATCTGGATGCTGAAGCCGGTGCGCAACTCCCTGCTTTTGGACGAGCTGGGAGCCAAGAGCCTTCCTTATGTTAATCTTGCCGAAGGACTTTTTTTGATTTTTATTGTCTGGGCATTTGTTGAACTTTCAAAACGCCTGTCGAAAAAAACCTATTTTATCGTTATTCTCGGATTTTATATCGCATGTCTTGCGGCTTTTTGGATTTTATTCCGTTTTAAGGTGGATTATTTGTCCGCCGTGTTTTATGTTTGGGTCAGTTCTTATTCCATCGCGATGACCACGTTGTTTTTTACGCTGGCCAACGACATTTTTAATCCTGCTGAAGCCAAGCGGCTGCTGGGATTCATAATCAGCGGCGGGTCTCTGGGAGGAGTTTTAGGTGGTGTTGTCACCTACCACCTGGTGAAATGGTTTGCCACCGAGGATATGCTTTTGTTTACGGCCGCGGTTATCGGGCTGTGTTGCGTTTTGGTTGTTGCGAATTGGCGGTATATTGCCAGCAGCCATGCGGGCGCGGATTCCGGGCATAAGCCCAAGAAAGACCTGCCCCAAGCGGCGCAAAAAAGCGGCGGGGTTTCCGGCCTTAAGCTGATCGCGGCCTCATCCTACCTCCTTGTTCTGGCAGGGCTGGTTATCGTGGCCAAAATGACGTCAGCGGTCGTCGATAACCAATTTAACTTCATTGTCGACAACTCCATCAGCGGCAAGCAAAACCTGACATCCTTTTACAGCGGTTTTAACAGTTTTTTGAATTTGCTGTCATGTTTCATGCAGCTCGTGGTCACCCGTCTTTCTCTCAAATTTTTGGGTGTCGGGATCTCCCTTTGGCTGCTGCCCTCAGGGCTCGGAGTTTTGGCGCTCATCGGTTGTTTGAATCCGGTTTTGATGGTGGCGATGGCGATCAAGCTTTTTGACGGGAGCATGAATTACTCGATCCAGCAAGCGAGCAGGGAAGTGCTGTATACCCCGGTGGCCAGTGATGTGCGGTACAAGGTCAAGCCCATCATTGATATGCTGGGTTTTCGCGGGGCCAGAAGCCTGGCGGGTTTTTACATGATCATCGCGACATCCTTTTTGGGATTGCCGTATGAAAAAATCGGATGGTTGATCCTGGCGCTGATCCCGCTCTGGATTTTTCTGGTCTGGCGCATGCGTCATGATTATACACGCCTGCTCAAATCAAATCTTTCAAGCCGCGCCAAAGGCAGGCCGGAGGCTTCTGAAAAGGCGGGCGATATTATCGCGTTGCTCTGCAGCGAAAAAACTTTCGAGGGAATCAGTTTTTATCTTACGCACCCGTCAAGCTGGATCCGGAAATTGGCGGCCTCAATAAAATTTTTGCACACCGATATGAAGAATGATTTTTCTTCCACCCGGAAATTTATCGATAAAATTCGGCAGCGTGAAGCGCTTGACGACGGCCATGACCGGTGCGGCGGAGAAAAAATTCGTCATCAGGACATGGTTTTTCTGAGAAAGCTTATGTTTTTTAAATTTGGCGAAGAAATCGAAGGCGATCAAAGCATGGAAGAAACCATTGCAAACGCTCCGGAAGAAGCGCTCATGCGCATGGCGGAAATTTTAAGAGAGGGAGAGAAGAGGCTGGATTTAAAACACAGGGCCATCCGGATTCTTGAGTATATTCCGAAACAGGAAACCGTGGATTTGATGCTGCACGTTCTGGCCGGACCGCAGAGCCAGGCCTTCCGGTTTGAAATCATCCGGGGGCTGAGCCGCATCACGCAAAAAGAGGCCCGGCTGATTCCGAACCGGCTTGTTGTTAAAAGTGAAATTATGACGGAATGTGTTTTGAGGGAGAAAATCCATAAGGTGGAGCGGTTTTATGAGCTTCGATGTAAGACAGCGGACAAAGAAGGCGCGGCAGCAACCATGCTGCGCGCGCTGGCTGATGAGAGCATCGAAAGAATTTTTCTTTTGCTGAAACTGATTTATGGGCGGGAAATCATTGAAATTATCGAATCTGAACTGACGAGAACCCCGCAAGATGCCCATATTCATGCACATGCCATGGAGCTGCTGGCAAATACGGTGGATCCTGATCTTATCGCAGTGCTTCAGGGCGTGTTTGACGGGGTTGCGGGAATGCCGGCACGGGATAAGGATGTTCATAAAATTCTGAGAGAGTGGGCGGGTTCTCATGACCACTGGTTTGTGCTCGCTGCCTATTTTGTGATTTTTGACCTCAGACTGGCGCAGCAGTGGCCGGAGTTTGAGGCTTTTGATCCCCTGAAGGAGGGGCCTTTGGTCTTGTCATGACAAGGTTTTTTTCGACAAGCATACTTTTTTAGAGCATGCGAAAAAAAAGGCTTTGCTGGAGCTTGAAAAAAACACAAAAGTGATGATAATCTATGCGCGGTTCTTGAAGAGCCTTTCCGGCCGGAGGAAAGAAGCGTCACAGGTGCTGCTGATGGATCAAGCTACAGAATTAGGCTAATTGGCCGAAAATCATGCAAACTGTCCGATGGTTCCGGAACAGGAGGAAGTTTTAGTGCGTTCTCGTTTCTGTATTTTCAAAGCCCTTATTTTGACGGGAATATTGATGCAGGTGAATGCGGTTGCCTTTGCCTATGACCGTTACGCCCCTGTATTTGAGTCTCAGCCCGAAGCTCCGAGCGGTTACCGCTGGCAGCACACCCTCGTCTATCCTTTCGAACTTGTCAGGCGGCCGATAGACAAAACGCTCGTCTATCTCGAAGATCATAAAATTCCAAGAAAAGCAGTCTGGATGTACGACAAGCTTCAGGAAAACGGTATTTCTCCGAGGCTCCATTCTGTTAATTCAATCGAAGTTGGGGCAGGGACTGAAATTGACTGGATCCGGCTGACGCGATTGCGGGAGCGTCTGCCCGGAGCGGTGCTCAACAGCTGGGTTGATTTTAAACGGGAAACTGTTTTTGAGGCCGGGGCCACAGTCGGCGCCGAAAGAATTGCAGGCACAGGGCTGCGCACGCTCGGCACTTTCAAATATGAAGACCGTGTCCGCGAACATTTCTATGGTATCGGGCCTCATACGAGCCGTGGAGACGGTTATGTCTATGGGATTGAACAAACGACCCTGGAAGCTGATTTAGGTTATGCGCCCAACCCTGAAATTGCGGCAGACCTTAAAATCGGATACCGCAACGTGAATATTAACGGCGGCAAGGACGGCGGCAGCGGGCAGGTCGGGGAAGGGATTTTTAATGAGGGCCAAGTCAACGGGCTTCGCGGGGATTCACTTATGTCTTATGCGCTTGAGTTTGCTTATGATACGCGCAATAACCGCGGCAATTCGACCATGGGCGGATTGCATCGCGCGACGTTCAGTTACAATCACGGCCTTAACAGTTCGGATGCCGGATATTTTAAATACACGGCCGAGGCCAGCCGTTATTTTTCTCTAAAATCCAAACGGCGCGTGCTTGCCGTTCATTTTTACGGAGAGCACAATGACAAAATCGGAAATGATTACGTTCCTTTTCATCAAATGCCGATGCTCGGAGGGTATGATTCGTTCCCTTCTTACAGCCACACCTTGCGCGGATACGACGCCAGCCGCTTTAAAGACGAGAGTCTGGTTCTTTTAAATATCGAGTACCGCTATACCATTTGGGAAAACCGGGACTTGAAACTCGATACGGTTTTATTTTGGGATGAGGGGCAGGTTTTTCAAGAGTTCAGCGAGCTGCAATTCGGGGATTTCAGAGGGTCTTACGGCCTCGGTTTTCGAGTGAGCTTGGCCGATGTGATGCTGGTTGGTGCCGAAATGGCATTTGGGAGTGAAGGGACCAATTTTTATGTCAAAAGCAAAACGCCGTTTTAATTTTTTCGTCTTGTTGGCCGCTCTTTTTTGTTCCGGGGCGCTGATGGCGCCGGCATATGCGGAAACCGTTCAGTTTAAGGAAAACAAGACCGGCCTCTACCGGGATGTATTTGACCAGAACGTTTATTATGAAGGCACCAACTTCCTTCA
>MHFC01000143.1:0-5334 GCA_001804025.1 Omnitrophica bacterium GWA2_52_8 | reverse complement strand
CGGCCGGAGCCGTCTTTCGGCGGCCGAACTTGAAGCCGGGCATCATGAAACGGACGGGCCGGATGTCAGTGCTCCGTTAACAATTACCAAAGGCAAGGCTACCGGGCTGCACCCCGGATTTTTTGTACGCGACAGCCGCGGCGATAATTACCTTTTGAAATTTGATTCGCTCGAGAATATCGAGCTGAACTCATCGGCCGAGGTGATTACGAGCCGTATTTTTCATGCCGCCGGGTACAATGTGCCGCAATATACGATTGCCGAATTTCCGCCGTCAAAACTCGTCCCTGATCCGTCCGCGACTATTTATGACGACAGTGGTTTTAAGAAACCGCTGACGCAGGAGAAGCTGGAAGAATATCTTTTGTTTTTGCCGCAGACCGAGGCGGGAAAGCTTCGGGCTTCTGCAGGAAAAATTCTGGAGGGGGATGTCCGGGGGAATTTTAGTTTTTCAGGCAGGAGAAAAAACGACCCGGAAGACCTGGTAAATCATCTTGACCGCCGGGAGATCCGGGCCCTGCGGATTTTTGCTTCGTGGCTCAATAATAACGATATGCGCGAAAGCAATACGCTCGATGTGATCCGCTATGAAAACGGTACGCAAACGTTAACGCATTATCTGATTGATTTTAATTCCTCGCTCGGGGCCGCGGCTAAAGGGCCCAAACCGCCCATGTTCGGCCATGAATATATGGCGGATTACGGCGAAACGACGAAGGCTTTTTTCGGGCTCGGATTATGGGAAAAACCTTGGCAGAAACGCTGGCGCGAAGCCGGGGAACAAGTCGACCAGTCGCCTGCCGTGGGTTATTTTGACAACCGTTATTTTGATCCGGGGGAATATAAGACCCAGCTGCCTTATTTCGCGTTCAAAGATTTGACTTTGGCGGATGGTTTTTGGGCCGCAAAAATCATCCTGGCGTTTACCGACGAAGACATCCGCACGATTGTGAAAATGGGTCAGTATAGTAATGCCGCAGATGCCGGCTACATTGCCAAAACGCTGATCGAACGCCGGGATCTTTTGGGGCAATATTGGTTCCGCAAGGCGAACCCGCTCGATAATTTTGAGATAAACGGCAACAAGTTTGTTTTCGACGATTTGGCGGTTAAACATAATTTTGTGCCCCAGGCCCAGCGGGAATATCAGGCCCAGGTTATCGGAAAGAGCGGCGGGCGCGGGACCCGGATTACAACTCTTGATTCTAAATCTGCGGAGTTTGATTTGGAAAACTGGCTGGACGAATATGAAGAAGTGCATTTGTTGATCCGGTCGCAGCATCCCCAAAACCGCGATTGGGGCTCGTTTGTTTTGGTCAAAGTCAGCCGGGACGGGGTTCTCGGCATCCTGCATCAAGATTAGACGCACGCATTTTTCAATTCCGGTTTTAACTTCCATGAAGCCCAAAATCGTCCTCTTTGATATCGACGGCACGCTTCTTTTGACGGGGGGCGCCGGAAAAATCGCTATTGAACGCGCGTTTGGCGAAATCTGCGGCAAACAAGATGTTTGGGGAGGCGTTATTCCCGACGGTAAAACGGACCCTCAGATTTTTTTAGAGATTGCTCAAACCGCGTTGTCAAAAAATTTAGACCCGGACGAGCTGGACGCCTTGTCCGGGAGCTATTTGCACTGGTTTGAGCATGAAATCCGGAAAGCCGAAAAGTTCCGGCTCATGCCGGGAGTGGCGGAATTACTGGAAACCCTTTCGCAGCAACGCGGGATATTTTTGGGGATCGCAACCGGAAACTATGAGCAAGCGGCCTGGGCGAAGCTGGACCGGGGCGGGTTGAAGCATTATTTTAAATTTGGCGGTTTTGGTTCGGATTCTGCGGACCGTGCGGAACTCACGTGCCTTGCGGCTGAAAGAGGTCGGAAGCATGCGGGGCAGGACACCATCCCGGAGGTTTTTGTCGTCGGGGATTCCGTGCACGACGTGCGAGCCGCAAAAAAGATCGGCGCGGTTGTCATTTCGGTAGAAACGGGGAGTACGCCGGAAGCGGTTCTGCGGGAAGAAACGCCGCATTATCATTTTCAGGACCTTTGTGATATTTCCAAATTCATGCGGGTGCTGGGCGTTGTCGATTGACGATGAGGCAAGATGTTATGGGCGGAAAGATGAAGAAGCAATTATCTCAAACCAGGCTGGTTGATACGATCGGGAAGACGCCTCTGCTAAAGCTGGAGAAAATCCTGTCCGGTAAGGATTTCGGCAAAACCGAAGTTTATGCCAAGGCGGAATGGTTTAATCCCGGAGGCTCGGTAAAAGACCGCCCGGCTTACCGGATGGTGCGGGAAGGCTTGGCCTCCGGGCAATTCCGGAGCGGGCAAAAATTAATAGACTCGACATCCGGCAATACAGGAATTGCTTATGCCATGCTGGGTGCCGCCATGGGTTTTCCCGTGACGCTTGTTGTTCCCGACAATATCAGCGCCGAAAAAAAAACGATTCTCCGAGCTTATGGAGCAGAGCTTGTTTTTTCACCCGGCTTGGAGGGTTCCGACGGAGCGCGCCGTTTGGTCCGCAGGGTTGTCGAGGCTTATCCCGGGGATTATTTTTGCCCGGACCAATACAGCAATGCGGCAAATTGGAAAGCCCATTTTGAAACTACCGGTCCCGAAATTTGGGATCAGACCGGAGGCCGTGTCACGCATTTTATCGCCGGTCTCGGCACAAGCGGTACCGTAATGGGTGTGGGCAGGTATCTGAAGCAGAGAAACCCGGAAATACAAATCATTGCGCTTCAACCCGAGCCGTTTCACGGCATTGAAGGCTGGAAAAATATGGAGTCTTCGGACAAAGTGGCCATTTACGACCCCGAAATTTATGACCGGAAAATAACGGTCCCAACGGAACCGGCTTATCATTGGGCGCAGGAACTCGCATTAAAAGAAGGCATGCTGGTTTCGGCTTCGTCGGGCGGTGTTTATTACGGCCTGATGCAGGTGCTGCCCGAAATTGAAAAGGGTGTGGTGGTCCTTCTTTTTGCCGACAGCGGGGACCGGTATCTCAGCCCCCAGTATTTTCTGCCGGAGAAAGAGGCGGCAACCGGGAGGACGGAGAATGCGGCCGGGCTTTCGGAGGCGGCGCTGCATGAAATTAAAAAGCACGCCGAAAAAGAATATCCGAACGAGGGCTGCGGACTGATTTTGGGTCCCGATGCAGGTGCTGCCGGGGCTTATCGATTCCGTTCTTGTGTTAATGCTCAGGATCTATATCATAAACAGGACGCAGGACTGTTTCCGAGGACGTCGCGCACCGCTTACTTCATTGCTCCGGGTGAGTTGCTGGCGGTCCAGAAAGAATTGCGTGCGGCCCACGAAAAAATCCGTATTATTTACCATTCGCACCCCGATGCCGGTGCCTATTTCTCGGAAGAAGATCAGCGGATGGCGGCGCCGGACGGCGACCCCGCCTATCCCGGGGTGAAGCATCTTGTGATTTCGGTGCAAAAAGGGAAAGCCGGGGACTGGCAGGTTTACGAATGGAGTTCCGGTGAGCGAAAATTTGTCCCCATGAAAGGAAGTTCTCAGAAATGAAAAAAGAATTGCTGGAAACAATGCAGTGTCTGAACTGCAGGGCTTCTTCCCTGGAGCTGCAGATTTTTAATGAGGACCTCCGGGAAGTCCGCGAAGGCGGGGTGTATTGTAAAAACTGCCAGGTCCGCTGCGCGATAAGCGGCGGTGTCCTGAATATGCTGCCGGCTGTGCTATCGCCCGAAATCATTCATGAGAAAGAACACGCCGAAGAGTTTGACTACATTGATACGGAAGAGGGCCGTTATCCGATTAATCAAGAAACCCTGAAAAAATTTAAGAACCTGTTTCTTTCACTTCCTGCCGGCGACGGCAGTAAGGTTTTTTTGCCGGGGGGCAGTTTCGACAATCAGGCGGGCAATGCAGAACGCTTTTTTAAGACGCTCGGAATGCTCCGGTTAACGGGCAGCGAAAGAGTCCTTGAAGTCGGCGCCAGTTTTACCTGGGGGGCATGGCGGTTTGCTCAAAAAGGGTGTCGGGTCGTCGCTCTGGATATCACCGAATACCTTCATGCGGCGGACCTTTATATGGAACATGACGGCGCTTATTACGATCGTGTCATGGCCGATATGAGTCAACTCCCGTTTAAGGATGGTTCTTTTGATCTTGTATTTTCACATTCCGTGGTCCATCACTGCAAAGATCTGAAAAAATTATTCTCGGAATTTTGCCGCGTCTTAAAACCCGGCGGCCGGCTCGTTGCGCTGCACGAATGCTCCTTCGGTCTTTTGGAGGACAAATCGGGCAAGGCGCTGAAAGAAGCGATTGACGAAGGTTTTAATGAAAATGCCTATACGGTACCGCAGTGGACAAAAGGGATCCGCGACGGCGGCTTCCGCCATGTCCGGTGTCATTTTTTTTCCGTGATTGACGATTATCTTTACCGCAAGAAACTGCGAAAGGCGCCGCGGACGTTTAAAATTGCTCTTGCCGAATGGATTCGGCAAGAGCCGTTAGTTCATGGAATTCTCAATGCGCTGAGCGTTTGGCCCCGCATCATTTTCCGACCTAAATCCTGGATGTTTATCGCCACAAAATAAGACTTTCCTCGCGAATAGGCCCCATCGCAGCGAATGGCCGGCTTACCACTGCCGGTCTAAACTCCGGTATTGAATGGCTTCCGCGATGTGTTCCGTCCGGACTTGTTCTGCGCCTGACAAGTCAGCGATTGTCCGCGCAATTTTAAGTATCCGAACAAAGATTTGCTCTATACAACCTACGAATATCCTGAGTTAGTTCCCGTGGTAACAATTAAATGGGATGAATTGGCGGGCATTCCTACGAAATTCGTCTAAGGCCATCCTTCAGCGCAGCTTGTTAAGGCCGATAACTAGAGTGTTTCGTTGAGGAGAAGAAAAACTAAAGGAGGGGTCATGCACAAAGTAAATATAGCGTGAAAAATTTATTTTTGGATTATGGTCCTGACTTTTATTATGGGTGCCGCAAGCAGTATCATTTCTCCGAAAAGAGGTTGGTTTGAATTTGTCTTTGCCGGTTCAAATCTAACTACGCTGTTGGCTTTGTATGGGTTTACTTTTAGCAAAAAACTAGGGAAAAACTTTTTTTGGCGAGGCGCATTTTTTATCTGCATCCTAATAGAAATCGTGGATTGTTATATAACGCAAAGCCAGCTTGCTTCTTTGGGCGGTATCGTGATGATCGTCTCTAATTTGTTAATAGCAGCTATTGTTGTTCCGATATATGTTGCTACTTAGGGTCTACTGAAAAATGTTTTTGGGTTGATGGTTAAAATTTTTAGCGGTCGGGGTGGCCTGATTTTTCTTCTTCAGCCTTCG
>MHFC01000142.1:11225-11401 GCA_001804025.1 Omnitrophica bacterium GWA2_52_8 | reverse complement strand
AATGCGTCTTCGTTCTATACGTCGTTCCATAAGCTAAACAATATGCCCTTTAGGTTCTTTTTCTGCCTTATCAACAAAAAGTATACCGTTGATATGGTCCACCTCATGTTGGATCACCCGGGCGAATAAACCGGATGCCTCAAATTTGATTTTCTTACCATTGATATCAAGCGCTT
>MHFC01000142.1:0-11037 GCA_001804025.1 Omnitrophica bacterium GWA2_52_8 | reverse complement strand
ATGCCGTCATATTCAAAAAAAACTTTCGTTTTAGACAGCCATTCGTTTTCCTTAAAGCGGTAATTACGAAAGGGCATCCAACGGACGCCCGCGCCCATAAAATACCGGTTCTGAAACGGAAATGAAAAGTCCGTATTGTTCACGTGCTCAAACTTCAGGTAAGGCATGAGGACAAACTCATCGTTGATCGGGTTGGGCGGCAGAGGAATCCCGGGAAGGCGCACACCCAGAAGAACCGCGGAATTGAAGATAAAGGCGTCAAAGTCGTCTTCGGCGCCGAAATTGGTCATTTCAAAACGGTAATCGCCGAAATATTCCCCCCAAACATATTCGCGAACATAATCCGGCACGGTGACCGGCAATCCTTCTCCGGCCGCGGGAAGATCAATGCCCCATTCATAAAAAATCTGAACGCCCCAAATCAGATCATGACTGGCGCTGTTCAGAATTTCGTCTTTAATGTTCTTCCGGTCCCCATACTGCACATAGAAACGGTAGTTTCTCACAAAATCAAGCAGCGGAAGACTCCAGGGACGGAAATTCTGGACCCAGGGATTTCGGGCCAAAGGCCGCCATTCCAGCCCCGCGAAAAGTTTCATAAAACTCTTAGAATCGTCGGACACGGCTTCCATGGTGGTCGTTTCTTCAACATAAGCGTTGATTGTGTCCCAGGGGAACCGGATGCCTTTAAAAACAAGCCGGTTCGTCCAGAAACCGACCTGATTATTAAAATTGTGATCGGAAAAATTGGTATTGCGCCAAGTCGTTTCACCGAAAGACTGCCATATGATCGGTTCCCCGGCACCTTCTCCCTGAAAAGGCCCGAATGCTTTTTCGCCGATGTCCAGCTGATCCAAATACTTCAGCATGAGGCTTTCTTCTTTTTCAAATTGCGCTCGGGGCACTTCATCGGGTTCGGGTTCTTCCAGCGGCACATAGATCTGTGCCTGCTGAACCATCGTCGGAAAGCTTTCTCCCCGCGATTCCACTAAATTGCGAATCCCCTCAATGCGCGATTTCGCATCATCCGCAGACAGATAACTCTGCTGTCCCACCCAATAAACATTTTCATCCGAACCTGAAGGAGCTTTAAAAGTCAGCCGTCGGATCTCGACGTTTTTAAACAGGGCGCTTTTCGCATTATCTTTGACCCACTTTCTTAACCCATTCAGATCTTTAATATTGGGCACCGTGCGGCTCTTGACGATCCCCGGAGCAAAATCCGTAACCGCCGCATAACGCGAATTCAATTCCCGGTTTTGACGCTCTACGAACGAAAATCCCTTGACATCAAAAATGCCCAGCGCCAGACGGTCATCAGGCTTCATGTAAAAGGCTTCGGCAAAAAGATTGGGCTGAGGTTCGGCCTCTTCAACCGCACCGGACTGGGAAACAACGGGGTCTGTTTGGGCAAAATTTGAAACTGGAAAAAAAGAAAGGAGCGCGGCTAGAAAAAAAAGATCCCTCATGGCGGCAAACCGGAATCTGGGGGGTTTTATTCCTGAAAAACGTTGAGCCATGAAATAAATTTAGGTTTCGGCTTCTAAGGGTTTTATAAACCCGGTGAAAAAGTCTGGATTCTGTTTGCTTAGCTTAAGCAATTCCAAGTACTTGCGACATATTATAAAGACCCCGTTTGCGTCTGACAACAAATTTCGCCGCTTTGAGGGCCCCTAAAGCAAACGCATCTCTTGAGGAAGCCTTATGCGTTAGCTCAATTCGCTCGCCGTCACCGAGAAAAAAAACAGTATGGTCACCCACCACATCACCTCCGCGGAGGGCAAGCACACCGATTTTTCCCGCAGGCCGGACACCGGTTTCGCCCTTGCGGCCGTAGACAGTATCCTTTCCGGGGTTTCTTTTTCTTGCCTGCGCAATGATCTCCAATAGCTTCATGGCCGTACCGCTGGGGGCGTCTTTTTTCATCCGGTGGTGTGTTTCCGTAATCTCGATGTCATAGCGCTCATCCAAAGCCCGGCTGGTCAGCTCTGCCAGTTTAAAGAGCAGATTCACACCGACGCTCATATTGGGCGATTGGACGACCGGGATTTTTTTTGCTGCCGTTTGAACCAAACGCAAATCTTTTGACGTTAAACCGGTCGTTCCCAGAACATACCCTGCCCCGGCGGCGATAGCAGCCTCTAAATGCATCGGTAATGCCGAGGGGTGAGTAAAGTCGATCAGAACATCGGACGATGCCAGGGCTTCGTCCGGGTCTCCGATAATCCGTGCCGAAACATGTGACGCGCCGATCCAAGGCCCGATTTCCGTGCCGATCAACCGGTTTCCCTCCTGCTCCAACCCGGCCACGATCCGGAACGCCGAATCCAAACCCGCCAGCGTCAAAATTGTTTTTCCCATGCGTCCTGCAGCGCCCGCAACCACGAGTTTAATCATACAACCCCCGCTTTTTTCAAAGTTTGCGCCAGTTTCGCATGATTCTCCGCACTCATTTCGCATAACGGCAACCGGTATTCGGGGCGGATTTTACCCATCAGGGCCAAAGCCGCTTTGACCGGAATCGGATTTGTCTCCAGGAAGAGAGCTTTGGACAATGGATACAGAAATTCATGAATTTTTAAACCGTCGTCCCAACGCCCCTCGAGGGCCGCATGCACCATTTCGCGCACGCGTCCGGGAACCACATTTGCCGTAACGGAAATAACGCCCCGCGCGCCGATCGCCATCATCGCAAGCGTCAAATTGTCATCGCCGGACAGAACGGTAATATCACAAAGATTACGGATATGATCAACCTGGTCAAGGTTCCCGCTGGCTTCTTTCACCGCAACCACAGTCGGGATTTTTGACAAATGGGCCACCGTCTCCGGTTTTAAAGACACTGCCGTGCGGCCCGGAACATTATAAAGCACCATCGGAATGTCCACTTTGGACGCAAGAAATTCATAGTGCCGGCGCAGGCCTTCCTGGGTGGGTTTGTTGTAGTAGGGCGTCACGACAAGCACCCCATCGGCCTTTATTTTTTTTGCATGCCGGATGAGACGCAGCGCTTCTTCGGTGTTATTCGATCCCGCACCGCAAATCACAGGCACCTTGCCGCCGACATAATCGACCACAAAAGACATCAGCCTTTCATGTTCCTCGTGCGATAAGGTTGCCGACTCTCCCGTTGTCCCGCAAGGAATGATGACATCCGTTTTTGCTTTAAGATGAAAATCAAGCAAGCCCCGCAGATTCTTTTCATCAATCGCCCCCTTAGAAAAAGGCGTGACTAAGGCCACCATGGACCCTTCAAACAGCCTTCTTTTTTTTGCCATGATGCGTATCTCCTTAAAAAATCCGATCAGATTCGGGCGTTTCCGTTCCAAACTCCTTCATAAACAAACCTAGCTTCCCCGTCCAAAGTCACTTGCGACACGCGGGTACCTGAAAGGCTGAACCCAATGACCAGAACCTCGCCGCTGCGGGTATGGACGCTTACCGGCGGCTTTACAAAACCGGCCAATCCGCTCACAACTGCTGACGCTGTTGAACCCGTACCGCAGGCAAGCGTCTCGGCTTCAACTCCGCGTTCATACGTCCGGACATAAACGGTATGCTCATCCGCAACATAAACGAAATTGACGTTGGTCCCTTTCGGCTTGAATTTCCGATGTTCGCGCACGGCCCGCCCGAAACGTTCAACTTCCATCGCCTCCAGCTGTGGTTTCGTCAGAAATATGACGGCATGCGGAACCCCGGCATTGATGAAGTAATAAGAGAACGTCCGGCCCGGAACGCGCACAGAAGTTTCCGGCCGGTAATCGTAGGGGTCGATCATCTTGATACACACCCGGCTATTGTTCAGGCTTGCCGAAATCAAACCCGATTTGGATTCAAAATTAAATTGTGCTCCCAGCCCAAGTTTCTTTTGCGCATAGCGTGCGACACAGCGGAAACCGTTGCCGCAGGCTTCGGCCTCGGAACCATCCGGATTCAGAATCCTCATTTTAAACTCGGCTTTTTGCGAAGGCTCGACAAGCAGCACTCCGTCAGCACCAATCCCCAAATGTGGCCGGCACAGATCTTGGCTGAATGCCGCGGCGTTTCGAAATATTTTCCGCCTGTTGTCGACCACGATAAAGTCATTGCCCGAGGCAACCATTTTTGTAAATTTAAACGTTTTCATAACAATCTTAAACTGCAAGCTCCCGCGACCCAACGGTCGGTGAATTTCACATCATGCCGAAATTGAGCGGGTTATTTTAGCAAAGATGAAGTCTAAATGCCACTTAACTTATCTCTTTGTGGGACATGGAGTAATGAGGGATCGGAGAGACTTAACACGCGGCCGGCGTGAAGCTTACTCCGGTTTTCCCATCGATTAGGTAAATTGATGAGAAATACGGGTTAGGGCTTAAGCGCGCGGAGCTTTAAAGGCGATTTCAACTCATCTTCGATCAGCCGGCCGCTTTGGCTTGAAAGCTCCAGGAATGTTCTCAAATGCTCAAAACCGCAAATATCCATTTCCAGAAACTCAACCGCGCAATCATGCCCCTCGCAGTGGACGACCCGGGCCTGGATTTCAATGGTCGGCTGCGACCGTGATTCGCCCAAAAGGAGACTGATGCGGCATTTTCCTTTGGGTGAGGCCGCTTCGGCCGTACGCAGCCGCGCGCCTTTCATGCTCAGGTCTTGGATCGAAGCCTTCATGGTTTTCCCGTGCCGGAGAGTCATAACTGCCTGCATCTGGACCGGAAACCGGGAATACTTTCTGCGCTGTTTCATAAAGAATGTCGGCTCCTGAAAACTGATGGCCTGTTCAAACTTCTCTCAGATGATTTTCCCATTGCTTGTACCGCGGAAAATAGAAAATAAGACAGATGACGGCAATTCCCGCTAAAAGCAGAAAGTCCGCCGTTTTTCTGGACAGAAAGTACAGCACGACACCCAGAACCACGGGAAATGCAGACAGAGCATAAATGAGAATCGCCGAGATGACAAGCTTGCCGATAAACAGCGGCCAACGCTCCGGATAACGGTAAATGGGTTTATAGGCGGTATCCGTAAGCCATGGGCGGAGTATTAACCGCTGTAATAAAGGAACCACGAGAAAGTTGGAGAGCGCGAAAATGATAAAAACGACGCGGAAAAAATCCGTACTTTCGTTTAACAGGCCGGCAGACTGATTTCGGGCCCGCAGCCAAAATGTAAAAAAACAAAGCAAGAAATCCAGCATCAATGCCGTGCCGCCGATGATCACCGATTTCCGGTATTCACGCTTCAGAGCATGAAACGCTTCCAGCCGGTAAGGCTGCATATTCTGTATCATCGCAAAAAAACCTCCCTCATGCGCTGTCGCGGAACGGATACTGATCGATTTTATCCAGAATTTCGTGAATGGCAGGTCTTCCGAGCAGGGCATAAAAAAGGCGCACTCGGTTCCCGTCAACGGTGTGAACATCACGGAACCCCAGCAGCTTGGCCAAGCCGGTCCGTTTCTCGATCCTGCCGTGATCAATTTTACGGATCATGACCGTTTTACGTCCGGCAGAGGGACCGGGCCCCGTTAGTTTACCTCCTGAAAACTCAACCGAAAAAGCTTTTCGGACATAAAAGATCCAAAAAAGCAAGCCCAGTGCATTCCCGAAAACAACCAGAATAATAAGTTTTACAAACGGAATTTTCAGAATAACAGACACGAGCAGAAGCAGAACATCCGCAATGAGCATCGCGTCAAAAATCGACCGCATTAGTGGATAAAAAAATACTTTTAGACGACTTCTCGGAACCGGCTGTGCTCATGTTCCCTTTCCTTCCGGAAATTAAAGTTCGGCCAGAATGCTCTGATCTCCTTCTTCACCGCGCCGTTTGTCTTCACAAATAAGCCGCAGCGCTTTTTCGATTCGCTTCAAGTCCGCCGCCAACGGCACGACTTCTCCTTCCTCAATCTTGCGAATATGCTCCGAAGGAATTCCGCTCATCGCAGCCACTTCAATCAGGGTTATTTTTTCGTCTTTTCTAAGTTTGCGAATTTCGCGGGGTGTCATACACCCCCGGCCTGGGGGCCCGGAGCCGCCGTTCCTTCCTGCAATCGCGGTTGAGACAGCAAATGCAGCGGCCGGGGCGGGATGCTGAATGCAAAATAACTGCCTTTACCTTCTTCGCTCTCAACCCAAATCCGGCCTCCGTGAAGCTCCACGATTTCTTTGGCAATCGACAATCCGAGGCCGGTCCCCTTCTCACCTTCCGTGGCCGCCGTACTGGCACGGCTGAATTTGCGGAAGAGTTTTTCAAGATCTCCCGCAGGAATCCCAGGACCGGTGTCCCGCACACCGAATTCGACATAGTTCTTCGCGGCTTCCTCGACAATCACTGCCGCGCCGCCGGGAGCATACGGTTTCGGAGGGCGGCCCGGCACAGCGGGTTTGACCGTAACCGGTTTGACCTCAACTAAAATGTGCCCGCCGCGGACGGTAAATTTCAAAGCGTTTGAGATAAGATTCACCAGCACCTGCTGAAGTCTTTCTCGGTCCGCATCAATCGCAAGCTCCGGATCAAAAACCTCTTTTTTGATTTCGATCCCTTTGTCACGCGACCACACGCTGAGCGTCTGGACCGTATCTTCGACCATCTGGTCCACGGAAAAAAAATCATGATGCATGCGCATCTTGCCCGTTTCCAGCTTCGCCAGATCAAGAATGTCATTTACCATTTGTTCGAGGCGCTTTGCGTTGCGGACCGCAATATCAAAATAATTTTTCTGGGCGGCCGTGACCTGGCCGCCTTCGTCCTGGGCCGCCAAAATCGATTTTTGAATACAGATCAGAGGCGTCCTAAACTCATGGGTAATCCCGGCCACAAACTCGGCCTTCATTTCCTCGACTTTATTTTCTTGGGCATTTCCCGTCAAAATCGAAATCGTTCCGCGCGTCTGTCCCGATTCCCCTTCGATCACGGCCGTACTCTCGCGGATAATTTCTTTGGTTTTTTCATCCTGCTTGATTGCCGAGACCGTTTTTTCTTCGGTGCCGGCTTCGTCCACCATCGAAATCACATGTTTGCCCTGGGCGTTAACAATGGATTTCCCGATCAGGCTCTGCGGTTTGACGCCGAGAATTTTCTCGGCCACGGGGTTAACGAACATGATTTCGCCTTTTTCATTCACGACTACAAGCCCTTTAGCCATATTCTTGACGACTTTTTCCGTCTGTTTTTTCTGCTTTTCGACTTTTTGATATTCGCGCTGGACACTGACATATTCTGTCTGAACTTTTTTCAGCGTTTGTTCTTTCTGATTGACGATTTTGTCATAGGAGTTTTTCATTTCGACGCGCAAAGTCTCGGATTTCTTGTGGACTTCCTGGTCGACAAAACGGGTCATGCGCTGGCTTATCTGCTGCAGTTTGGCAGGCGGAAGATCGGAAACGACGTCCTGCAGTTCCTTGGCGACCTCATGGCGCACCCCTTCGGGGATCGCCCTGTCCGTGACCGGGCGATGACGCTCTGCCCGAATACCCGTCATGACAAAATATAAAAGGATCACGCCGCTCGCGGCAACCACAAGGAGAACGATAAAAACATCGGCTGCGTTCATGCTGGTGACACCCCGTCTATTGGGACTTCTTCCATAATAAATACTGTCCTAGGAAACGGCTAGTTTCAAGGCGGACTTTAGATCAGAGGGCCTTATCAATATGCGTATTTGACGGAGCAGCCGTAAGATTTCGTCGCAGAAACACTAACCGGCTTCCCCTGCAGCGCCTCATTAAGGGCCTGGCTCAGATAATTCACGGAATTTGGAATGTCCGCCGGGTCCGGCGTGGGATGATCGTCGATGGCGCCCTGATAGATCAACACCCCGTCCGAATTGATCAGATACATATGCGGGGTCGTTTGGGCCCCATAGGCGCGCCCGGTCTTGCCGTCCGGATCCAAAAGGAGCGCCGCAGCAGCCGATGCATTTTTTGCATTAATATCATTCCATTCGGCCGCCGAATAGTATCCTTGTTTCCCTTCTGTTGAAGACGCAATCTGAAGCCATACAGCGCCCTTCGCGGCCGCCTCGCTTTGAAGCTTCTGCATATTACCGCTGCCGTAATGCTTTTTCACAAACGGACAATCCGGATTGGTCCATTCCAAAACCACATACTTGCCCGAAAATTCAGACAGCGACCGCATCTGTCCTTTTGTATCCTGCAGGGAAAAATCGGGCGCCTTTTGCCCTGAGGCAACCTCTGCCCAAAGCCGGGGACCGAAGCTTGCGAACATAAAAACAAAAAGAGTCAGACTGCGTAAAACATTCTCAGGGTTCCGCTTCATGTGGGGTATTATCCTCCGTTTTGAGCTTGTTTAAGAAATTCAACACGATGTCCGGCGTCAGCACTTCCGGCAGAATGAGCGGCAGCCCTCCGTTTGCGGGATAGAACACATAAAGAGGAATGCTGCTTCGTCCGTGCGATTCAAGGGCTTTTGTGATGCCCGCATCATAAGATGTCCAATCGGCTTTCATGGGCACAATCCCGAGTTCCCGCATCCGTTTGATCACTTTAGGATTTTCCAGGGCAACGCGTTCGTTCACCTGGCAGGTAAGACACCAAGCTGCCGTAAAATCTAAAAAGACAGGACGTCCGGATGCGCGATAAACAGCCAGTTTGTCTTCGCTGTAAGTTTCCCAAACAGAGTCAGCCGCCGAAGACGTTTTGTCTCCCGATAGGCCGCGCATCGGGAACAAAACAAAGAAACCGGCGATCAAGCTGCCACAAACAACCCCCACCAGAACTCGCCGCGTCAATCGTCCCGCAATCGACTGAACCTTACCGTAGCCCCACAAAGCAAACCCGATCATCCATAACCCGGCAAAGAGACGCGTCACGGCATTAACGCCGGTTTGGATGCCTAAGACCCAACTGAGCCAAAGCACCGTCGCCAGCATCGGAAACGCAAAAAACTGCTTCAACGCAATCATCCAAGCTCCCGGTTTCGGCAGCCACCGCAGTGCTTGCGGATAAAAGCTAAGCAAAATATAAGGAAGCGCCATCCCTGCTCCCAGGCTGGTGAAGACAGCGGCCACGCTTATCGCCGGCTGAGTCAGCGCAAACCCGAGCGCGGCGCCCATCATCGGTGCCGTACAGGGAGTCGCGACCAAAGTCGCCAAAGCCCCGCCGGCAAAAGCTTCCCATAAAACATACTTTTTTTTATGCCCTGACGGGTGGGGTGTAACCGTCAGCGGAATTTCAAAAATTCCAAAAAGACTCAACGCCAGAACAAAAAATAAAACCGCCAGAAAAGTCACAAAGAGCGGAGACTGCATTTGAAAGCCCCAGCCGACCGCCTGTCCTGTCCGGCGAAAAATAAGGATAAGAAGCGCGAGCAGCCAAAAAAGCGCCAACACACCGGCCCCGTAGGCAAGCCCTTGTTTTTTTGCCGCTGAAGGGGTCCGCGCGGACTGCGTCAGTCCGATTATTTTGAGCGACAAAACCGGAAGAACGCACGGCATCAGGTTAAGCATCAGCCCGCCCAAAAATGAAAAAAGTATGGCTGTCAAAAAATTCATAGGACTTCTTACCGCCGGTCGCAAATCCGCCGGTGTCGGGCTGTCTTCCGAAAGCGGAAGATCGACCGTAACGCCGCGGGGACTTCCCGGCTGGGGCCAGGCCGGATCCGCAACGAGCAGACCTCTCACCCGCTCGAGAGATTTCGGCGCCAGCATCGACAGCGGGACCTTGAGGAGCAACCCTCCGGGAATCAGGCTCATTTCCTGACCGGCCGCATGCTGAATCAGCGATGCCTCGCAGGGAAAGAACTGCAGCCGCATGATTTTTCCGCGCGCCGTTTCGGGCAGCAGGATCTGAAACATCAAGTGCTGCGATGTCCGGCTGACGCGCAGCGTGACAGCTTCGTCCAACTCCGCAGGCAGCCGGCTGCTCATGCGCCGGAAAGCATCGGCCCACCTGAAATCGACTTCGGGAAGTTTGTCTTCTGCTTCCAGCGTGAACTCAAAGTCTTCGCGTCCGGGAATACAGTCGACCTGGCAAACCAGCCAATCCGCGCGCACTTCAAATCGATAGGGTTTCCCATTCTCAAGCGCTCTGGGCACATTCATTTTCTGAAACAAGAAAACCTCCCCTTCGTAACCGTAACTCACAAGGGGCGGCTGAACAATACGCTCGGGGACAGGCCAAAAAACAGGCTCCGCGGCAAATCCTTCGGGAAGAGACCAGTGGAAGGAGGCTGGCTGACCCGAGTCTCCGGGATTGCCCCAATAGATGTGCCAGCCGGGTTTCATCGAAAATCTTAAAGCAACGGAAAAAGACCGCGCGGCATGCAGCGAGGTAACTTCAGGAATAATTTCAACCCGAACAGGATGGTCTGCGGCAGTCTCCGCAGCGGACAGCCGATATGCGCCGCCCGATAAAATGAGCATCAGACACAAAATACCGCCGGTCCGCCTAAGCATCCGCGGGGCACTCATTAAGCAGTGTCTCCAGGTACGCAAGTTCGCGCAGCATGAAATCGCGCAGAGGATATTTCTTATACCGGTCCGTTTTGACCCGGTAAGGTTCTCCGGACATATCCGAACCACTCGCAATATTGAGAACAAAATCTTCGGCCGTTTGGATCTTTTTTTTTCCGGCTTTACGCGCATATTTCCAATGGAGAAACTCCGATGTTTTTTCAGCGCTCACCGCCCTGCCGTTACGGATGAACGCATATTTCGAATATTTGATGCGGTTCAAGAGATAGTTTATTTTTTCCTTTTCCAGAACGAGCCCGTGGCTTTGTAGCCTGCAAATCTTGAGGTATTCTGCGTCCTGTTTCAGATTTTCCACGGGCGCCAACAAAGATTCCGGGGCGAACGGCGGGAGTTCTTCGGAAATTCCCGCATGAGGTACCGCAAACATGAAAAATAGAACGGTTACAACAATCCGCTTCATGATTTATTACGATTTCAAAGTCGCTCCTTTTTTCAAGAACCGGCGGGTGCAAAGTCTGCCCCGCCCCGCTCCATGCGTTTATAAGACGGTTAGTCCGGTTTTCTCATCGATTAGGTGAATCGATAAGAAAACCGCTTTGGACGCATGGGGTTGCATCCAA
>MHFC01000141.1:9356-29444 GCA_001804025.1 Omnitrophica bacterium GWA2_52_8 | reverse complement strand
AAAATCAGCGGGCGCAAAATGGTCGACCCTTCCAACCGCAACCATGGCTTTGATTTTTTCGGTAACCGGATTTGCAGGGTTAAAGACGGCGATGGCATGCCCGCCGTATTTTTTGATCACAGTCATCGACGGGATATCGGTTTCGCTGTCGCCTATGTAAATCATGTTTCGGAAGGGTATGCGGCGTTCCTGCTCCGGCATGTGAGTATTGATGTCTTCGCTGAGATCCAGCCTCCCTTTGTTGATGCGGAAAAGGAATTGGGTCTTATTGGTGTCATTAATGACAAGCTTGGGGAAAATAGGCCCCTTGTCGTCGTACTCGTATTCGCAGGCATAGATCTTCTTGAAGACCTTGAACAGCTTGATCCCCTCGAGTATTTCGAGCATTCCGCTCGATATGATGTAATGCTCCAGCGTAATCCCCCATTTTTTGACTTCCGGGATGGTCTGGATGTAATGGTTTATGTTTTCAAAAAATGTCGGAACGCCGGGATAATAAACAATACCGGAAGCAAAGTTCTTCAACTCCTTGCGGGTCAACGGTTTTTTCTGGAAAGGTTTGTCGTGGATCAAGAGATGCAGGTACGCAAGCGTTCTTTCAAAACCCTGGCGGACGAGCTGTTCGGATTTTTTCCACAACTCCTCTTTTTGTATCTGGTAGGCCTTGAAAATGGTATCTTCTTGCATGTTATTCGGCGACAACGTGCCGTCAAAATCATAAACCATCGCAATCACATTATGTTTGGGATTCATGTCGGTTTTCATAGGGAGCCGTCTATTCTTTTGTTAAGACCATGACGTACTATATCAAACAATCAAACGGAGGGTAAAAAAAAATGACGTCCTTATTTATGAGGATTATTCGCAAAGAAATACCCAGTCACATCTTACTCGAAAATGCGGCATTTCTTGCATTTCTCGACATTCGGCCGATTAAGGCAGGACACACACTCGTCATCCCCAAAAAAGAAACGGACTACTTGTTTGATATGGCGGACAAAGAACTGGGAGAGATGATGATTTTTTCAAAAAGCGTCGCGGGGATGTTGAAAAAGGCGATTCCATGTAAAAAAATCGGAGTCATGGTTGCAGGTCTTGAAGTCCCGCATGCCCACGTTCATTTAGTGCCGATTGATGCTATTGCGGATTTAAATTTCATGAATGCGCGGGTTGCTTCTGACAAGGAATTAAAGAAATTGGCGGACCAAATCAAAAAGTTCGTGCCGTAAAACGTTTTCGGCTGGCTTTGATTGTCTGAGAGCCATTGACGGGTATCAATTCCAAGATGGCGCAAGGAGGCTGGCTTGGCGCGAGAGGCCCGCTCAATCCAGTCATTCAATTTTTTATCCGGCAGCTTTGAGATGCGTTCAATCAATTCGCGGTCCGTTGCCGTCCGGCCGCTTGCGGAAGCCCTGAGAACGGCCTCCATCAGCTGCTGCACGATAAAAATTGTCCCCTCGGCCGATCGGGAATCCGGCATTGAATGGTGTTTGGAAATATACAAAAACAACCGTTTGCTTAAAATGTGGGCTTGCGTTGAACCGTAATAATGCGCAGGTTGCATGTGGATTTTGGGCATGCCGGAATGCGCATCGAAAGATTGTTGAAGCGTGCCCGTATGGGCAATCCCCCGTTGGACAATATGCATCGCATTCGGGCTTTTAGCCGCAGAATGTTTCCATGACTTGGCTAGGATGTTATCCCGGACCCGCATGGATTCCAAGCCCAGGGCATATGCCGTTTCAAGTGCCTTGACAGCTGTGCGGACATCCCCCTGTGCTAAAAGTTTGATGGCGGCAAGGGTCATAGCGTTTTGCTTTAAAAAAAGAATCCAGGCCTCAAACGAAGGCATTTCCCAGTGGACTTGAATGTCATAGCCCATCTGTCTCAGCGCATTGATTTGAGCGGCAATCGGAGATAAAAATGAGTCGCTCTGCGCTTCAATAACGCCCGTCGCTTCAAGAGGTTGAGCCGCCCGCGTTACCGTTGCGTGAATTTGCCTTAAAAAAAGGGTTGTTTTTGTATCCGTTGTCATAATTTTTTCATGCCAGCTGCCCGAACCGTCGGACAGCCGTCCATAATGAATTTCCAACTCACGAATATTTTGCGGTAAGCCCTCGGTTTGCGCACGTTCCAGCCAAATATGAATCGGAGTGTTCTTAGACAGCTTCACGGTTGATGCTTCAATTTTTTGCCCCACCCATTCTCCGTCTTGAACACTCATGTGACCGGATAGCAGGAAAATTGGTTCTGAAATGCCTCCGTTAAATTTCCATTGAGTCGCGGGCAAATGAGCTTTCGCAGGCTGAGGATATTGCGAAACATTGGGGTGTATACCGGTGTTGTTAAGACGCTCGGGACTGATGGCAGCGGCCATATTTATGCTCATAAAAAATGAGACGGCTACGGTAAGGCTTGCCTTAATAGTCCTGTTAATTTTTAGCATCATCAAAAGTTCTCCAAATTACTTAAACTATCTAACAAAATTGTCATTGCGAGCCCGCTCGTACTTTTGGCGGGCGCGGCAATCTCAGGTTTTGAGATTGCTTCGTCGGCTTCGCCTCCTCGCAAAGACAAAACGAAAGGGGTTTTGTTAGGTGCGCTTAATTTTGAATTAAGTAAAGATACCCGCCCATTTAACGTAACGCAATATAACTATTATGGTTACGATAAGCTGATCTAGGGCAGTAACAAGAGTTAGAACATGCTATAGAGGTAAACTTTTTAGGATTTGGGCTGGTCGTAAACGGCAATTGGAAGCTGTGCCGGATCCGTGAAATTTAATTCAAACCATGGGAGCCCGTCCGCGTAATAGCCATTGAAATGCGTAAGTTGATGATTTTCATCCCATGTCCACTCGAATCTTAACTCGTTATCGGGAACAGGTGTAAATTGAATCCCGGAGCGGTGCCCTTCCACATAATCAAGTGACCAAATTGTGTTTTGATTTTCGTCAACGAGCATTGTTTGTCCGTGTAAGAAATTGTTTTGATTAAAAACCCACATACCGCTTGCAAGCTTCGAAAGATAATGCGTTTCCCCCTTTCGCTCTTGCGAGTTTTCGGTCTTGGCCCACTGATAGCTTACCGATCCGTCTTCCTTAAAGGCGTTAAAATAACCCGAGGTTTGTTCAGAATTGAAGCCGGAATCGGGCATCTCAAGACTTGTGCCATCTTCATTCATAATTCTTATCATAGAACTGTCAGAAAGATCTGATATGTGCTCCAGCCACAACGCCCCTGATGGGTAATAAAAGCTGAAATTCTCGCCGCCGTTACCGTTTTTAAAATATTCTTTATACGCAATTGTTTCACTATCAGGATAATAAATAACCAAATCCCGGCTCATGGCGTTATTGACAAAGGATGCATGGACCACGGCGAAACCTGTCTCATTATAGGCAGCAAAGTCCCCCGTTGATTTGTCTTTTAAAGCGGGCGACCATGTAGCACTCACAGCCTGAGAGCGGTAACGGGCTGACAGTTCGGTTCCCACAGGATGCTCTTCGGGGAGAACGTCGATTGGCTTACGAACAACTTGCGGAGGGACCGTTATTTTATTTTTTGCAGTGGCAAAGGCGGCAGACCGTGAAACTATATCCCCATGAGTTATGGCAGCTGCGCCGTGCGGCGTTTCAGTGCGTACCATTCTCAGAAAAAAAACAACGCCGGCTATGACAAAATAGCCGGCGGCAATGAAATAGATAAATCGTTTAAAATACGGGTCGGTGCCCAAAGTCAATTAACCGTTTTTAGTTTTTGAAAGATGACTCATCACGTCCTTGATCGTAATAATACTCAGAGGTTTTCCGCTCGAATCAATGACGGGAACCTGCCTGAATCCGCCCATGGCCATTTTATTGACGACAAATGCCAAAGGCGCATCCGGTCTTACATATTCGGGATTTCGCGTCATGATGCTTTCAACGCTGACTTTGGAAAGATCCGTTTTGTAACCCGCAACTTTAAGGAGTATGTCGCGGTTGCTTAAAATACCTACCAGCCGGTGATTATCATAGACAAGGACACAATTCTTTTTCTCTTTTTGAAAGATTTCAACAACCTTGGCGATTGAATCCGTGGGGCTCGCGACCAGCAAATCTTTTCCGGTCAATAAATCCGAAACCGGCTTGTTCATCATGACGTTCTGGACCCGGTCGTCGCGTCTTGGGATCAGAACGCCTGTATGCATAAGTGAATGCAGGCATTGAGCGCAGCGGTCCATTCCTAAAATATTGTCGCAACCGCACGATGGGCATTTGACGCCCTTAGAGATCGGCATGATTATTCGACCCTCCAGGTTTGTCCGCCATAAATTAATTTCTTCAGATCTCCGGCACCCCGGTCTTTGACCGCTTGATCGACCTGGTTTTGAAGCAGCGCATCATAAGTCGGCCTTTCAATCGCGCGGAAAACCCCGAACGGAACGGGCATTTCGGGATAGCGCATTTGAGTCAAAAGATAAGCGTGATGCGAACTAACACCGCTTTCCTGGTGAACCAGAATGTCGGGGTAAGTCTTAACCGGATCGTAGTCACCGGTCACCGGCTGCAGCCGTTTGATAAAGATGGCTTTGTTCCGGTCTTTTCCGAAGATCAGCGGTTTCCCGTCTTCTAAAAAAACCATCCGGTCTTCTTTGGTATCCCGGCCGGTAACCGGCCCGAAAGCTTTATCGTTAAAAATAATGCAGTTTTGGTAGATTTCTACGAACGAAGTCCCCTTATGCGCCATGGCCCGTTCGAGGATCATGCCCATATGCCGCGGGTCTGTGTCGGTTGTGCGGGCCACAAATGTCGATTCCGAAGCAAGTGCAATGCATAAGGCGTTTATCGGGTAATCGATGGATCCCATCGGCGAGGATTTGGTCACTTTGCCAAATTCTGAAGTGGGAGAGTATTGCCCTTTAGTCAGTCCGTAAATTTGATTATTCACGAGCAAAATATTGATATCAATATTTCGCCGCATGCAGTGAATAAGATGGTTGCCGCCTATGCTCAGGCCGTCTCCGTCGCCGGTGATGACCCATACTTTCAGATCAGGCGCGACGCATTTTAAGCCGGACGCTATGGTTGGCGCCCTGCCATGAATGGTATGAAATCCGTAGGTGTTCATGTAGTACGGGAAGCGGCTGGAACACCCGATCCCGGAGATAAAAACATGCTTCTCACGGGGTATATTATATTTTGCCAGCGTGCGCTGCGCGGTTGCCAGAATGGAGTAATCGCCGCAGCCGGGACACCATCGGACTTCCTGGCTTGAAACAAAATCATCTTTGGTGAAAATCGGTTTCTGTGCCGGTTGATCGACGTTCATAGTAATCCCTTAATTTTGTTCCGGATTTCGTCAACTTGAAAAGGAAGCCCCTGAATTTTATTAAGCCCCTCAAATACGACGCCGGGAAACTGCGCCCGTAAAAGCATGATCAATTGCCCGGAGTTTAATTCCGGCACCAGTACTTTTTTGTAGCTTCTCACGATTTTTTCAAGGCCCCGCGGAAACGGACATAAATATTTCAAGTGGGCCTGACCGATCCGGCTGGAATCTTTATCAAGGTCATCAACGGCTTGATAGATCGCTCCGTAAGTACCGCCCCATCCAAGGACGAGCAGTTGGCCGGACTTTGCACCCCGAACTTCCAGCGCCGGTATGTCCTCTGCGATCCGCTGAATTTTTTCGGCACGCAACTGAATCATTTTTTGATTGTTGACGGGATCGTAACTCACATTTCCCGTCAAATCCGCCTTCGCCAGACCCCCGATCCTGTGCTCAAGGCCCGGAGTTCCGGGAATAGCCCACGGCCGCGCTAATGTTTTTGGATCCCGTGCGTACGGCAAAAACTCTGCTTCTGTCTTTTGCGGGTGCACGACCGTGATTTTTTCAAATTTTTCAATTTCTGGCAACTTCCAAGGCTCGGCAGCATTTGCAAGATACCCTTCAGACAAGATCGCAACGGGAGTCATATATTTGACCGCAATGCGGATGGCTTCAACGGCAACATCAAAGCAATCGGCAGGCGTTTGTGGCGCAAGAACACAAATGGGACTTTCTCCGTTGCGGCCGTACAGGACCTGCAGCAAATCCGTCTGTTCCGTCTTGGTGGGCATTCCGGTGCTGGGACCAGAGCGCTGCACGTCTATCAGGATGAGAGGAAGTTCGGCCATAACCGCAAGCCCCAGAGCTTCCGACTTTAAACACACCCCCGGTCCGCTGGTTCCGGTGACGGCAATTTGACCGCCAAAAGACGCGCCGATGGCCGTTCCGATGGCCGCAATTTCGTCTTCGGCCTGAAAAGTTTTAACATCATAGTGTTTATGGCTCGATAACTCATGCAGAATACCGCTCGCGGGCGTAATCGGATATGAGCCGTAAAATAAGGTCTTATTTGCAAGCCGCGCACCCGCGATCAAACCGATTGCAAGCGCTTCATTACCCGTAATTTTTCGGTAGGTCCCCTTCTGGAGGGACGCTTTCTTAACTTGATACTGAACATTAAAAGCCTCGGTAATGTCCCCGAAGCTATAGCCCGCTTTTACCGCCGCGATATTCGCCTCGGCAATTTCAGGACGCTTAGCGAACTTCTTCTTGATCCATTGAAAAGTGTACTCATAATCACGGCTGTAAAGCCAAAACATCAGTCCAAGTGCAAAAAAGTTTTTACAGCGTTCGACTTCCGTTAATTTTAGCGGGTGTTCTTTGAGCGCGTTTTTTGTCAGTTCCGTGATCGGGACCCTCATCACTTGATAGTCTTGAAGCGTTCCGTCATTAAGAGGATTTGTTTTGTAATTGGCTTTCCGAAGATTGGGCTCTGTGAATACGCTTTCATTGACGATGATCAAACCTGATTTCTTTACATGGTGCAGGTTCACTTTCAAAGCCGCAGGATTCATGGCAATCAGCACATCGGCAATATCTCCGGGCGTGAAAACGATAGCCTCTGAAAACTGGATCTGAAAGCTGCTGACACCGGGCAAAGTTCCTGCAGGGGCGCGTATTTCTGCCGGATAATCGGGGAAAGTTGCAAAATCATTTCCCATGACGGCGCTTGTGTCGGTAAACTGATCGCCTGTCAACTGCATTCCGTCGCCGGAATCGCCCGCAAATCTAACCGTAATGGCCGTCGCTTGTGTGATTGTTTTGGAATGCGTCATTGCCATTCATCCGCCTTCCTGCGATTCCATGACCTGGTCGGAATTCGGGGGAAGATTGAATACTTCAGTCGGATAGAACTCTGCCATAAAGCGGATCAATGTCCGCACCGAGAGGACACCGCACAAATCATTCTCCTGATTTACCAGGGGAATGTGATAAAAGCGCTTGTCCCCCATCAATTCCATGGCATGTCCGACGGTATCCTGCGGGCTTAGAACTGAAGGATTTTTTGTCATAAACTCGCTGATGCGCAAATCCAGTTTGACACGGTTGGCAAGAATTTTTCGGGTGACGTCGACCTCGGTAAAGATCCCGACGACTTTATTCGCATCGGCCACCACAATGTAGCCGGATTTATTCTTCTGCATGATATCCAATGCCTGGCGGAGCGTTATGGTGGACTCGGCGCGCACCAGTTTAGGATTGATGACTTCGGCGATTTTCTTTTCTTTGATTCTGGTTTCTACAGACTTTGTAGCCATCGGGGTCTCATGTATTTTTGTGAAATTGTTTAGTACGCTGCAGGGTTATCATAGCAAATTTCGCAAAGCTTTTCATCGGGATTTATTTTGTGCCGATGGAATACAATATGTTTCGACGGATACTGTTTAACGGCACATTCCGGCTGGAACATAATCGAAATCGCGAGCTTGTAGTCGTTAAATAATTTTAATCGGCTATGTCTTAATCGGGAGCATTAAAGTTACGGGAGCTTCCCGCAATTGAAATGACAAGCGCCAACGATTTCCATTGGGAAATCCAATAGTTTGGGTTGCGGTGATTATTTCTTTAAAAGACCTTCGATTTCTAAACGGATTTCGACATCATCGCCCAAGAGAAATTGTCCGGAATCCAAGGCTTCGTTCCAAACAATACCGAAATCTTTGCGATTGATGGCGGCGGAGGCACTAAACCCGGCTTTAACGCTACCCCACGGGTCTGTCCCCACGCCGTTAATATCAACATCGAGTGTGATCTCTTTCTTAACTCCGTGGAGAATAAGCGTTCCGTTTACTTTCGCATGATTTGCATCCGTTACATCGACGTTAACGCTGTCAAAAGTAATGAGCGGATTTTTTTCGACATCAAAAAAATCAGGCGACCGGAGATGATTATCCCGGTTCACATTTGCGGTGTCGATACTTGCCGTTTGAATCACCGCATTAACTTCCCATGTCTCAGGATGATCCGGGTCGTACTGAATTTCTCCGGAAAAGTCATTAAACGTCCCCTGAACTTTCGTTAATAGATGGCGGATTTTAAACGTTATGGAGGAGTGGTCTTTATCGATTGTGTACGTGGCCGAAAATCCCGTAAGGCTGAACGAAACGATAAAAAACATCATCAACAGTATTTTCTTGAGTATGGTCATGGCACCAACCTTTCGGTTTTATGATTGTCAATATTCTCAGACTTCGAACTAACCCGCATTTCTCATCACCAATGAGAAATGCCCTCGCGGAGGCTGTGGTGCAAATAGGCTTTTTCATTTGTACCACAGGGGTTGTCTTTTGCGCCCTGTTAAAACGCGGGCGCAAAACTTTGGATGCAACCCCATGCGTCCAAAGCGGTTTTCTTATCGATTCACCTAATCGATGAGAAAACCGGACTAAAGGCACAACCCTGCCGCGTTAGTCTAGCACCCCTCACCGGACCGGTAGATATTGCCGCAAACTTCAATGGATTCAATCTGCTCCGCTGTGATCCCGAGTTCATTTAAAATGCTTTGGAGCGGATGAAGCCGGCGCGACTTGAACATATCGGGAACATCGGTCACTGTCGCAATAAAGCTTTCTCCTTGCGCGGCGATGCAAACCCTGTCCCCTTCATAGATTTCTTTGCCGTTGCGGTCCATGATTCCCGTATATTGGAGCAAAACACAATCATCATAGCTTGCGCGTATAAGCGTTTCATGGATTGCCCCTGATTCAGATGCGGGATCGTTGGCAATCAAAACGTGCGTCATTTTTTGGTAGCCGCGGTCATACATTTTTTGATGGGCAAGATGCCAAACTCGAAATTTGAGCGGCTGCATAGGAAAATAAATGGGACAAACTGTTGATCCGGGATTTTTTGGTTGCGCAAACCCAAAGATACTCTTATATTCAGCTAACGCTAATGTTTACCGCGCGTTATCATAAATCATGAAATGGTTTAAAACAAGAATTTCTTCAAAATGGCGTCTGCGCCGGAAGCGCCGCGCTTCCAGCGCCGGACTTCGTCGCCGTTTTCGCCCAAACCCGCATACAGTAACAGTAGCCACCCTGGTTGTGTTAGCCGTATCCGGGATGTGGGCCGTCTGGCATTTCGCTCCTGAACGCTCATCCGGCATTCCGCAATTAAAGGACTTCCATACAAAATCCCGGAAGCCCGAAGGCGCGCGCGTTGGTCCTAAAATGGTCTTTGTCATAGACGACATGGGGTATACGCAACAGTACGATGATTTGCTGAAGAGCCTCGGAAATCAAGTGACCTATGCCGTCTTGCCGCTTCTTCCGTTTTCACGTCATTTTGCCACGCTCAGTCAATCCATGAAAACCGAGGCCATTCTCCACTTGCCCCTGGAAAGCATGAACGGCACGATTCCGGGCCGCGGATTAATTGTAAGTGACATGCCTGATGGGGATGTTTTGCGCGTGCTGCGCAAAAACCTTGACTCAGTGCCCCATATTTCCGGCGTCAACAATCATATGGGATCAAAAGGGACTGCCGATGCCCGCTTGATGGGCATCATTTTGAATGAGCTAAAAAACCGGGATTTATTTTTTTTAGACAGTGTGACAACGCCTCAAACCCGCGCAGAATCAATCGCGCGATCGTACGGCATGCCCGCATTGCACCGAGACGTTTTCCTGGACAATCTTGATTCTCAAGAGGCTGTCATCCAAAAAATAAATGAAATGAAACAAATTGCCCGGACAAAAGGGTATGCCATCGGCATCGGCCACTACCGGTATAATACATTCGCGGCCATCAAAACAAGCCTCCCCCGACTAAAGGCCGAAGGATTTCAAATTGTCCACCTTCGAAACCTGATTGCGGATTCGAAATAACTTTTTATAATTTTTTCCGGCATTCTGTACATTCGAGGGATAGTTTTGGTGTCGCAGCACCGCAATGCCGGCACCGTTTATAACCTTTTTCGACCGGGCGGAAAAAGTCCTGTGCCGCTGCCCAAAGTTCTGCTAAAAAAAATAAGCCGAGAATCGACGCCATGCATAGCGGCACCGCTTTAAAACGGTTCCAGCCGAAGGGCAGCCCGAATGCCAGATCGACGATCCAGAATCCGTAGGACACCCAGGCCGCCATATAAAGGATCAGGAGTAATCGCGGCAGCAGCCTTGAGAAATCAACCCCGGTAAACAGACACAATAAAAGAATCGCGGCGCCGCCCGCAATGACGGCAATAAACCCAATATTCAAACCTCGATCCTCCGGCCCCGGCGCGGCGATATAACTCAGCAAGTTTTTAAATGTGATTTTCTGCATTAATTTTTTTTCCTCTTCTGTCAGCGGAACATTTTGTGTCTGGAGAATTCCGTAAACGATCTTCCGTATTTCCCGCATTTCTGCCCAGGTTAAAAATATTTTGTCAAAGCCGGTAAACACGCGGCTTTCGATAAGAAATGTTTTAAAATACCGATTTGCGGAAAGACTGTCACCCTGTGAACTATAGGTGATGGCCTTCAACAGAAAAGCAAAGCTATTCGCGGGGTATTTCTCGACCGCTTGATCCAAAGCGGCCCTCGCTTGTACAAAATCCCGGCCGGATGCCATGAGCGCTGCGGCAGAAGCCGTCAGTTGCAGCGAATCGTTGAGGTATTTGAGTTTAAGCGGGCGTTTTTTTGCTTGCGCTTGAAGCTTTTGACATGCCCGGGTAACCAATCGGCCGAAAACTTTTTGAGGATCGGGAGTCGAGGTTTGTTCGATGTCCATGGAAAAACTGGCGCGATACGGACAGAAAAGGAGAGCCAATAAAAACAGGGCCAGAAATCCGCGGGGACGAATTTTATGATTATGAGTTAACACAATACGGATCAGTCCGGACCCATCATCCCCGCGCGCGCGGCAATGATCCGGAAAGTCTTAAGCCGACCCTTTTTAAGGCCTTTTCCATGCGTGAAAAAGCCTGCGCGGGACTGTGGCCTTCCGTAAGATGGTTCAAACAAACCGCGGCATACCCCCGGCGGTTTTTGATGCGGAATATTGCAACTTTGCCGGATGATAATTGCCTCATTCTTTTAACGGCCATGGTCGCTCTCCTTTGGGAATAAATGATCGAGAATTTGGTACATTAACTCATGACTTTCACCGAGGCCATGCAAATGCTCCATCGCCTGTCTGCTGTTTTGGACGTATGTCCCGATGGAAATTTCATCGGCACAATGCCGGTACAACTTTTGTATGTTTTTTACGCTGACTTCGAGATGAAATTGAAACGCGAGAATCTGGCCGGAATGCGCTTCAAATGCTTGGTTCATACACCCGCTGCTAAAGGCTAACCTCATTGCTCCGCGCGGGATTGAAAATGTTTCCCCATGCCAGTGAAAAGGCAGAAAGTTGTCGGGGAAAAGCCCGCTGATACCGCTGCGGCCGCGAACCGTTCGGACCGGGAAAAAACCGATTTCTTTATCGGGATTCCGGTACACGGCACCGCCCAGCGCATCCGCCAGGAATTGTGCGCCGAGGCATATGCCTAAGATGATTTTCCCTTTGTCAATAGCCTCTCGGATAAAGCGCTTTTCATCGGCAATCCAGGGATAAATCCCGTCATCGTGAATACTCATCGGACCGCCCATAATAATTAATCCCTCATAGTCCTTGTGATTTGGGAGCTCCCCCTCGTCATAAAACCGGGTTGAGGCCATCTGATGCCCTCGGTTTTGGGCCCACGGAAGGATAATCCCGGGATCTTCAAACGAAACATGCTGGAGGTAATGTAAACGCATTGAAACCGCCCCGTTTAATTTTGAAGCTCGAGTTTTTGTTCTAGAATTCTGCGAATCTGGACCGTTCCGTGCGCAGGCCCTTGGGACGAGGTGTGGGCAAACTCCAGGACAACACCGTGACAATCGGATTGCAAAACATCCGTGAGCCGCAGTTGCACCCAATCATCAAGCAGGCGGTCAACCGTATAGGTTTTTGCAGGCCTTCCGTTCCGAAGCAATGAGACCTTGAAACCCGGGGACGCTGCCGCCTCATCAGCTAGGCTGCGAACGTCCAAAACGATCTCTGAAGCGACAGGACGCTCGAATTCAACAGTCACCCGGACTGAAGCATTGTCCGGCGCAACATCGTAATAAAGATTTAATAAATATTGCATGGAAGAGCGTTCCCGCTGCGCCGAAATCGAAACATAGCCATGCTGCGACGCGTCCGTACGAATGCTTTTGACGAGATCCCAGTCCCGACTCTCCGATTTCATTTGAGATACAAGAGAGCTCAGATACTCCGGCGTCATCTCAGATACAAGAGTGTAGAGCTCCATCAAGGGGTGCCAATCTTCTTTTTCAACGATCTGAACGCCTGATAGGGTGCCGCGCTTGGAATCCACCGAGCCATAATGATATTCGGGAACGACACTTCTTTCCCCTGCGGCCGCGCGGCCGCTTGGTTGAATCTCAATCGAGCCGTGTAAAACGCTTATGCGCGATAGAGGAACGCGCGATGCCTCAACTTTGACAAGCGAGTTATTTGCGAAGAATTCGGCCCCTTTGCTCTTAATAAGCAAGGGCGCGTCTATCAGCGCCGCATCACCGGCAAGAAGAAGCGTCCCGCGAAGGAGTTCGACCGTTGCAGGACGCCGGAATGGCCATATGCCGCTTCTGGCTGTAATCATTACCTCCGTATTGTCTTTTAAGCGCAACACTGTTTTGCGGCGGTATTCGAAATCCACCTGCCCGTTTGCGGACGTTTTTATAACCTCGCTTGTATCGACCATGGGGCCCGTAACGAGCTTTTGAAAATCCGTTTGCTGCGCAGGGCGAATCAACGCATGCCCCCACACATCACGCACGGCAAAGCCGGAGTCGGCCGAAGGCTGGGTTGTCCGATAAAATAGTGCCGCTAAAATGATTCCCAAAATCAGCACCGCGGCAGTCCATAAGATGATCCGCAGCTTTGGCTGTGAAGACGGTTTTTCGATGCGGATATGAAAATTGTGGATCATCTTGGAAATATACTTTTTTTAATGTCCGGCATGATAGGGGTGATGATTGATGATTGTGAATGCCCGGTAAATTTGCTCTGCCGCCACAACAGCTGCCAATTCATGCGGAAGCGTAAGCTTACCGAAACTCCAGAGATAGGCCGCAGCATATTCCTGCCTCATAGCTTCTGAAATGCCGTCGGCGCCGCCGATCACGATATACAAATTTTCAACGGAGTCCGTCTGGTATTTCGACACGCACTGTGAAATGCATTCCGAGGAGCGAACGGTTTTGATATCGCCGATGTCGCAAAGCATCACCCGCGACAACTTACCGGAATTCCAGCCACGTTGCGGCCGCGGAAGGATCCCGCATTTTGCGTAGGCATTGATGCGCGATTGATACATTTTGAAGGATTGGCCGAGCCCAAAATGTTTAAAAGCTTGGGAGAGTTTTACGGGAGATCGGGCCCAGGTCAAACAAAAATAGACTTTCATTCAATATATACCGTTCGGGCAGTGGTTCAACCACTGACAACGAAAGTGCAAGTTTTCAGCAAGAACCTATTGCGATGTTGCAATGAAGATCAGGCTCTTGCGCCGACGGGCAGTTTGCTGCCGATATATACGGCCAGGTCAACTGTGCGGTTGGAGTATCCCCATTCGTTATCGTACCAGGATACAAGTTTAAAGAACCGCTTTTCCCCTTTTAAATTGTTCTGTAAGGTTGCCAGCGAATCATAGATCGAAGAGTGGCTGTCATGGATGAAGTCCGTCGAAACCACTTCTTCATTGGCATACCCCAAATAACCTTTGAGATAGGATTGGGAAGCTTTTTTGAGCAGGCCGTCAATTTCTTCGATGGACGTATCTTTGACGCTGCGGAAAGTCAAATCGACCACCGAAACATCCGGTGTCGGCACACGAAACGACATGCCGGTCAACTTGCCTTTAACTGCCGGAAGAACTTCACCCACCGCTTTTGCGGCACCCGTAGTCGACGGGATAATGTTCACAGCCGCCGCCCGGCCTCCGCGCCAATCCTTTTTTGACGGTCCGTCAACCGTTTTTTGAGTTGCCGTATAAGAATGAATGGTGGTCATAAGCCCCGTTTCAATGCCAATGCCTTCTTTGAGCAATACGTGAACCAACGGTGCGAGACAATTGGTTGTGCAGCTTGCATTGGACAAGATGTGGTGTTTGGACGGGTCGTACTCGCCTTCATTAACCCCCATGACAATTGTTTTAACTTCGCCTTTGGCCGGCGCAGAAATAATCACTTTCTTGGCACCTGCGAGCAAATGCCCGCCCGCTTTCTCGCCGTCCGTAAACAACCCGGTCGATTCGATGACGATATCGATATCGAGGGTTTTCCAAGGCAGTTCCGCGGGACTTTTTGTGGCCGCCACGCATTTAATTTTATGACCGTTCACGATCAGAATGTCGGCTTCCGGCTTGGCGGGATCACTCTTGGCGGTTGACAGCTGATGTTTAAATTTTCCGTGAATGGAATCATATTTGAGCTGGTAAGCAAAATAATCCGCATCGGTCGAAACATCGACGACAGCCACGACATCTATTTTTTTTCCTAACAGCCCCTGATCACAAATTGCCTGAAATACCATTCTTCCGATACGTCCAAAACCGTTGATTCCAATACGAACTGACATGAGTACTTCCTCCTTGAAAAAGTTACCTGGAATTTATGCATCAGGGGATGAAGTCGCTATTATAAAGGGGCTGGACAGAGTGTCAAGCAGGAAGCTTTTCATTGAGAAGCCATTCGGCGAATGCAAAACTTGACGTAAATCCGGGCGATACCGCATTTAAGATGTGTGTCGAATGCCGGCCCTGCTCGACCAAAAAGTCCATCACAAGACGCCGGTTTTTGGCGTCGAATAATTGCGCGCGTATGCCGACTTTGGCAAACCCCGGTAAAAAGTCGGCTTCTGTCAATCCCGGCGCCAGGCGCCGTATATGGGGCATCATGCCGCGCAAGGGATACCGGGAAATTTCTGAGCGCACCAGTCCCAAAAAATTTTGCTCATTACGGACCGACAGGCCGGCGAGATCCCATAAAATACGCGGCAATTCGTCCGGCCGGATGGAATCGAACCCTTTATAATTTTCCCGTCCCAAGGCGGGCATGGCGGAAGGCCCGACATAAAGGCCTCCTTCGATGTTTTTTGTGATGTGAACACCGAGAAATGGCATGCCTAAATCAGGGACCGGATAGACGGAGCCGTTAAACAGGGCTGCCGTTTCTTTGCGAATTTTCCGGTAACAGCCCTTGAAAGGGAGTATCCGATATTGCTTGCCGACCTGCATTTGATGCGCGATTTTGTCGGCATAGAGCCCCGCCGCGTTTATTAAATATTCATATTCGAAGTCACCGCTGCGGGTTTTGAGTGTTTTTGTATCGGCGTCAATGCGCAGCACCTCCGCATCAAACCGGATTTCGATCCCGCCTCCGTTTAAATCCTGGTGCAATGCGTCCAAAACCCCCTTGGAATCAATGACCGCCGTATTCGGCGAGTATAATGCGCGGTCATAGGTGCCGGCGCAGGGCTCGAGTTTTTTTAAATCCTGCTTTGAAATGATTTCAACCTTGACGCCATTTTCGATCGATCTTTGATACAAGATGTCAATTTGCCGCGCGGATGTTTCATCCCAGGCGACGATCACTTTTCCGTTACGCAGTACAGGGATTTTACGGTCAATGGCATATTGATACAGCTTTTCCGATCCCGTCCGGCAAAATCGGGCCTTCAATGAATCTTTGGTATAATAAATCCCCGCGTGGAGCACCCCGCTATTACGCCCGCTGGCATGTTGCCCGCGATCCCTCTCCTTTTCCAAGATTAAAATGCTTCGTTTCCCGCGTTTTAAATATTCGTAGGCCACCGCAAGGCCGATGATGCCCGCCCCGGCAATGATAATTTCATATTTTTTTGACATGATGACGTCTTTCGTATGTTTGCTGATAGGTGTCGGCCAACTCATCAGCCATGCGGGGCATAGAAAAAAACTTTTCGACCATAATCCGCCCCTGGTTGCCGAGACTCGCGCGTAAGATTGAATCGCACATAAGCTCGTCAATCGCAGCCGCCAACGGGGCTACCGCCTTGGGTTCGATGAGGATTCCGGTTTGATGGTCCTGGATCAGTGAATTGAGCGACCAAATATTTGTCACGATGACCGGTTTTTTGCATGCCATAGCCTCGACAATGCTCAGTCCGAAGCCTTCACGCCATGTTGCAGGCAGCACAAACACGTCAATTGCGCATAAGGCTCGTATCACATCCGCATTCAATAAGTTTCCGGAAAAAGTTGTAACACCGTCCAACCCTAGTTTTTTTACGCGCGCGAAGCACGCCTCGCGATAATTACCGTCACCGACAATCAATAGCCGGATACCGGAATGCCGCTGCCTTAGCGCATAAACCGCATCAATCAGGTAATCAAGGCCTTTGTCTTGTACCAGCCGGGCTACAATGCCGACCACAAAATCGCCGGCTTCAAATCCGAATTGTTTTTTCTCATGTGCCGGATTCAAAGATTTAAAAATTCCATCAATCTCTTCCAGATCAACCGCATTATGGATTAGCCGGATTTTATCGGGTTTCAGGTGAAAATCATTCAACAGATGCTCCTGTACGGGTTGACTAATCGCAACCGCAGCATCGCCCCATGCCGGAAACAGACGCCGTCCTAGCCGAAGTTTATAAAAACCGTGGCAAGTTGTCACGACGGGGATGCGGTGGAGGAACTGAATAAAAAAAGCCATCGCCTGCGCAATGCGCGTATGCGCGTGGATGACATCAATTCCCCTTTCTTTGATCAGACGCCTAAGTTCAGGCAGCGCCTGATAAAGTTTCGGATGCAAAATATTTTTTGTCCGAATCGGCAACTCATGCACGGGAACCACATGCGCCCGGAATGCATCTGAAAGGTCCCCGCCGCTGGACAAAACCTCGATCTCAATACCCCGTGCGCGCAAGGGGTTGGCAAGCCGCAGAATATAGTTTGTAATGCCGCCCGCGTTGAGGTGCGTTGTGATGTGGAGAACTTTCATAGATCCGTCAGCGGGACGCCTGCCTTGATTTGACGGCCGTGAGCATAGGCTTCCGCCGGCATTTCCGGCTTTCCGGCGGGTTTAACTCTTATGATTTGCAGGATACCCTCGCCCGTTTGAACAAATAACCCGCTGTTGTTCACCAGTTTGACGACATGGCCCGGCTTTGGGTCATCGGAGTTGGCGGGACTCCAATGCGACTTCAGCACTTGCACGCTCTCATTTTTAAAAACAAATAAAGCCTTCGGCCAAGGCAGGAGTCCGCGGATTTTGTTATGAAGCGCCCTTGCGGAGGCCATCCAGCTAAGGCGGCCGTCGTTTTTTGTCAACTTGCGCGCATAGCTGGACGCCCCATCATTTTGCGCGGTCTTTATTAAGGGAGTCCCACGGCCTAAACTCAGAAATATCTCCGCAAGCCCTTCCTCAGCCATTGCCGCGAGTTTTGTGGATAGCTCCATTGAATTGATTTCGTCATCGATAACAAGACTTTTTTGATAATAAAGGTCGCCGGCATCCAATCGGTCTGTAACTTCCGCAATGCTGATACCGGTTTCGATTTCACCGTTAAGAATCGGCCAATTGAGCGGCGCGGCACCGCGGTATCTTGGTAAAAGCGAGGGATGAATATTGAAGGCATAGCGTGCCGGCAACTTTAACCAGGATGACGGAATCATTTTTCCGTACGAGGCCACGACAAAAAGATCGGGCTGCAGCCGGCGGATCGCCTCCATTTCAGGAGCTTGTGATAGCTTGACGGGAGCGACATAGGGAATCTGATTTTTGCGGCAATAGACGGTGACCGGATTTGACTGTATAAGGAGGCCGCGCCCCTGTTTCACATCAGGCGTCGTCACCACCGTCACCAATTGGTTCGGCAGCAGGGCGCACAATTGAAGTATTGGAATGGAAAAATCTGAAGAACCGAAAAAGACAATTTTCATGAAACGACGGAATGTTTGAAGTCGACACTACCGGTTTTGAATGTTTTGTTGTAATTGCGCGATAAGCTCTTGGCGTTTGTCAAAACTTACGCGGTCAATCAACAAAATGCCGTTAAGGTGGTCCATTTCGTGCTGGACAACGCGGGCAAAGAAATCCTTCAGCTGCACATCATGGTGCTTGCCCTGGCGGTCCTGGTAGTGCAAACGAATCTCCTTGGCCCGCACCACTTCGGCCGAAATTCCGGGAAAACTCAGACACCCCTCGGGGCCTATTTCCTGGCCGCTGCTCGCATGAATTTCGGGGTTTATCATCACATATTCTTGTCCCCGCTTCATCGAAGGCGATGCAATGAGAATGCGCTTTGAAATCCCCACTTGCGGGGCGGCCAAGCCAACCCCGTCTTCAACGTACATCGTTTCGATCATATCGTCAAATAAGGTCTGGCTTTTGGGCCCAAAATCGCTGAGGGGCCCGGCCTTCACCGTCAAGACAGGATCGGGATAAATTTTTATGGGAAGTAGCGCCATGGCCATAATTATAACACGAACATGGGGGTCTCGAAAAAGAGGATATTTTGCTTATAGAATATTGACAGGATCTACGTCCACCGCGGTCATGACTCCTGCGGACTTTTTAATCGAGTCCAGCGTACTCAGTAAATCTCCCAGAGCGGCATCCTCTAATTGATGCTTGATCAAAACATGCCAGCGAAAATTACCACGCAAATGATAAAACGGAAGCGGCGCAGGCCCCAGGAGCTGAATGTTCGGCCCTGACAGCATTTTTTCCGCGCACGCGGCTTGGAGCGCTTCTTTAACGGCGCGGGCGGCCAAATAGGCCTTATTTTCAACCAGACCTCGTATGATGATATTCACAATCCTCACAAACGGCGGGTAATGATATTCGCGTCTTTGTTCAAGCTCATAACGGCAGAAGTTTTCATAGTGGTGCTCCCGGGCATAAACAATACTCGGATGATCCGGTGAATAGGTTTGAATGAACACACGGCCTGGGAGATTGCCCCGCCCCGCCCTTCCGGCAACTTGCGTCAGGAGCTGAAAGGTTCGTTCCGCAGACCGGAAGTCCGGCAACATGAGCCCGACATCCGCCAAAACGATGCCGACTAAAGTGACATTGGGAAAATCAAAGCCCTTGGCAACCATTTGTGTCCCGATGAGGATATCAATTTTGTGTTCGCGAAAATCTCTCAAAATTGATTCATGCGCCCCCCTCTTTTTTAACACATCGGTATCCAACCGGGCAATGCTCGCGCCCGGAAACAGGCGCGACGCTTCGCTTTCGAGTTTTTCGGTCCCAAAACCCGCAAATTTCATCAGCGTGTTTTTGCATTGAGAGCATTGATCAGGCGGTGGTTTTAAAAAATTGCAGTAATGGCAGACAAGCTGGTTTTTTTCCTGGTGAAAAGTCAGGGCAATTTGACACGACGGACAATTCTCGACATGCGCACATTTAGGACAATGGATGCGGGTCGAAAATCCGCGCCGGTTCAGCAATAAAATCGTGGACTCCTTTTTTTTAAGATTTTGTTCGACCTCACGGCAAAGGACGTGCGAAAATATCTGCGGCTTTTTTTCGCCTCGCGTGGAATCCTTTAAATCAAGAATGCGAACATTGGGAAGGGGTCTATGGTCGACCCGGTGCCGCATTTGAACTTTATCGTATCGTCCCGTGTCGCTTTCATAGTTTGTTTCCAGGGACGGCGTGGCGGAGCCGACGATAAGGAGGGCATGCTCAATCAGGGTCCTCTGCAAGGC
>MHFC01000141.1:1448-9335 GCA_001804025.1 Omnitrophica bacterium GWA2_52_8 | reverse complement strand
TCGATTCTTTTCCATGCGAGAAACTTTTCGCCGTCCGTTAATTTGCTGTGAATGATTTCAAGCTGGTCCCCCAAATGCTCCAAAAAGAAAAGTCTAATTTGTTCGGTCAGGGCGATCTCGGGAACAAGACAAATCGCAGTCCGGTTTTTTTTGAGAGTTTCTTTTATGGCCCGTATATAAAGTTCCGTTTTTCCGCTTCCCGTAATCCCGTGAATTAAGAGCGGCTTGGGGTTTTTCTCATCAAGTTTTCGGCCTATGAGCTCAAAGGCCGCCGCCTGTTCTTTTGTCAGCGTTTTGTCAAACGTTTTGAGGGTTTCTACTGAAGGACTTGCCGGCAATTGATTTTTTTCCGATTTTTTTAAAGCGGCGCCGGCTTTGCTGCCAAATTTTACCCATCGCGGCAACGCGTTTTCAATGGCCTCACCCCAGCTGCAGGCATAGCGCAAACTCATCCATTCGGTAATGCGCAGCATGCTCTCGGAAAGAAGCGGTATTTCATCCAGAATTTCACTTAAAGGCTTGGCTTTATTATCCGCGTCGTTACGATCCCGGATCTTGACAATAAATCCGATTTTCTCGGTATTCCGAAACGGCACGCGCGCGCGGACCCCGATCTTGGCCAGATCACTGAGAGAATCGGGAATCATGTAGGAAAACACTTTCCGCATGGGAAGAGCCACTGCCACATCGGCGATTCGAGCCGTCGACGGTCTCGTCTCCCCAAACGTCCGTTGGTCCGGAGTTTTAAAAGTAGCACTGCCCGGCATTAAAACTCCTCACGACTTTGGGTTGTCCTTAGCAAGCTCTTGCTTGATTTTTATCATATCTTCCCATACCTTTCGTTTCTCATTGGGATTGCGCAACAAGTACGCGGGGTGAAAAGTGCAGATAATTTTGATTCCATTCAGCAGTGTAAACTTGCCGCGCAGCTGTGAAATGGGAAGAGTAGATTTCAGCAATGCCTGAGACGCAAAGGTTCCGAGGGCACAAATAATTTCAGGGTTGATGATTTGAATTTGTCTGGTTAAAAAAGACCCGCAATTGGCGACTTCCTCCGGCTCGGGCGGCCGATTTTTGGGAGGCCGGCATTTCAGCGTATTGGCGATAAAAACCTGCTCCCGGGACAGTCCCGCCGATTCAATAATTTTGGTCAACAACTGTCCCGCGCGCCCGACAAACGGAAGGCCCTGCTCATCTTCATCGCGGCCCGGCGCTTCTCCGACAAACATTAGGCGCGCCTTGGCATTGCCGGAACCAAAAACCACATTTTTCCGGGTACTGGCAAGCTCGTGACATAGCGTGCACTTCACGGCCTCTTCCCGCAGTTTCAGCAATAACTCAATTTTTTTGCTTTGACCGCCTTGGGGGGCTGCATTTACCGGCGCGTATACGGCTTCCGCCCCGACACCACCCGATCGGCTCTTTGGAATATAAATGCTGTCGACCCCGTTTTCTTTAAGCGATTTGATGAATAGGCTTTTATCTTTACTTTTGATGACCATCGGCGGCGATCTCCAGGACCATCCGGATAAGCGCTTGCGCTGCCTCCGGTTTGGCCAATTGTTTTATGTTTTCCCTTTTTTTTGTCAATTCGTTCGGGTCCGTACGGATTTGCTGTATGATGGGGCCTATGTCCTCCGGCTTATGAATCTCGTAGCCTGTCCGGCGGATTTTCAGCAAGCGTGCATTCCGTGATTCTTGCCCGGGAATCGGCTCCATGGTCACCAGTGGTATGCCGATCGAGAGACTCTCGCACGTCGTGGCCCCTCCGGGTTTTGCAATCATCAAATCAGAAGCATCCATCAAATCTGCCATAAAATCGACAAAGCCGAACACGCGCACCGGATATGGAAATGTTCTGGCCTTTAATCTTTCAAACAAGGGTTGATTATTGCCGCAAACGGCCAAACATTGCAGATTATCTTTAAACGGGGCAAGAGCGTCCAAAACCGCTTCCTGCGGGCCGAGACCGAAGCTGCCGCTGGTGAGCAGTATCGTCATTGTGTTTGGATTTAACGCATGCCGTGTGAGCACTTCACGTCTCCGGTTTTTTGGACAAAACATGGACCCGACAGGAATGCCGCCGGCATCGATAAGTGAGTCCGGCACACCGCGCTTCCGCAGGTCGGCAGCGCCTTCTTCACTCATGACGCGATAGCGGTCAGTTCCCTCATTTACCCAAAAAGAATGCGGATAAAAATCCGTGATCACAGTGAAAAGCATCGTGTCGGCGGCTCTCCGCCGTTTAGCCGAAGCGATAAGCTCCGCAGAAAGAAAATGCGTGCAAATAACCGCGTCAGGCTGCTCACCGGCAATATAGGCAAGAAGCTTCGAGCCCATGATGCGGTTGTGGAGAGACCTCAGGGGACGGAGGATATGGTAAACAAGCGGCAAATCCAAGAGTTCATAAAAAAACCCCCAAACGCCCGGAAAATATTTGACGGCATAGTAGTAAATGGCCGGATAAATTTTCTTAAAGAAACCCGGTGTAAAATCAAGAGCGTCAAAAACCGAGACTTGAAATTTGGCGGGGTCTTCCCGCCGGAAAGCTTGCTCGATAACTTCGGCTACTTTCTTATGCCCGTGCCCGGCATTAGCATGAAAAATGAATACTTTCATGAGGTCGCTGATGGACTCGGCGCGGATCTTTTCTGAAGGGCTTCACGGTATTTTGCATAGCTGAGAAGTTGGTAGAGACCGTGAAATACGGACATGGTGTATCCCCAAAATCCGAACTTCCACCCCTCTTTCAAAAAATAATTTTTTAAAAACCTGTCGACTGATTTTCTTAAACAGGAGAACATGCTGACGCGCCGCCCGTCCAGAATCCACTTTTCGGCTTCCAGCGTGGTTTCCCGGTTGAATTTATGCAGCCATTGTTCGAGATTTTCGCAGGAATAATGCAGGATGTCCCCCTTTAGCTGGTTGCATTTACCTTCATAAAGGGCTCTCGGATGCACTCGCGCTTCTTCATATTTGAACTTTCCGGAGCGGAACAGGCGCGTTTTCGAAGCGGGATAATATCCCGCGCCCTGAATCCACTGTTTTCCGATAAACGTTTTGATGGGAATGGCGAAACAAACAACCTCTTGAGGCGCCTGCGCTAATGCGGTCCTTATTTCTTCGGCCAAACCCGGCGTAACCCGCTCGTCGGCATCGAGACTCAGGACCCATGGCTGGGAGGATTGCGCATACGCAAAATTCCGCTGCCGGCCTTCAATATCCATCGTCCGCTGAAGGACGCGGCTTGTATACTTCCGGGCAATTTCAGAAGTCCGGTCAGTGCTCGCATCATCAACCACAACAATTTCCGCTGCCCAGTTTGAGACACTGAGAAGGCATTCATCCAGCCTTTTTTCCTCATTTTTTGCGATGACTGCAACCGTGACCGGAACTTTTTCCATGATCAATCCCCTTAATAAGCGTTTTTAAATGCAAAAACCGTCATAAATATAATTTCAAGATCAAACAAAAGCGACCAATTTTCCATATAGTACAAGTCATACTTGAGACGCTCTTGAATCGAGGTGTTGCCCCTAAGCCCGTTGACCTGCGCCCATCCTGTGAGCCCCGATTTGATTTTATGGCGCGCCATGTACCGCGGAACTTCATCCCGGAATTGTTCGATAAAATGGGGCCTCTCCGGACGCGGTCCCACAAAACTCATATCCCCTCGCAACACATTAAATAACTGCGGCAATTCATCAAGGTTCCACCGCCGCAAGAGCGTGCCGATCCGGGTCCTTCGGGAATCATTGGCCTTGGCCCAAACGGGACCGGACTCCTTTTCCGCATCAGGACGCATCGTCCGGAATTTCAGCAAATTAAAGATGACCTGGTTTCTTCCCATTCTTTTTTGGCGAAACAAAATCGGCCCGGGACTTTCGAGCTTAATCGCAATGACGATCAGAACGCACAGCGGCGCGGCGAATAGCAGGCATGCGCTCGACATCACGATGTCGCAAAGCCTTTTGACAAAACGGTTCCACACATCATCCAACGGTAAATCGCGGAACCCGATCAGCGGCACGGAACTCATATACTCAATATTGACATTGTGCGACATGATGCCATAAAGATCGGGAGCCAGCTTAAAATCAATAAAAAGATCCTCGCAGTGCGCCACCAAATCGGCAATTTGTGCGTGGGGAAAATTAGGGTCCAGTAAAATCACCTGATCGGGTTTGAGATGGCTGATAAAATTAAGCGCCTGGTCCGACACGCCCAGGATGGAAATATCCTCCAGATGTTTCCCCACGAGATCCGCGTCACGAACCAGGACTCCGATAATTTGATGGCCGTAATGCGGGTTGAGATTCGCCCATTGAATAATTTGCCGCGAATTACGGTTTCCCCCGACCAAGAGGACTTTAATCTTGTTTTTATCTTTGATCCGGCGTTTATACTCGAGTTGAATGACCAGATAGCGGGCCATGCTCAGCAGCACGGAGGATAAAACCCATAAGATCACAAGATAAACACGTGAATAGGTGAATCCCCTATAAAAGAAGGTACATGCCATTAACACAAGGATCGAGAAACTTGCCGCTTTAAAAACAATGAATATTTCTTCAATGCGCCGAACCCTGCGATGCGGGTTATAAAGCCCATAGGCCTTGAGAAAGACGAAATAAACCGGCACCACAACAAATACGGCTTTTGCATAGGCCGCAAACGGTGCATTTTCAGGCACCGGCATAAAAGCATAATCAAGATAGAAAAAACGAAGGACATACGAGGCCGCGACACTGCCAAGCACCGCAATCAGGTCCGCCATCATCGTCACATAAGTAAATTTAATTTGTCTTTTATGAGGCGACATAAGTTTCGTGTCCGGCAGACATCTCGGCATCAATCACAAGGCGCATGGATTCCTGAAAGTGTATTTTGGAAAACATTTCAACCTTCATCGATATCGTTTGATAATCCCATTTTTGAGCTTCAAACTCAAGCACAGCTTTTCTAACGGCGTCTTCCTTCTGGGTCATAAAAAAAAGCCCCGTTTTGACGCTTTCAAGCGCCCCGCCCCGGCCTAACGCGATGACGGGTGTTCCGCACGCTTGAGCTTCAAGCGGAACAATTCCAAAATCTTCATCCGTCGGAAAAATAAGTGCCTTCGCACCTGCGTAAAGCGCTTTTAACTGCTCGCCGCTTACATTTCCGACGAAAGAAATATTAGAACTCTTCCTCATTTGTTCATAACGTGACGCAAGCGGCCCGGATCCGATAATCATAAGTTTTCGGTCAAGCCGGTTAAACGCATCAATCACAATGTCGATTCGTTTGTAAGGAACAAACGCGGATACAACCAAGTAATAATCCCGGTGACCGGCCGCGGGATTTTGAAAATATTGATAATCAAGCGGCGGATAAACGACGGTTGCCGTTCGTCCGTAGCACTTTTCAATCTTTTTTCGAATATTTTCTGAATTGCTTACAAATTTATGCACTGAAGCATTGACGTCTGTGTCCCACCGCCGCAATCTTTTCAGGATATAACGGATAAGCCCCCTGAACGGCGGCAAAAAAGAGGAGAAGTATTCATTCTCAAATCCCCAGGCATAACGCATCGGCGCATGGCAATAGCAAATATGACGGGCCCCGCCGGGAAGTCTGACGCCCTTGGCGACACAATGCGAACTCGACAGAACAAGATCGGCCGCCTTTAGTTTCAGGCTGCGGACAACAAAAGGAAGCACCGGTAAAAACCACCTGTAAAACAATCGAATTCCCGGCACCCATTGCAGCCATGAGGCCGTTATTTTCTTTTTTTGAAGATTTTGACTCAGTCGTTTCCGGTTATAAAAAAGGGTATAAATTTCTGCTTCAGGATACATTTCCGCCAGGGCGTCCAAAACCTTTTCCCCCCCGCGCATATGAATCAGCCAATCATGAACCAAGGCAACCCTCACAAGCCCTCCAGGACACGATTATAAATCTCACTGGTTTGCCGGGCCGTTTTCTGCCAGCTGAATTCGTGAAGTCTTTTTTTTCCGTTATCAATTAATTGCGCCCTCAGGGACTCATCGTTTTCAATGGCGATTAGCGCAGGCAAGAGAGCGGTTTCGTCCAGGGGATTAAAATAATGAGCCGCATTACCGGCAATCTCCGGAATAGATGCGCGATTCGATGCAAGCACAGGCGTCCCGCACGCCATGGCTTCCAAAAGAGTCAAACCAAATCCCTCATAGTACGAGGGGTGGACGAGCGCCACAGCACCCGCATAAAGAGCGCTCAGCTGTTCTTTCGTAACATACGGCAGATAAACGAGATCATTGTCCGTTTTAATCGCCATAAGCTCTTGATGCTTCGCGGCGTACGCGGAATCTTTTTTCCCCACAACAACCACTGCCGATTTGGTTTGATTCTGCCGACGCAGTTTTTTTACGGCATTGACCAGGGCCAAAACATTCTTGTGCGGTTTGATCAGGCCTACATATAAAAAATAGGGGGCATTGACACCTAGCTTTAAAAGGATTCTGGCGCGGTCGCTTTCCGGTAAAGCATTTTTTTGATAAAATTCATCGACAGCTTCATGGACAACCGAAATCCTTTCTTTATGTGCTCCGAAATGCCGGATTAAATCATCCCGCGTATATGCAGACACGGCAATAATATGATCCGCACACTTCACGGCGCGGCGGTTCATTTGTTCCGCATAAACCGCCTTGAACGGTGATTTCCAGGGGTCCCGGTAAATCCAGTGGATGATGTCGTGGATCGTAACAACAAGTTTGGACTTGCCTTTGCGGATCGGGCAGTTGTAATGCGGCGCATGCCATAAGCGGCATTGTTTCACGAGGCCGGGATAAGTGATTTGCTCTCGAATGGAATAAATGGGAGCGGAAAAATGAATCGACTGGTAGATCTCGCCGACCCGGCCTGCTTGAGCCGGTCCAAAAAGCGCTATTTGTTTTTTGCTGATTTCATTTTGATTCGGCAACTCACGCAAGAGCCCCTTCAGATAGGTTCCGATCCCCGTGTGGCGCAGCATCCGCACGTCAATGCCGATATCATACATGAAGCTGACCTTTTTTTTCCGAAAGCATGATTGTGATTTGATTCATAACCGCGTCTAATTCAATTTTATTCATACAATCCTGATGCTTAAGCGGGCATACCGGCATCTCACAAGGCGAACAAGGAACCTCATGGCGGATGAGGTTAACACCCGGTCCCACAGGCCGCCAGATTTCGCTTCGATTCACACCGCTAAAGAGAATTAAAACCGGCCCTCCTTGCGCGGCCGCAATATGGCCGGGGCCGGAATCATTACCCAAATACAAATTTGAAAAATCCACAATCACAGGCAAGTCTTCAAGCCCGGATTCCCCCCTCAAATCATACGTCTTTCTGTTTGCGGCTTCTTCCAACGGATTGGCATGCTTCTCCTCTCGGGAGCCGATCAAAATGACGGCGGCAAGTTCCCGGTTAAGCACCTCATTGATGACTTGCCTGAATTTTTCAAAGGGCCATTTTTTGGACGGATATCCGGCACCCGTATGAATCACGATTTTTTTTACGGCACGGTCTTCCAAAAACGGAAATTTTGATAAGGTCATCTCCTGCTGAGCCAATGAATAATCAAATCGCACCGATCGGGGCGCATCAGAAGCGGGAACCCCCACGCGTGTAAGCAGGATTTCGGATACCTGGCTTTGATGGGCATGACGCGGGTAATCTAAAGAATGCGTTGCCAAAAATCTCCCGCCGGTGATACCGTAGCCCACCCGAAACGGAATTCCCGACAGCCTCATGAGCAGAAGATGCCTCAAATCACCCCGAAAATCCACAGCCAAATCATATCGCCGCGAACGCAATTGACGGCTCAATGAAAAAAAAGTTTTCATTGACCGCCCATGGGAGGCCGAGCGTTCGAACCAGTGG
>MHFC01000141.1:0-1374 GCA_001804025.1 Omnitrophica bacterium GWA2_52_8 | reverse complement strand
ATAAGAAGAATGCGGTGGATGCTCTTTTGATCAACCCGTCTGCTTTTTCTCGGACCGAAGACGGCAAACAATCCGCTGATTATATCAAAGAGCGCAGCCAGTACGCGCTTCCAGAAACTTTTATAGGAATAGCGAGATGTCATAATCCATTCCGGCAAAAAAATATCGTGTTTTACGTAATGGCAAAGGCAAGAATGAGTGCTTCTGGACACTTGAAATCGGGTGTTGCAATTTCAAAAGCACTCACAGCGCCGCGCGCTCCTCAAAACAAGCCTGACGCGGCACAGGTTCTGTTGACATTTCAAAACCATCTCCTCTCCCATTAGGGGAGAGGATTAAGGTGAGGGGGGAAATTTTAAGTTCTTTACCCTCAACCCTTTGCCTGCTGCAGGCAGGGGGTCCTCCGGCGAAGACTCCTGCTAGCCGCAGGTTGTTTTATTCCCCTCACCCTGCCCTCTCCCGATGGGAGAGGGAGAAATACAAGTCAAATGTCAACAGAAACTAGGGCCTTGTTTTGTTAAACATCAGGAACGCTTTTTCCAAAGGCGATAAGGACCGCACTGATTTCCCATGCATAAAAATTTACGAGACACAGCACCTAGAACAACGTATAGATAAACGGCGCGACAGCCGAGCCCTGTGTGAAAAAGATAAGCGCGCCAAGAAGGACCATGACGATGACAATAGGCGTAAGCCACCATTTTTTACGCACCTTGAGAAAGCTCCAAAACTCTTTTAGGATGCCCAGCTTCTTCATTCGCTATCTCCTGTTCGTTTAATACTGTTGTTCATATTTTTTTGCATCAAATAGTTCCTCAGGCTTGCGTTCCCAATAGCTTGCGCGCCTTGAATCAAATTCCAGCATCATGAATCGTTTTTTCATTAGTTTTAAGCACAAGGCGAACGGCATCATAACGGCGAAAAAAATGACGCTCAAAATCACACGCGTCATAACCCAACCCATAAGCACGGCGAGCGTCATCCATGCTTTTTGCAAAGGTTTTAATGCCCGGGGATACAGCCATCCGCCGATTATCAGCGGACCTCCGATTGCAGTCAAAACCATCGGCGCAAGGCCATGCCCTCTCCAGGCGGACAGGGCAGCGAGCCCTGCAAAACATCCCCCGACCACAAAACCGAAGGATCGAAGATCTTTCGTGCTGCTTTGAATGCTGTTAATTTCTTTAAGCACCATCACAGACTCCTAGTACATTGTTTCATCAATAATTAAGGATGTTTTTTATAAAGAGACAAGTACTGTACTGTGTACCGATTCATAAAAATTAATGAAACACAGTACTAGTCCAGTTCATATTCACGCATCCAATCCTTGTCCCGATCAAGAGGTTTCTGCTGTTTTTTCTCAAGAAGATA
>MHFC01000140.1:6241-11744 GCA_001804025.1 Omnitrophica bacterium GWA2_52_8 | reverse complement strand
TTCATCTCGATCCTCCTCGGTTGCATTAAAACCTGTAGAGGTATCGACCTTTATCATGAACTGCTAAATCCAATCTTGAAAGGGTACTAGCTACGAACAGCTCTTTTCAGAAGACTGATAAAAAATGATCTAAGCTGTTAGAATTTGAGCGGAACTGCTAACCGGCCTTTGAAAGGCGGGAAACTTCATCGCTCAGTTTCATGAGGTTAAACGGCTTTTGCAGAAAAGCGTCGGGCTTTAATTTTTCGACATCATCAAAAGTGCTTTGGTCGACGTAGCCCGTATTCAAGATCACCTTCATGGCAGGCTGCAGTTCTTTGCTTATTTTGAGCAAATGGACACCTGACATATCGGGTAATTTGATATCAAGAATTAACACATCCCCTTTCACTTCGTTCAATAAGTCCAGGCCTTTTTTCCCGGTGTAGGCCGAATAAACTTCCCAGCCTTCCTCAGAAAAATAATCCCGCACTTCCTGCACAATCCCTTCTTCATCATCAATAATCAGCAGTTTCTTCATCGGGGGCCGGGGTCATCCTATTTTGATATCAGTTTATTTCATGATGCGGCGGCTATCCCGTCGCTTTACGGACAGGTTGCTCGGAAGCAGAATTTTCTTCTTCATAAACGGGAAGTTTAAGAATGAACGTCGTCCCTTCCCCGGCTTTACTTTCGACCGCCATGCTGCCGCCGTGAAGCTCGATAATGTATTTGCACATATAAAGCCCCATGCCTGAGCCGCGGCCCGGAGGTTTTGTCGTATATCCGTAGTTAAAAATTTTGGCCATGACTTCTTCGCTCATGCCGCAGCCGTTATCCGCAAAACGGACGGTAATGAAACGGTCGTCGCCCGTATCGATTTTTGCGGAGACCGCAATACGGCGGTTGCGCCGGCCCTCCATGGCGTGATAAGCATTGATAAATAAATTTAAAAATACCTCCTGCAGGCGCTCCAGGTCCCCCTTAATGAGGGGGATATTGCCGGGGATATCAAACTCTACCTGTGTTCCGGTCAAATTATCCAAATAAGTCTGAAATTGAACGAGAGGAAGAGTTTCTTCCAGTATAATTTTCAGCGACAGCGGTTCGAACTTTCCCTTTTCGGAACGCTTCAGCAGTCCCGTCAGCGTATTGACCACCGCTTTGATACGCCCGATATTTTGCTCCATTTTTGAAAACAGCTCCAAAATCTCGCCGACTTTCAAACCTGGATCTTTGCGGTATTTAAGAATGGCCCGCGACACATTCATGGAAAGAATCGTTAAGGGGTTGTTGACTTCATGCCCGACCGACGCTGCCAGGCGGCCGAGGGTCGCCATTTTTTGCTCATGAATCAGCTGGGCTTGGGTGTCTTTCAGCTGTTTATTGGCCACTTCCGTCTCACGCAAGGCATTGATCAGCAAACCTTTTGAGTATTCCAACTGCTCATTGATCCTTTCAAGCTCATAGGATTTATTGACCGCCTCGTCATAAAGCCGGGCATTTTCAATCGCAATCGCCGATTCCTGCGCAAGCGTATAAAGAATGCTCATATCTTCATCCGTATAAAGATCTCCCGATTTTTTGTCGCCCAGCACAAGAACATTCTGCAGCGTTTTGCCGAGAAAACTCGGCACACAGGACACGGCCTTTAATTCTTTCATCTTGTCATAGACGGCCTGGAAATCGTAAGCCTCGAACGGCCTGTTTTTTTTCAGGCGCCGGACTCCGGACTGCATATATTCCTGAACGCGGTTGATATTGACGGCCTCTTTTTCACGGCTCAAATAGGCGATCAGCGCATCGGAGGGTTTGAGCCGGTATTCGAGATAATTTTTTTCATAGCCGCGCTGATAACAGAGCAAATATTCATCGGAATCCCGCAGCCGCGTCAAAATCCCAGCATTTGAAATGCGCATCTTCATGGTGACGAAGTGAACGACCAACCGCAGTAAATGGTCAAGGCTTTCGATTTTAGACAGCCCCGCAGACGCATCTTTTAAAATCTTCTGGTAGTTGTAATTCTTCTGAAAGAGGAAACGGTCTGTAGCATTGATCAACAATTTCCGCATATCCTCGTACGCAAAAACAAGGACAAACAGGCTGACGGCCGAAGCCCAGCCCGCACCGAACCCAAACAGGCCGCCAAGCCATCGGGTAAGCAAGTATCGAAGCGTCATAAAAACACACAAAACCAATGCAAACAAACCGGCCGCCACCATCACCCTGCGCAGAATAATGTGAATATTCATCAGCCGGTAACGCGCGATTGCGTAAGCCGCGATAAACACATAAAGACTGACCAGAATATTGAGGTAGGGCGGCACCGGAATCCCGTACCACAACAAATAATTTGTCGCGCCGCCCGCAAAACCAATCAACGTGCCGAAAAAAACATATTTTGTTTGATTGCGTTTGACCCCGTCTTGCGCGCGCAGGGACTGCCACAGGACCGTAAAAGCATAGGCCGCGCTGACCATAAAATAGACCATCATGACGTGAGCAAAAAATGCGGGCACAGGCCAATAATCAAAAAATAAGACGGGGTGGAGCTTGCGGATAAAATACGGCGTAAAGACCGTAAACATCAGGCATCCGCCGAGCATGCCGCTCAGCCATTCGATGAACGGGTTTTTTTTGTCTAAAAAACGGTGGGTGAAAATTAAAAAAGCCGTGGGAATAACAATCGACCCGGCAAGCGAATGGCGTAAGTGCATAAGCACCTGAGCGGCATCACCCGCTTGAAGCCACAGGGCATAATGAATCGACCAGTATGTGATTCCGAATGCGGAAAGCGAAAACCATCGTGCGATAGAAGCTTTATAATTGGCCCCCAAAACGATCGCACCCAATATAAAGCTTGTGATGGCGTTCACAAGTCCGGCGTACACAAAGATCATTTCCACAGAAAAGGCGTCCTTATTAAGGCTGTCCGTTAACAGGCGCTCTGATTATTTTGAAACCGTTTCATGAACCTGCCGGAACAATTCAGAAATATCAAACGGTTTATACATGTAGGCGACGGGATTCAGCAATTGTGCCTGTGCCTCCAGCGTTTCGTCCGCAAAGCCGGTCAAAAAAATTACCGGAACCCTGCATTTATAGCGGGCCGAATACACCTCTTCCATTCGTTTTATGAGCTCAACACCGTTATATCCGGGCATGCGCATATCACAAACCACGAGGTCAAAAGGACCGTTTTCTTCCGCCAGCCGCAGCGCCTCATCCCCGCTCATTGCCGCAGCAGCCTCATACCCGTTTTTCTCGAACAGACGCAGAAGCGTTTTAATCAAGATCTCTTCATCGTCTATAATCAGTATCTTCTTCGGCATTTTTTCCCGATTAGGTTCTTAAAATTACAGACTTTTCTCTGTCTGAACGCCGTTTTTCGGAAAACTCAACGTAAAGACGGTTCCCTGTCCCTCTGTCGATTGAACGGCCACCTGACAATGATGCTTCTGCAAAATCCCGTAGGACACCGCAAGTCCCAAACCCGTCCCCTTGCCGACATCTTTGGTGGTAAAAAAAGGGTCGAATATTTTTGTCAGATGATGCTTCGCAATCCCCAGACCGTTATCTTCAACCGTCACGCACACCTTGCCGGCGTCCTGAAAGGCCCTGATTTTAATGAACGCCTCCCCTTCTTTTCCCTTTAAGGCGTCGCGGGAATTGACAAGCAAATTCGTAAAAACCTGCTCAAGTTCGTTTTGAATGCCCTGAACCGGTTCGAGATCGGGAATATCCAGGACAATTTTGACATTCTCCTGATTCATCTGGTATTCGAGCATTGAAACGACATTCCGGATGACTTTTTTAAGGGAGATTTCCGACATCTGTTCCGTTTCGATCGACTTACGCGAATACTTCATGAGTTTTTGCACAATCATCTGGCAGCGCTTCGCGCCCTCTTCGATCAGCTGCAGGGACTCCAGATCATCGCCTGTCGCCTCCATTTTTAACAGCTGGGCATTGGCTAAAATCGCGGCCAGCGGATTGTTGATTTCATGGGCCACACCCCCCGAAAGCGTTCCCATTGTCGCCATCTTTTCCGCCTGAATCAGCTGCGCCTGCATATGTTTTAATTCTTCGGTACGCTCATCCACCTTCTTTTCCAGGTCCTCGTTCCATCGGCGCAAACTCTCCTGCTCGGCTTCGAGATGCATCGCATTTGAAAGGGCGATCGCCGCACTGCGCCGCAGATCCGTCAGAAAGTTGATGTCTGCCGGCCGGTAGCCCTGGAGGTTTTCTTTTTGTCCCAGACTGAGAATACCGATCACCTGCTGCCCGATAATCAGCGGCACCGCCAGCAACGCTTGTGAACGGTTGAAGAATTCCAGCCCCGCGTTTTTGATCGGCAACAGATCGGGGTCCAAACTCAGGTATTCACGCTGCACGATACGATCGTTGTGTTCCAGCCAGACAGCCAAAGGATCGGCCGCCGGCAATTCGAAGACCTGGCCGCGGTAATTCTCGAGATGCTCAAGCGTAAAGATACCGCGCTGCCGGTCCCGCAGAAGCAAGGATACGTTTCCGGCATAAAGGACCTTTTCCATGGTGATTAAAATGTGCCGCGTGATTTCACGCAGGCTGCGATGATGCACCAGCGTGTCATTAAATTTTTCCATGGCCTGGATCAGATCCCGGCTCCGCCTTTGAAAATATTCGTCAATATGCGGCTGCACGTTCCGCAAATAAATCACCCCCAAAAAGACGACCGCGCCGAGCACCAGGATAAAACCGGGATTGGATAGATGGTAAACCCAATCTTTAAAAATATGAAAAAACAAAATAATCGGAATTCCGACAATGGATGACGAAAGCAGCCACATGACCGTCTTGTGGACCACGGTCTGGATATCAAGGACTTTATATTTTACGATCGAATAACCGATGACCATGGTCCAAATAAAAACGGACATGTACCCAAACGGGTACAAAGGGTAATGAATGACCTTCGGCAAATAATCAAAAGACCCGGTAAAGGAAATCAGAAACGCGACCGTGCACAGTTGGATTTGTTTTTTCCGGATAGGGTCTTGTGTTTTTCTTAATTCGGAGAAGAAATTATAAAAAGCGGCTGTAAAATAAGAGAAAAAGAAAACCAGAAACAACTTCCCGCCGATTCCGTACACGGGATAATAACCCCAGAAGTACTTATGCACCGAGGTGACGACCAAGAGCGAAAAATTGGTCGTCAAATAAACCGCCAGCGCCATGACAAAACCCACGATCACGAACGGTTTCTGTCTTTCATAACGGTCCAGCCACAAAACCGAAAACGTGTAAACCAGGGGGGCGATGTGGCTGACGCCCAATTTGGCGACGCGGCGCGCGATCCATAGCGCGGTTTCGGCTTCTTTTGAACAATACATGAAAACGCGGCCGTAAAGCCAAAGGTTCAGACTGAGGCAAAACAGGAAGAAAACAATATTGTTCAGAGAGGATTTATTTTGGAGAAAAACAAAAAACCCGATGGCCAGAATCAAGGAGCTGACCAAAAACATCGGGATTGCCTGCGGGTTAA
>MHFC01000140.1:0-6235 GCA_001804025.1 Omnitrophica bacterium GWA2_52_8 | reverse complement strand
ATAGATCGAGTCTATGCACTCCTCACCCTGGCCTGGATTTTACTGATCATTTCAGGCCGGATTTGCTTATCGCCCCAGAAAAACGGCGCGAGCCGAAAACCGTGTTTTTCTCCGATGTCTTGAATTTCCCGGATCTTTTCCGGCATCAGCCGCCCTTTTCCTTCGCTGAAATTCTCATACCGCTCTTCCAGACTCAGGATCATGGCTTCGGCAAAGCAGCCGTACAAAATGTGCTGCGACGGCAGTCCCACGTCAAAGCCCAAATTAAAGGGTGACGGAATGGAAGCAAGTCCGCCTGAGAACACAAAGATATCATCACGGTTCGATGTTGAATAGGAAATATTTTTGGGGTAGGCAACGTCACAAACAACCGCTCCGGGTTTGATGTATTTGATGTCAACAATCGTCTGCGAAGAACTGGCCGCAGCAATGATAATATCGGCCTGCGTTACAGCCCGGTTGTTGTCCAAGGTTGCCGTGATTTTGGCCCCGCCCGCCATTTTAAGCTGGTTTTCGATCGCTTCCAGAGCCGACGGCGTCCGCCCCGTCACCACCAGTTCCGCAACTTCATTAACCAAAACACGGGCACAGGCGCTGCCGATATCGCCCGTACCGCCAATCACCACCGCCCGGGCTTTTTTAAAATCAATCTCCATCAGCTGACATGCCTTCCTGACACCCTCAAGCGCCATGGCTGTCGTAAACGCATTGCCTGTGGTCACCGGAATTTTGACCTGGCTTTTAAGCTTGTTAAAATAGCGCTCCCCGACAATCGAAGTAAATCCTCCGAGGGCCAGGATGCCCGCGCCCAAACGCTCTCCGATCCTGCAGCCGTCGAGCACTTTGTTGATGACAATCTCAGGATTTAACAAAGCCATGTCAGGAATGATCGGGCACATGACAAAATAGCCGTCGACGATCTTGCCGCATTCCGACCGGTAATCGCGAATGTCCGAGGATAGATAGGCCGGTGACAATTCGAAGATTTTCATCAAAAAGTCGGGGGTGATCGCGCTGATGTCCGGTTTGAAGACTTTGAAGATGCGGACCAGATGATTGAAATTATAGGGGTGCCCCATGACCACAAAACCTTTGATTTTCGTGGAAGGTTTTCCGTCTACGGACTGATAGCGGTGCCGGATGAGGTCTTCTTCCATCGCATGCAGCATCATTTCAAAGTTTTTTTGAATTTTGGCGCGCAAAACGTCGGCTACAACATGCTCAAAAATAGGAATTCCGAGACGAATGCTTACGTTAAGAATCACGACCGTCGAATCGCCGGGCCCCGGCTGAAGTGTCCAGACCCCCTCGAAATATTCGATGTCGCCTTCAATTGCCTTAAAATAAATGCTGAATTTTGAAAACTCAAACCGGTCTTCCTGTTTCCAGCGGATCGGCAGCCCGTCAATATCGACGAACCATTTCGTGATGGCGCCCGTTTTTGTTTTCTCGATGAATTCCGCCTTGCGGACATTCGGCATATAATTGGGGAAATCTTCAATGCTGGTGATCAGCCGAAAAACCTGCCAGCGCTTGCCCGGGAGGATTTTTTCAATATGAATTGCATCTGAAAATTCTTTTTTTTCAGCCGTCATTCTTTTTTCTCCGAAAATGAATATACCCCAGAATGATAATCCTGCGGCCATTTAAGGTGCTGTATGGGAAGAACAACACAGACTTTCGATTATTATCGGCTTTATATGATTGAAATTAAATGGTTTATGATCTTTAAATCGGTTTCTCCTATGGTGGGAATAATCCCGAAAGCCGCCAACTTATTTATAAAATCAATGTATATATAAAGTTAGGGGCATCAGAAGGCTCAAGCAACCGCAATACTTTAACGGTTAAGGGCATCAAAGAGAGGACGTTTTCGTAGCAGGAACTAACCCGCATTTCTCATCACCCCTGAGAAATGCCCTCGAAGAGGCTGGCGTGCAAATGGGCTTTTCCATTTGTACCCCAGGGGTTGTCTTTTGCGCCCTGTTAAAACGCGGGCGCAAAACTTTGGATAGAACCCCATGCGTCCAAAGCGGTTTTCATCGATTCGCCTAATCGATGAAACGGACTAAGATTGAACTTCAGTGGCCTGACGGGCCTGGTTGCTGGCGGCATAGTGGGCCATGTGGTTCTTGATGATTGAAGAGGCTGCCATCGCGGTCTGCATTTGCTCCAGCGCAGAACGCAGCGCATCAAGAATGGCATTTTCGGGCCCCATCTGCGTCGAAAAGGAAGGATCGGCGCGCGTATAACCGTCGCCTCTAAAGGACTGCTGCCACAATATTTTTCCGCGCGGACTTTTCATCGCAACCCCGATGACTATTTGGGCGCGATAGTTTTGCGCGTCGCTATAAATGTCATGAGCAAGATCCATGATCCTCACTTCAAATATGGCGGGAACCTTAGGCGGATTGACTTCCAGATTCGCCAGGGCGGCGGCATCCTTTACGGTCACTTTTCCGAAGAGATCTTTGAAGGCATCTTCGATCACAATGGGAAGCGTGTGCTGCGTATGAAAAGACTGAAGATCCCCGACGTCATAGGACGACCGGGCGGCCTGGTGCTGCCGGAAGTCTTCTCCGACTTGCAAGATGATTTCCTGTTTAAATTCCGGCCCAGTCTCAATGTGCCGTACGCCGAACGCAGATTCGACGCTTGAGCATCCTTGTATCGCGGATATCAAGAGCAATAAGACAATCAGAGGCATTTATACTTTCTAGTACATTGTTTCATTAATCGTTAAGGATGTTTTTTATAAAGAGACAAGTACTGTACTGTGTACCGATTCATAAAAATTAATGAAACACAGTACTAGAAAAACGGGGGCGAGTGGTGAACTCGCCCCCTGTGTTCTTACAATGTTCTTTGCTGCTTTGTCATTTACTCCTTGCTGAGAGCAAGCTGATCAAAGTAAATGGTTCCCGTTTTCGGGCTTGAATTGATGTCATCAAACACAACAACAAATTCATTCAAAGCCGACCAATCTGTAATGCGGCGGAACTTATCGAACGGAATGGAAATCTTCGACCATTCATCGGTAATTCCCGTGACGATGTACGGCGACGGTTTGTTCGTCATATCTTTCAATTCAATCTTGATGCGCTTCGTATAACCGGCAGCGGCATCACCCTTGATGTAAAAACTTAACGTGTTGTAGTTCGAGGCGTCTTCACCGTTAAGCTTCATCCAAAAACCGTTATACGCCGGATTCGGCGAATCCACATCATAGTCCAAACGGATCGCATAACCGGCAGGATCTCCCATCGCGTCAGCCGGCTCAAAGGACATCTGCGTCGACTGCGTATCATCGTTAGGATCCTTATCCCATGCTCCAAAGTCACCGCCGATATTATTCGGCTTATCACCGGTATCGAAATCCGAAACCACCAATGAATCAGCTGCAAGTGAAACCGGCATGTTCAAACCAAAACAAAGCACCAACGTCGTAATGATGATGCCGTAAAAACCAAAGTCACTCATTTTCATATTACACTTAACTCCTTTCTCAGAATAAAGTCTCTGATTGTTCGACAGAATGTCTTCAAACAACCATGAGACGGACAAGGCCATATTTTATTCATTTTAAAAGCCTATTTCCAGCACTATAATTATCGTCCCATCCTCAGAGGGGGGGCCTCCAAGAAAGACAACCCCGGGCCTGAGGATGGCAAGAATCGTATCAACGAACTGAGAATTGCCCTTTCGAATGACAGCCTGGACCAAAACACGATCGGCCTCCTCTCCCTGCAATGTTAAAAGGAGTTCGTAATCGTTCGGCAATTTGACAAGCTGTCTCTTGGAGCGCTCTAAATCCGCAACGGTCTTGTCCAACTGGCTATATCCGGTATAAGAAAAAAGCTTGAACAACTGGTCGCGGTATTCGTCATTATCCACATCAAAATCTGTCTTTGCATTCGAGGCTTCAATAACGGTCACAAGAACTCTTTCGGTATGCTGCGCATGGACCCCGGAACTCCGGATCCATAGCATCCCCCCTAGCAAACTCCCCCAAAAAATGGTTCTAAGTAACCGCTCCATAAATTATCAACCTCTGGGAAAAACCCAAATCACGGTAATGGGATGATCCTGAAAAGACTTTTGATAAACCACGACAGGCCCTGCATGACTGACCACGCGGCGGACATCCACGGCAGGGATTGCCGGCAGCTCCTTGTTTTGCTTTTCGGCGGCGACGGTTGATCGCGGCTCCGCAGATGCCGGCTGACTTACCGGCTCGCGCTCCGCGGCAGACCGGACATCGGCTTGCGGTACGGCGCCAAGCATAGGGTGCACGCTTCCGGCAACCGAGAAATCCCCGTAAAAATGGGCGAAGGTCAAACAGAGTAACGCAAAAGCCATCGCGGGAATTCCCAGCTCACCCAAGCTTGCCAGCCAGGATTCTCGCGCAAAACACTCATGAATGAAAGCTTTTTTTTGGCCCGTCAGATCGGCTTGGGCAAATTCCTGCTTCAAATATTCCCGGTAGGAGCTAAGCGCCTGATTTTCGAATTCTTCTTGTTGATTTTTCATGGGGATTTTTCCGCTCAACACTTTCGCTGTTTACATCAGCATTGTTTTTTCGGTACCTTTCAAGACCTGCGCCAGCCGCTTCTTGGCGTAAAAAATCCGCGACATCACGGTCCCGAGTTCGATGTTTAACGACCCGGCAATTTCCTCATAACTTAGTCCTTGCCACTCGCGCAGGACCAGAACGGCCCGGTGTTCTTCCGACAATTGTTTGAGCGCATTGCGCATCAGCTCTCGCAGCTCACCTCCGGCGGCAAGATCCCGCGGGCCCGGCTGCACATCTTCCAGACGGTCATATTTGGAAACCTCGGAATCTTTCGTGTCTACGGGTTCGTCCAGCGATTCTTGCGGCCGCTTTCTTCGCGTCTCATCAATGGCACGGTTTACGGTAATCCGGTAAAGCCATGTCGTAATTTTAGATTTCCCTTCAAATCCTTTAATCATCTGGAAGGCTTTTAAAAATACCTCCTGCGTAATATCCGCGGCTTTTTCACGATGATTAACGACCCCGTAGGCAACGGCATAAACCATTTCATAATATTTGGAGACAAGCCGGCCGAAAGCACTGCGGCTTCCCTGCTGGGACTGACGCACAAGCTCTAAATCGTTGTCTTGTCGTTGCATACAGAAGCTCTCATAAGACGGGTCAAATACTGGAATTATTCAGGGGGGTCCTTAAGATAGCCCTTGGGACTCTCGCGGCACAGGAAACTCGGGCATCAAAATCGGTCCATAATTATCAGGGAGAGGAAAGGGAAATGTCAAGATCTCATACGCGCCGATGCCGATACGGGCAATCGCCATAAACACGCCCCGGGGAATACCTTCGGCAATCGCCCCCAGGAAGCCATCCTCATTTCCCTGGACATAGGGCTGATAGACCACCTCGGTACCCCCGAGCAGCACGTTGATGCCGCCGCGGCCGAGCTTTCGAAACATCGTATCGGCGGAACATTCATGGGGAAAACTAGCAAGTACAAGGGCCGGAATCACACTTAACAGCATCCATTTGCGCATTTCGATCTCCGTCTTCGGCGGCTCTGCCAAGTCTTAAAAAAAACCGCTTCTAATCTAATAGAATCGGCGCTATTCATTGTTTCTGAAATAGTAAGTCTATTTATGTTTTGACAGAACCTTTGCAAAATGGCCGGCCGGCGGCGTGCTTCCCATAGGGGACACTCAATATTTGACTGCCTATGGGCGGCGGCCATTTTGCAAAAGCTCAGTTTTGATTACGATATAAAATTCTGGCTGACCGTAAAAAAATCCGCTGCGCAAAGACACGCTCAGGACATAAAGAAAACAACCGCCGCGATGACCGCCAATAAAATGACAAGAAGCGGTACCGGAAAAAAACGGGGGTTTTTTAATGTCGAGACAATTTTCCCCAGTAGGCCGGAAGCTTCAAACACGGTATTTCCGCAAAAAAGACAGCTGAAAGCATCCGTTTGGATCATGCGGCCGCAGCGCGGGCAGGGCTTTTGCTGTTTTTCGAGGCTGTCTTCCAGATCCCAGCGGCGCCGGAGCGGCGCCGGCGCATCTTCTTCGAGAGGAACATTCTCATCGTCTTCAAGCATCGAACTCCGTCCTTTTGAGGAAAGCCCTGTTTATCCCCGTTAGGAAACACCGTTTAGTCCGGTTTTCTCATCGATTAGGTGAATCGATAAGAAAACCGCTTTGGACGCATGGGGTTGCATCCAAAGTTTTG
>MHFC01000139.1 GCA_001804025.1 Omnitrophica bacterium GWA2_52_8 | reverse complement strand
GCGGCTTTTTCAAAAAAACGAAGGCCGTCTCGCAGCCATTGAATGCCCGCGCCGGCAATAAAAATAGACCCCTCAAAAGCATACGCCGGGCCGCCGGCGGCATCACATGCGATTGTTGTCAATAAACCGGGCGGCGGCGCTTGATAATGATTTCCCGCGTGAATCACCACAAAGCATCCCGTCCCATACGTATTCTTGCTGGTGCCTTTTTGATAACACGCTTGTCCGTAAAGTGCGGCTTGCTGGTCCCCCAACATGGCAAAAACAGGGATGCCCGCCGGCAGTGCGCCCCCGCCCGCAGTTTTTCCGAAACAATCTCCGGAATGAAGCACTTTGGGCAGCATCGCGGCCGGAATGTTTAATAATTCTAGCAGGTCCCGATCCCATGTTAACTTTTGAATATTGTATAAAAGAGTCCGCGAAGCATTCGTAACATCCGTCGCGTGCGAACTGCCGCCGGTCAGATGCCACAAAAGCCAAGTGTCGATCGTGCCGAACAAAACCTTTCCTGTTTTTGCTTTTTGCTTCAGTTGTAAATTTCTCAAAAGCCATTCGATCTTAGTTCCTGAAAAATAGGGGTCCAGCACAAGCCCCGTGCGTTTTCTGAAGACAGCCTCATGGCCTTCTTTTTTTAGAGTTTCACACAGAGGCGCCGTCCTGCGGTCTTGCCAAACAATCGCACGGTGCAGCGCCCTGCCGGATTTACAGTCCCATAAAACCGTCGTTTCTCTCTGATTGGTAATGCCGATGGCCTTAACTAACGATGCCGGGCGCCGGGAGGCGCTGAGCGCTTTGCGAATCACCTGCTGGGTAACCCGGACTATTTCTTCGGCGTCATGCTCCACCCAGCCCGGACGGGGATAATACTGCTTGAATTCCTGATATGCGGCGGCAACGGGCGACGCTGACGCGCCGTAAAGTAAAGCGCGAACCCCCGTCGTTCCGGCATCAATGGCAAGCAAAAGCTGCGAACTCATAGGCACCTAAAAAAAATAGGGCGGGAAAATTCCCGCCCTATGCGTGAGTCATTCATCTTCCGGGACTCTTATTTAACTCAAATCCGCGACTTCTTCCGGATCATTAAAATCATTCACTTTTGTTTCCAGCCAATGATTATAGGCATAATCTAAAACACGGAACTTATCCACAGGATCCATCAACGTAAAGCGCACGCCGTGATCAAATCCCTGGTTGTTTCCTTCGGAGGGCCGGCTCCACATGATCCGCCCGCTTGTTTGGACCGGTTTGGGATCGTCCGGAATATTAATCTCCAGTTCGATCACAGCCCCCTGCTTTAGCGGTGCCGATGAATTGACTTTAATCCCCTCGCGCGAGAGATCACGGCTCAGGCTGACACCCTGCACTTGATTGTCATCCTGAGATTGATATTTAACGCTCATATACGCGTCAAATCTTTTAAATTTACGTCGGTCTTTATCCATGATCTCCTCCGGTATGTTGTGCGGTCTGAATTCAACCGGGATAGGTTTGTATTTTAAGTGTCTTTATAATGCCTTAAGAAAAGTAAGCACAAAAAAATCCCGCTCTGATGGAAATATAACATACGCCTCTTGACATTACAAGAGTACGGCGAAAAATACATCCGCGATTACATATCTTATTGTTTCACAAGGACTTAACGATAATTGGTAAACTGGACCGGGATGCTCAACGGCATGCTTTTAACCAGCTGAATAGCGGTTTGCAGATCATCTTTAGATTTCGACGTGACGCGCACTTGTTCGCCCTGAATGCTGGCCTGAACTTTCAGCTTCGCATCTTTAATGGCTCTCACGATTTGCTTGCTGTGGTCCTGCTCAATGCCTGAAATCAGCGTCACATCCTGACGCAAGGTTCCTTCAAACGCCTTCTCTGCAGGCTTAAAATCCAGCGCCTTCATCGAAATCTTACGGCCGGCGATGCGCGTCTTAAGAATGTCTTGCAAGTTCCGGAGCTTCATATCGTCATCCGCAGTAAGCCTTATTTTTTTGTCCGTCTTTAAAAACTCAACCGTGCTTTTGCTCCCCTTAAAGTCAAAGCGCGTGCTGAGTTCTTTGAGGGCCTGATTCACCGCATTATCGACTTCTTGAAGATCAATTTCGGAAACGATATCGAATGAGTATTGTTGTGCCATAGACGTGTGTGAAGTTACGAATTATTCCGACGGGATGAGATTTTCCAAATAATCGCGGAGCACCTGGGTGATTTCAGGATCCATCCCCAAAAACTCAAGGCCGGTGTCATATTGCGTCTTTTTTGATTTTGCTTGGCCGATGGGCACCGACCAGACAACGCGGGAGTCGCACTCAATCGTCGGCAAATCCTTACCCAACTCAAGTCTGACCCTGCAAACCGCAAACCGCTTCAAGCTGGCATCAAGAATGACACAAACACCGCCCGCCCCGACATTTTGAGTAAAAGAATTAATCGGCCCCGGCGGTGCCGGCGGCTGAATGGTTATTTCGCAACGCAGTTTTACGCGCGGAAATTTTCGTTTATCAAACCCGTCCCACATAACACACCAGCATGTTGATGATCATTTGAGTGTGCGGATGAAGGCATCCGAAAAAGGACGCGATGCCTCGCTTTGTTTGAATGACCCCAGTGCAGTCTGCGCCTCGTGATAACTTGAAAATCTTCCCAAGAAAACACTATAAAAAGAACGCCCGTCAGTGTGCCTGACCGGTCGGATAAAACTAGGGACTCCTGCCATCTGGATTTTTGTCAACGCACGTTCGGCGTCTTGCCTATTGACATAGGTCGCGACTTGCACGACATAAGGGTGGGGCTGGGCTTCGGCATCCGACTGCGTTTCAGATAGATTCTGATTCTCCGGTTGCGCTTTCGGCAAGGTGGTTCCGTCAGATCCGGACGACGGCGCCAATGCCGCCGGCACCGCCGAGGCAGCTTGATTTACCGATTTCACAGATTGTTGTTGCCGTGATTTTTTTGCCGCATCCTTCACGGCCGCATCGACCGCGACGCTTTTCGCCTTGCTTCGGGGCGGATTTTTCATTGCGGATTCGCGGTTAATATTCAACACATGGATTCCGAAAAATAACAGGACAATAAATGAAACGGCCCCGGCCCAATAGAAAACTGTGCGCACAAACGGATTTTTGAGATCCACCACCTGAAACACCCGCTGTATGAAATAAACAGAAGACCGGACAGCCGTTTGCAGCATGCTCAACCCGCGCTCCAGCACGATCCCGAAAACATTCGGTTTTTGAATCTTCGGAGCCACACGATCATAACGCCGGGGCTGTGTTTTTGTTCCGGCAGCCGCCGCGACTTGGCGGTTTTCATTTTTGACCCACTGAGCGATTTTCTCGGAAGCAGGGTTACGATGCGCCTGAACGGTCTCTAAAGAAGCCGCTTCGTCCTTAGGCTCCAGCACCTCCGGCTCTTCCTGTTCCAATTGCTGTCGCGGACCGGCAAACAGATCCTCGCGGGCCGCTTCTTCTAAACTTTGCCCGGACGAAATCCCTTGTTTTTCAGCCGACCCGCGCACGGCAGGAGAGCTTGGCTTATCGCTTCGATGGTACCCGCGATAACGGCCGTATAATTTTTCTTGGATGTCTTTTTCGGAAAGTTTCTTGATGCTTTCGGGTTTTTTGCTTTGAAAGGAAAAAAGGCTCATTTTAATTCCATCTTTTTATGCGGATTTTCGTACGTGACTCAATGACAACACAAATTTGAGAAGTTCAATGGGCCCAAGCTGGAGTTTTGCGCGCTGCACGAAGCCGCATTTTTGACAGGCTTTTGCGGCGGAGTTCATATGCGACGTCATCCGAAACACCACTTCTTCATAGCCCACTTCATCACAAAACTGCAAAGCACGCTGAATAAGCTTCGTGCCGATACTTTTCTTCCGGTAGTGCGACTCCACGAAAAGACGCCGCATTAAGGCAATGCGTCCGTCCTCTTTTTTTATTCCGATGGTACCGACAACTTTGCCGTCCGCAAGGGCGACAAAGAACGCCTCGCCGATGCCTCCATAGGCCTTGGGAAGATCGTTGATATCTTCTGTCGGATAGGCCGACAAATCGTCACGGAATTCCCGGGACATGATGCCGTTGATCAGTTCACGCACTGACGACTCATCTCCGGGTGCAAATCGGCGGATTTCAATCATGGTTATTTCGCAGGCTTTTTAGTTTTTGCGGCATCGGCTGCCGGCGCCGGGGCGGCTCCGCCCGGAGCAGCGGCGGCTCCCTCAGCTGGAGCGGCTTTTGCCGCCTTCTTGACTTTAATTTTTAAAGATTTTAATTTGGGCAGATTATAAACACTGTCGCGGCCTTCCATGCGGTTGTCTTCGACTAGCCGCTTAATTCTTTCGTGCCGCTTGAGCACATTGCGATGCTTTGTACCGACATTATCCACTCGTAAACTTGCATGCTGAGACATAAAAGACTCCTTAAATTTCTGAATGCTGAAGATTTGGAATTATACCTAATTTTAATGACCTTGGCTAGTGCCGCGTCAACCTTGTTTTTGACGGGTACACGGCACTGTGCGATTGAAATGAACAACCCCTCATGTCAATCTGGACGATGCATGAGTTCAAACTCCCCGGAATACGGGCGGGAAAATGACACAAAAAACGCAGTCGTTTTAGACGGATTTTATATCAAATGATGACTTTATATGGAATCCGCTAGCGGTCAACTTCTTACGGATGGAATGGCCCTGACAAAAGCATCGGCTGGAACGATCTTTTCGGATTTAAGTTTTGCCAGAAAGGATCTTGCTTCATCTTTGAGCTGGAATTGATTGATACAGACCTGCATAAAAGATCCGCTGGGAATGACAAATCCCTGATGTCCTTTTTCTCCGAGCTTGCCGATCAATGCATCGGCCGCCTTTTTCGACTTATAAGTCACAACCTGAATCGTAAAACCTCCGGTAATTGCCGGTATTGCTGCGCTGGCGGGCGCGACAGCCTCATTGGCGGACAGGGTTTGAACATCACGGACTGCCGCAATGTCCTCAGCAGCCCCCGAAACCATCGCTCCGACACCTGAAACACTTGGCGCCATTGCGGACATCGCGCGCAATTGTTTCGTCTTGTCCGCAAAATCATCTGCCATCTGCTGCTGTTTCTTTCGCTCATTGTGAAGCTGCGCCTGTGAAAAAGCCTTCCCTTTTTCCACTCCGAGGGAAAAAATCACGGCATTGAGAATGAGAAAACCGATAAAAACGACGAGGACGTGATCAAAACGAAGAGTAACCTGATAGCGTTCAAGCAAGGACAAATCAGCGCGCCGCGAAACAGCATGGGCATAGGGCATTGTTTCAAATAAATCGTTCTGCATGATATCTTGACCTCATAGTTAGGGTTGTGCCATTAATTTACGGCACAACTCGGTCAAGACATAAGCGCTCGGACGAATTTTTCTTTGGAGGGTTTTATAATCGACTTCAACGATGCCAAAACGGGGTCCAAAACCATGGGCCCATTCAAAGTTGTCCATCAAAGACCAATAAAGATACCCGGCAACGGAGACACCGTCGGCTATGGCCGACGTAACCGCCTGCAGGTGACTTTGGATATAGCGGACCCGTTGCTCGTCGTTTTCGGCACAGATCCCGTTCTCACAGATCAAAACCGGCAAATGATAGGGCCGCAGCCGTTTAAGCAGCGACGAGAGCCCTTCGGGATGTATCACCCATCCCATTTGATTGCGTTCCACCGGGGAGTCAGCTCCCGGAGCATGCTCCACCATCGCCCCCATCCACTCCCCTGTTTTTGAGCTGGAGCGGATGCGCTGGAGCGTATAATAATTAATTCCTAAAAAATCCAAAGACTGCCGGAGCGGCAGATACTCGCAAAACAGCCCCGGATAGAAAAGGAACCCCGAAGTTAAAGCGTCAAAATAGAGCCTGTTGAAAAGCCAGTCCCGGGAAAATACGGTCACACGGTCCGCAATTGAGTTGGGATTGTCAGGCCGCATTTCGGTCCAATGCTTTGCCAGCGAAACATAAACCGGCTTTGCGGACTTTTGCTCATAGAGATCGTGGATCAGGCGATAGGCCTGTACGTGAGCCAGTAAAAGATGGTAAAAAACTTTCCAAGCCGCCCGGTAGGACTTGATTCCCGGCGGCCATTCGCCCGCTAAATAGGAATAATAAAGGTATACGATCGGCTCATTAATGGTGATCCAGAACTTGACGTACTTCCCGTAAGTTTCAACGACTCGCCGGACATACCTTAAAAAGTAAGCATTGTTTTCCGCTTTAAGCCATCCGCCGCGTTCGTGAAACCAGACCGGATTGGTAAAATGGTGCAGCGTGACGACCGGCTCAATCCCGTTCTTTTTCAACGACTGAAAAACTTCGCCGTAGTGATCAAATGCCCGCTCGTCCCATTGATTTTCTTTGGGCTCGAAGCGGCTCCATTCGAGAGAAAAGCGGTGTGCGGTGTGCCCTAAGCTGCGGATGAGAGCAAAATCTTCATTAAACCGGCGGTAATGGTCGCATGCGATACCGGATTTCTCGATAACGGCGCCTTTTTGTTCCCAAGACCACCAGTCATTATGGACATTATTGCCTTCAACCTGGTGAGAACTCGTCGCCGATCCCCAAAGAAATGTGTGATGCATGAAACGATCCGGCACCGAATAACCCGGCATGCGGGTGTTGATCGATTAAGTTTGCGGTTTCGTATCGGCTATTCCGACAACTGGACGCGCTTGGGCGGCCACCAGATAAAAAAAGCCCGGCCGACCAAATTTTTTTGGGGCACAAACCCCCATTTTCGGCTGTCCAATGAGGCTGCGGAATTGTCGCCGAGAACAAAATATTCCTGGTCTGGTACGACGATGACCTGCCCCTCTTTTCCGTACGGCCATTCATTGTTATTGTAATAATAATTTTTCGAAAAAGGCGCCCGGTTCATTTCGCCGCCGTTGATGACCAGCTTCCCGTCGCGAATTTCGATCCGGTCGCCGGGCAAACCCGCCAGGCGTTTTACAAAATCTTTCTTCGGCTCTTCCGGATACTTGAAAACCACGATGTCCCCGCGCTTGAGTTCGCCGAACCGGTACGATATCTTATCGACAAATATCCGGTCTCCCTCAAGAAACGTTGGCCGCATGGACCCGGTAGGAATTTTGTACGGGCCAAGCAAAAAAGTGCGGATCAGTACGGCCAGAACGGCCGCAACGACAAAGGGTTCGCCCCAATTCTTCCACATCTTTGCGTACCACTCGGACCGGCGCGTCCGGAAAAAATGCCACTCCTCGACAATTTTCCGGTGATACACAATTAAAATAAACGCTGCCGCGAGCGCGGCGACCCCGATCGCTGACATATCAGTCGACCCTCAAAACCGTGATAAAGGCTTCCTGCGGCAAATCCACTTTTCCGATCTTTTTCATGCGCTTCTTGCCTTCTTTTTGCTTTTCCCAAAGCTTCCGTTTTCTCGTGATATCACCGCCGTAACATTTGCTCGTAACATCCTTTTTTAAAGCCCGAATGGATTCACGGGCGATGATCTTGCTGCCGACAGCGGCCTGAATCACGACTTCAAAAAGCTGCTGGTGGATCACCTCTTTGAGTTTTTCCGCCATGGCTTTGCCCCGGGCATAAGCCTTCTCATGAAACACAATACTGGAAAGAGCATCGACGGGCTCGCCGTTGATCAAAATATCCAGCTTCACGAGCTTCGACGTTTTATATCCGATTAAATCATAGTTGAAAGAACCGTATCCGGAAGACAGTGATTTGATTTTATCATAGAAGTCCATCACGACTTCCGCCAGGGGCATTTCATA
>MHFC01000138.1:21713-22740 GCA_001804025.1 Omnitrophica bacterium GWA2_52_8 | reverse complement strand
TCGAGTTCCGTCACATTCCCCTTCGGGTCCACGATGCGGTAGACGACGTTCGGTGCCGTGATCAATAAATCCAGACCAAATTCACGCTCTAATCTTTCCTTGGCAATGTCCATATGCAGCAGCCCGAGAAAACCGCAGCGGAACCCGAATCCGAGCGAAGCCGACGTCTCGGGTTCAAACTGAAAGGAGGCGTCGTTTAGCCGAAGTTTTCCCAGGGCATCGCGCAAAAGCGTAAAGTCTTTTGCATTGATCGGATAAAGCCCGCAGAAAACCATGGGTTTCGCTTCCCGGTAACCCGGCAGAGGTTCTTGCGCAGGATTGTTTTCAAGCGTCACCGTATCGCCGATTTTAACTTCGGAAATATCCTTGATATGCCCCGCGATGTAACCGACTTCTCCTACGGAAAGCTGCCGCACTTTTTCGGGATAGGGATTAAAAATTCCAATCTCTTCGATTTCCCGGCGGCTCCCGCTTTGCATCATCAGAAATTTATCGCCAACTTTGAGCTCCCCGTCGATCATGCGGACATAGGCAATCACTCCCTGAAATGAGTCATATTTTGAATCAAAGATAAGCGCACGGGGTGCTTTATTAAGATCTCCCTTCGGCGGCGGAATGCGGTGAATCAGGGCATTAAATATTTCATCGGTCCCCTGTCCGGACTTTGCACTCGCTAAAATAATTTCTTTGGGATCAATCCCCATAAACCGCGCAAGTTCATCGCGCCGTCTTTCGGGCTCGGAAATCGGAAGGTCGAGCTTCGTAATCACGGGAATGATCGTCAGGTCCCGCTCCATCGCCAGGTACATATTCGACACCGTCTGAGCCTGAATGCCCTGACTGGCATCCACAAGCAGCAAAACGCCCTCACAGGCGGCGAGGCTTTTGGAAACCTCATAAGTGAAGTCAACATGTCCCGGAGTATCGATCAGATTCAAGAGATAGCCCTGATATTTGATGCGGACCGCACGGGCTTTGATGGTTATGCCGCGCTCTCTTTCAAGGTCCATATCATCCAGCATCTGTT
>MHFC01000138.1:20899-21623 GCA_001804025.1 Omnitrophica bacterium GWA2_52_8 | reverse complement strand
CCGGCCACGAGAATATCGGCACCCGCCTTGAGCGCTGCCGGCGCCGTCTGAGGTTTGATGCCGCCGTCAACTGAGACATGCCCCTTAAAACCTTTTTCGCGCAGCCAGACCACTTTCCGCATTGTCTCGGGCATAAATGCCTGCCCTCCAAAACCGGGTTCCACGGACATCACGAGAACAAGGTTGATCTGGTTCAAAAAAGGTTCGAGAACTTCCACACGAGTTTTGGGGCGCAGCGAAAGCCCGGCCTTGGCCCCCATATCGCGGATGGATTTGAGCGCCGCCGAAACGTTTTTTTCCGCTTCAACATGGATCGTAATCCAATCCGCCCCGGCTTTTCTATACTCGGCAATCGATTGCGAAGGATATTCAATCATAAGGTGAACATCGAGCAGCATTTTTGTCGCTTTGCGGATCCATTGAATGACGACGGGACCGATCGTCAGATTCGGGACAAAATGTCCGTCCATGATGTCAAGATGCAGCAGGTCGCATCCCGCTTTTTCGACATCGCGGATTTCTTCCGCCAACCGGCTGAAGTCCGCCGAAAGAAGACTCGGGGCGATTAAAATTTTCCGGGTCATTGCCATCTCTTATAATCCCATGTTTTGATTGCCCAAAAACTGCTGGCGGTCCAAATAGCTTTGTAGAATTCTCTGCGCAGCCAGCCGGTCCCTGACATCTTTCCTTTTAGCACGGGAAACATCGGCCGAGATCAGCAATT
>MHFC01000138.1:16694-20866 GCA_001804025.1 Omnitrophica bacterium GWA2_52_8 | reverse complement strand
GGGTATTCCGCCATCACCGCCCGGATTTTTTTTTCGAGCGCTTCCCGGCCTTTAAATTCCCACGTATCAAAAGGCACCGCGATTTTCCCAAGCTCGTCAGAAAGCGCAACCCCGATCCGCTTTTCACCCAAATCCAGCCCCAGGAAAACAGGCATAGCCCGTTAGCCCCCACTCATTGGGAAACCGATTTAACGGCTTTTACCATTTTCCGGACATAACGGATCACGGGCTCCGTTCTCCCGCCCGAACTCCTCAAACGGTTAATGATCGCACTGCCGACAATCACGCCCTGGCTCATCGCCGCAAGTTTCTTGGCTTGCTCCGGATTCGAAACACCGAATCCGATCAGTACGGGAATACGGGAACTGCGTTTTAACGCTTTCAAGATTTTATGAATGTCGGCCGGGACGGCCGAACGCGCCCCCGTCACCCCGCGCAGGGACACAAAATAAACAAACCCGCGGGATTTCTTTGCAATCAACGCAGCTCTCCGGCTGTCGGTCGTCGGCGCTGCGAGCCGCATCACCGGCATATCATAACGCCGGCTGATCTTCTCCAGTTCTGGTTCTTCTTCGGGCGGAAGGTCCGGTATGATCAGGCCGTCAAAACCCCTCACTTTTGCTTTCGCAACAAACGCCTTCAATCCCTGGCTCAAAATCGGATTGATGTAGGAAAAAAAAACAATCGGAACTCCGCATCCATTCCGGCGCAATTTTGCGACAAGGCGATATGCATCCGCCATCCCGATGCCCCGCTTCAGAGCCTGTTCCGATGAGTATTGTATCGTCGGCCCGTCAGCCAAGGGATCGGAAAACGGAAAACCGAGCTCAATGATGTCGACACCGGCTTTTTCAAAACCCAAAATCAATTTTTCCGTCACGGCAAGCGAGGGATAGCCCAGCGTCAGAAAAGCGCAGAAAAGCTTCTCTTTTGATTTTCCGGCCTGAGCAATTTTTTCTACGAGCCTGTTTTTCATAGATACTTCCGCACAGTCTCCAAATCCTTGTCGCCCCGCCCGGACAAACACAGCACCACATTTTCCGATTTTTTTGTCCGGGGCATTAACTTTTTCAAATACCCGACGGCATGCGAAGGCTCAAGCGCCGGAATGATTCCTTCCTGGCGCGTCAAAAGCTGAAACCCTGCCAGCGCTTCCGAATCGGAACAACTGACATATCGGACGCGCCCCGAGTCCTTCATATAGGAATGTTCGGGACCGACCGAAGGATAATCAAGACCGGCGGATATGGAATGCGCCAGCTGGACCTGACCGTTTTTGTCCTGCAACAGATAACTTTTCATTCCGTGCAGAACCCCGGGAGTTCCTTTTGTCAGCGACGCGGAGTGCAAATGGGTATTTAATCCGTGACCGGCGGCCTCGACACCGACCATGCGCACCCGTGAATCCTTCAAGAACGGGTAAAAGAATCCCATCGCATTGCTGCCGCCTCCGACACAGGCAATAAGGTAATCCGGAAGCTTCTTCAGGGTCTTAAGAAAATAAGTGCGCGTTTCTTTTCCGATCACAGACTGAAAATCACGGACCATCATCGGATAAGGGTGCGGTCCGACCACGGAGCCGAGCAAATAATGCGTCGTGTCGACACTCGCGACCCAGTCACGGATGGCTTCATTGGTCGCATCCTTCAGCGTCCGGGAACCGCTCGTGACCGGAATCACCTTGGCGCCGAGCAGGCTCATTTTATAAACGTTCGGCGCCTGCCTGTGAATATCTTCCTCGCCCATATACACAACACATTTAAGACCGAACATACACGCAGCTGTTGCGCTGGCGACGCCGTGCTGGCCGGCGCCGGTTTCGGCAATGATCCGGTGCTTGCCGAGCTTCTTGGCTAAAAACGCCTGGGCCAGCGTGTTGTTGATTTTATGGGCCCCCGTATGACAGAGGTCCTCCCGTTTAATGTAAATCTGCCCTTTGCCAAAATAACGGGATAAATTTTCAGCATGATAAACCGGTGTGGGCCTGCCGGCATAGGTTCTTAAAATTTCATTTAATTCATGATGAAACCGCCGGTTTTTTTTAAACTCCAGATAAGCCGCTTCAAGTTCACGCAGCGCCCTCATCAGCGTTTCGGGAACATATTTTCCGCCGTAAGGACCGAAATGGCCGCGGCGGTCCGGCAATTTTTTAAAACTTTTAGTGTTCATAAAAGCCTTTGTAATAACTGCACCCTTTGAAAGAATGCTGAATTCGAAATTCCGATAATTTATTGAACATTAAGCGGTACCCGTCCCTAGAATTTCGGTAATATCCGAACTCGGGACCCAGCCCGTTTCGCCGTTCGTCAGCATGACGCGGCTCCATCCATGCCTGCGTGCGATGACATAAACTTTCAATCCTTCTCCCAGCTTGAATGCCGCCCGGTCATCCATGGACGGCCCATAACGGCCCTGTGTCTCATCAGTCGTCACAATAGCACCGCAAAAGATGTCCGTCTGCACATGCTTCGCCCCAAAGACCGATAAAGAAAAAAGCATGAGATAGACCAGCGTCTTTCGCCGCCATCCCCACGGCAAGCCGGGTTTGAAATAAATCTTTAATGCCCACGCGGAAGCGAAAATAAAATAAAGGACAAGAACCAACAGAAAAAGCTCGCGCCGTGTTGCGAAATTCAGTAAATCTTCCAGCACTTTCAAATACCAATTACGCTTGTCGTCGATGTGGTATTCCAACAAGCTTTTTGTGTAGGTTAAATTAAAACGGATGTCCGGATCGCGCGGTGAAGCGGCACGCGCCCTTTCATAAGCCAAAATCGCTTCACCCGTCTTGCCGGTACGGAACAAACTGTTACCAAGGTTATAAAAGAAGACACCCTCTTCGGAATAACTCTCGGATAGGCTACGGTATTGCTCCGCCGCCTTTGCGTAATCACCGCTTTCATATAATTGATTGGCGCTTTCAAACTGCTGCCGCGCACTTTCCGGATACGCCAGCGCATAGCCCGCCCCGATAAGGACCAGCACTGAGGTCGCGGCAAGCCGCCGCAATCGCAACCGTTTCATAGCTTCATTTTCTCCACACGGTCTATCGTATCTTTTAAAATTTGGAACGCACGATGTTTGTCGGCATTACCGACGGCACCCCCGGCAAACCGCGACGCATGGCAAATTTCATAAAGACCCACGATTTCCTTATAGAGCGGGTCTTCCGCTCCGAGCACTTCCTCGAGTTTCATTTCTAATTGGTGCTGCGTCATGCCGTGCGTCGACAGTCCAAACTTGTCGGACAAATAGTGCGTCAGGGTCTTGCCCATTTCCTCAAAATAATGCTGAAAATCATGGGGATTGCGAGACCGCTCAAGTTTTTTTAATGTCTTAAATCGGTTTAATGCCGCAGCTTTCGCCAAACGTTTACGACGTAAATTTGCGTCTTTGGCAAACTTTTTTTCCTCCCTCAAACGTATCAGCTGCCCCAAAATAAGCACCGTCAGCAAAATATTCAAACCTCCGAATCCTTTAGCCGCTGCGGTCATAAAATGTTTGGGCTTTTCTCCGGAAAGTTCATCATGGATAAACCGGATGTCGCGGTTTTCGACCTCCACCTCTTTCTTAAAAACGGCCTGCTGCGACAACGTTTGGGGCAGCTGGAATTTTTCCTGGGACGGCTCGACCTGGATCAAGAAATCCGGAGTCACCAGCCGTTCATACGCCTTTGTTTGCGGGTTAAAAAAACTGAATTCAATCTTGGGAATCGTCATTTTTCCGGCTTCGGTGGGGATAAAGACACTCTCAAATGTCTTGCGGCCGCCGATCATGTACCCGTTTCGAAAAAGCTGCGCGGCCGTGTCCGCATCGTAGGTTTTAAATCCCTTGATTTCCGAAATCGGCGGGCGGTTGAGCGTTTCGATATTGCCTTCGCCTTCAATCACCATACGCAACGTCACCGGTTCGTTTTGTTTGACAAAATCCTTGTCAACGGAAGCGCTCAAGCGAAAATTTCCGACAGCGCCGGCAAAACTCTTGGGCTTCCCGGCTTCGGGTAGAGGCTTGACGGTAATCTTGATCGCCGGGGGTTTTAGCAGCCGGGTTTCACGCCGCGAAAAAAAACTGCCTCCCGAAAAAAAACTATCGTCAAAAAACTCGTCAAAAATACTGCGGTGCTGCGGTTCCTGCCGGATGGACACTTTGAGGGAACCGGGATCGATCGTATA
>MHFC01000138.1:13875-16646 GCA_001804025.1 Omnitrophica bacterium GWA2_52_8 | reverse complement strand
CGCGTATAAAGCGAGTAACTGAGAAGGATCTGTTCATTGGGATAAACCTCTGTCTTGTCCACCCACGCTTTCACGTAAAGATTGCGGTCTTCCGGCACATAGGCGGGTGCTGTATCCGCAGCTTGCGGGAGCGGGGGCATACCCGCACCCGACATCGGCGGAGGCGGTATTTGGCCGGCAGCGGGCGCAACAGGTGACGGCGAATTTGAAGCCTGCGGCATTCCGTTGTCGGTGATATCAAAATTCAGCGGGTCTGAGCGGAAAGACTGCCCATTGACTACAATATCAATCGGCGCCAGCGTAAAATTTCCGGGCTCACGCGGCACCAGAACATAACTGAACTCAACGCTGGAGGTCGACTGATTGTTGATAAACGAGAATTGCGAAGCCCTGCCCGTATAGTAGGTATCAAACCCTTTCAATGCGGGAATGCGCGGCGCCTGGACATTCCCTTGGGCCCCGACCACGCGGACCGTTAAGTGAATCTCCTCCCCCACATTTGCGGCCCGCTTGTCGATCGTCGTATTGATCTCGACATTTTGTGCACAAACGACCCGCAAAACAGAAAAAAACAATAAAACAAAAATCGGAAATGCTCTTTTACTCACCAGGACAAATCCTCATGGCCGTATCGATTAAAAAAGTTATTCTAAAATCCTCACAAAATAATGTCAAACAATGACTTAAGGGAGTCCTTTTTGTCGCGCAAAAGCTGTTCGAGAATATCTACGGAAGCGGGCTTCTTCAGCTTTACCTTCATCACATATCCCGCATCCTCAAAGTATTCCGGGGCTTCGATTTCAATGCCCGCGCAGTTTTCGGAGATTTGCTGCGCCGCACTGTAAAACCGGGTCTCCTGCGCCGCCAGCCTGGGATTGCGAATCGTCTTCAAATGACAAAACAAGGCGCGCCCCTTTTGATGTTTGTCCCAAATCGGGTGGCGGAGGATGGCGTCCACTTCTTTGATATTCCAAAACGCCTCAAGCTTCGCCTCCCGGCTGCGCTGCCAATCCGCCAGGGTGTCCAAACAATACTGCTGCTGGCTCATGCTCATATGAAATAATTCCGAAAAATTCCGGCAAAGCAGCCGCTGATCATCCGCATGAAAGCGCCGCAGCCCCCATGCAATGCGGACGGAAATCACACGGCCGGCAATATTTTCTAAGATGTCAGGATGCATGCGCGACACTTCCAAATAAATGTCAAGCACTGCTTCCTGCGGCCGCAGCCCCAACAGCGGCAGGACCAGGCCGCAGAGTTTGTCCCGCGGCATTTTGAATTTTTTTTCCGCCCGCGACAAAACCACAAGACGGTCCTCATCGGGCCATGCGGGGCTCCAGCGGGCCGTCAACGCCGCATAAAACGCTTCTTCCGGCGATTGGACCGCCGAGGATTGGACGCAAGCAATCTTGCCCCATCCCAACGCTTTCGCGGCAACCGCACGTCGGTGACCGTCGATCACAACCCGCGGCCGGCTTCCGCTTACGAGAATGGGGTTAATCAAACCCCGCCGCGCCATGGAATCCGCAAGCGCTTCATCTGCGTATGCGTAACGCGACCCGGCAGGAAACTCCCAGTCCAGATCTTTCAGCTCTATGTCTTCTACAGTGAATCTTTCCATTCGCGCTCAAGCCACGCCGGGGAGATTTTTAAAATATTCTCAATGGCCTCCCCCGAAGACTTTCCCCCTCCGAATTCGATAAGAATTTGTTTTACCCGAAACATGCCGTAACGTGCAACCAAATATTTCACCAGTGCATGCGCCTGCTGATAGAAAAGCGAGATAAAAACAACGTCCTGAACTTTCATCAAATCCTGCATTTCGATAAATTGGCCAAGCGGAATCATTTGCCCGGCCTTTACCGCCGATTCGAAAGTCGAAGCGCCGCCCGGCCGGATTTGATATTCTTGATAGGTGGCCAGCCCTTCATTGATCCAGAGCGGTGCTCTAAGCTGACTCATCGCCGCGACAAAGGCGTGAGTAACTTCATGCGTCACGATTGCCTCAAGATCCTTGTCGGTAAACCCCTTGCGGTTGATCGGCATCCGCACTTTTCCGTCATACACACCGGCGGCCCAGTGCGCCGATTGCACGGTATTGACAAAATCTTCGTTATCATAGAGCAAAACCACGACTTTGTGACGGAAATAATAGGCAAATTCCTTGGAAAGCTTCAAATAGGTTTTTCTTAAAAGCTCCCGCAGTTCCCACCCCTCGACCGGCCGCAATTCGTCATTGTAATATTTGATCAAAAAATGTTCTTCTTCGTAAGTGTCTAATTTTTTATCGACCTTCACTTCGAGGTTGATTTTCTGGATTTTGGCCAGGAGGCCGGCGGTCGGCTGAAGATTATAAGCAATTTCATAATTGGCCTTGGCGTCCTTGAGTTTTTGCTCAAGATTATCGACATCCCCCAGCAATTCATAGGCCAGTGCATTCTGATCATCGTATTTGATGGATTCGCTGAGCGCGGTCCGGGCCAAATCATATTCGTGTTTTTGAAAATGAGCCACAGCCTCGTTAAAAAAAATGATCGAGTCCGGCGTCGTCGGAAGCGTCGCTTCCCCGGGGTCTTTTAGAAAAAAACTGAGCAATTCGACGCGCTGCCGCCTTTCAAGCGATGCCGCGACTGCGTCTTTTTCATCCGCAGCCCAGGCCGCCGGAAAGAGCGCCGCCAGGGCCCATAAAAACCCCGCCGCAAACGCCGGCATTTTGACCGCATGCTTCTTAGGCATAACCCATTTCCTTCCGAAACCGCTCTCCGGCCTTG
>MHFC01000138.1:13712-13848 GCA_001804025.1 Omnitrophica bacterium GWA2_52_8 | reverse complement strand
GAAAACCGGTCCGCTTCCCTTTCCATTTTTCTCGAAAAAGCACTCTGAACCGGTGTAAACACCAGAGAAACCGCGTAACCCATGAGGAATAAGACGGGCATGGCCGCAGCATCTTCAAGCCCCGAAAACACCCACC
>MHFC01000138.1:13220-13704 GCA_001804025.1 Omnitrophica bacterium GWA2_52_8 | reverse complement strand
AAAGGGACTAATGTCCGCGCCAGAAACCAAAAAAAGATAAATGAGACGGTGAGGCCGTAGGCCAGATGACGCCAGATATCATGGTGTTTGAAATGACCCAATTCATGGGCAACAACTGCCATAATTTCATCATCGGAAAATTGACGGATCAAAGTATCGCTCAAAACGACCCGTTTTGTCTTCCCGATACCCATGAAGGCCGCATTCGCTTTTTTTGTCGTCCGGCTCAGGTTCATGGAATAAATATTTTCAACCGGTAAGCCGTGTTTTTTTGCCATCGCAATAATCCGGCCGCTCAACGCCTTATTTTCCACACGGCCGTATTTGTAAAAAATCGGAAGGATGAAAACCGGAAATAACTTTCCGAACAAATAGCTGAACCCGGCATATCCGGCCCATGCCGCTATCCACCATCGTCCGCCCGTATGTCGGATCAATCCATAAAACGCCAGTACCAAGCCCAACGCAACTACGAAAGAAAGGA
>MHFC01000138.1:8947-13212 GCA_001804025.1 Omnitrophica bacterium GWA2_52_8 | reverse complement strand
AGGGTAACAAAAGACAGCAGCAAAAAATACAGGACGATCTGCAGCGCCCAGCCATTCCCCCCGGCCGCCAGTGCGTATCGGCTCATAGCTTCATTGAGCGGCGTCAGCAAAATGACCCCTAAAACCATGGGTGTATAAACCAGCTGAAACAACGCCAGGATTTGTTTCTTTTGCTGATAGGATTTTGCTTTTGACTTCAGATCTTGTGCCGGCATTTCCATTATTTTTTTCCCTCCTGCCATTCGGCAAGGACCCCGAAATGATCCGAGGCATAATTGCCTGCAGCATCAGCTTCCCGGAACACCGTTTCAACTTTCAGACTCTTGAATTGTTCCGTCCCCGAAGAACGCCCGAAGATATAATCAATCCGGCGGTCGGGCAGATAAACACTGGCGCCTGCAGCAAAAAGGTTTTGATTGTCCCAGGTTAAATCGCGGCCGGCCGGATGCGCAGCCCGGTATAAGTCCCGAAAACGGCCTTCGCCCGTCATCCTTTTGACTTCGTATGTCTCTTCACCGGCATTAAAATCCCCCATCGCCAGCACCGTCATCCCCGGGGTTTCACGGCCCACAATACGAAGCAGCTCGCGAACTTGCTTTTCGCGCACCGCCCCCTCCTCGGGCCGCCATGACAAATGGGTATTAAACAAAGTCAACGGCTGATCATTTTTTTTGACTGAAACCGACAATGCAAAGCGCCGGCATTCCTCAGACGGGGATTTCGCGCGATACGCCAAGCAAACCGAATCATGGATTTTGAGATTCGATAAAAACATCAGGCCCGCCTCCCTGTCTCCGAACGCACTGTCACGATATCCGGTTTTGCGGCGGATTTCCTTGGCCCATTGAGGATCAAAAATTTCCTGAAACGCAATGATGTCCGGTTTCATTTTCTTGATGCCTGAAAAAATGAGCTCCCAGCGCTTTCTCCACGGGCCTTTCTTCTGCCAGGTATTGAGCGTCAGCAATTTCATTTTCTGTGCCTGTCCTCTTGTTTCAGCCGGTCCAGCCGGTCGGCCATCTCCTTGCGGATACGGTCTCTCAAGCCCAGTAGTGCTTCCTCATGGTTTGCGCCAGGCTGAACCTCAACAGGTTTGCCGACCGACAGATGGAAGCGGGAAGCGCGCCTGATAATCCAGGATTTTTTGGGAAGCGCATCACGGGTACCGTAAAGCACCACAGGCAAAATCATAACCCCCGCTTCCTGCGCGACTTTAAACGCACCGATTTTAAACGGTTGAATCTGCCCGCTCCTGCTGCGCGTCCCTTCCGGAAAAAAAACCACACTCACGCCTTTTCGAATCCATTGCATTGCTTTCCGCATCGCGGCATAACTGCTTTGCGCGCTCTTGCGGTCGACGGGAATATAACCCGTAAGCGCCATATGCCAGCCCATAAACGGGACTGAGAACAACTCCTTTTTCGCCATAAACTTGAATGATCGGTTGAGCCCGGACAAGAGCACCAGGATATCAATCAAACTCAGATGGTTGGCAACAATCACGTACGGTTTTTTGCCGGGCGGAATATTTTCAAGACCGCTCACGTTTAACCGCCAAAAAGGGACTGCAAACAAAATCGACTTGGCCCAGACCCGCGCAATGAAATGCATCAGGCTGCGGTAGCGCCAATCAAACGGGGTTGAGACAATAAAGACAAAGAACCCTGCCATGACAATAAAAAGGGTCAGAAGCCCCATGGCAATCCAGGCGGCTGCCGAAAGAGGAATATTGATCCAAAGCAAAAAAGAACTGATCCGTTTTTTCATAAGTGATGAATTTAATATGGGTTACGTTAACAAAGGACGTATTATACCAACTCCTGCAGCATCCTGCCAGAATGTTTCGGCCTTCTGGGACTCATGCTTGCTAAAATTGAGTTCCTGGGCCCGCAGACAATTCTGCTATAATCGGCCCCATGATGGGAACCCAACTCACCCGCGAAGATGTCATTGCCGTCGCAAAACAGTGTTTTGACCCGGAAATTCCGGTCAATATCTGGGACTTGGGCCTTATCTATGATATCGACATCCCCTCCGGCAGCGACGATGTTCATATCAAGATGTCGCTGACATCCAAAGCCTGCCCGGCCGCACAGCAAATCCCGGAAATGCTCCGCAGCAAACTCAAAGTCAGCGGCAAAACCAGGGAAATCAAGATTGATCTTGTTTTTGATCCTGTCTGGACCCCTGAGCGCATCAGCGCGGAAGGCAAGAAAAAACTCGGCCTTCTCGAAGAATAACCCGGGTCATGCCGTCTCAAGCCGAAGCCCTTTATCTCGAAGCCCTGCAGGACTACCGCGACAATAAATCCTCCGACGCCGTCGTGAAACTGCGCCGGGCCGTTGAAATCGCCCCCGGTCTGGAAGATGCTTATGAAGCGCTTTCTGTCGTTTTATACAATCAAAACCAATATGATGATGCGATCGCTGTTATCGGCAAATGGATTGCGGTTAATAAGGACTCGGCTATGGCCCAAACCAATTTATCGCGGTGTTACGCCGCAAAGGGCATGATCGCCGAAGCTGAACACGCCCAGACAGAGGCCCGGCGGCTCAGCTGGAAGGCCGACCTTAAGGGAAAGCGCGCGACGTTGCCCAAAATCGACCATGACGAACGGATCTCTCGATTTAAGCAAGTCATCGAGTTTGATCCGGCCGATGTGCTCGGTTATTACAGCCTGGCCACCGCATACCAGGATGCCGGAATGCTTCGCGAAGCCATGGAAACGTTTTTAAAAGCGGTCGAAGTTGATTCGGAACACACGTCTTCGTATTTAGGATTGGGCATGTCGCTGGAAACCCTCGGTGACAGCCAAAAAGCCGCCGGGATTTATGAGAAGGGAATTAAAATTGCCGAGAAAAAAGGCGATATTTTGCCGCTTAAAAAAATGGAAGCACGCCTTCGCATTCTGAAGAATAATACGAAATCATAAAGCGCGGCGGAAATTACGCGGAAACCAGGGCCCTCATTGAAGCTATGGCCGATTGCAGCATTTGCTTGACGGCCGAAAGGGCCTGCGTGTTCAACCAGAAACTCCGGGCGTCGGATCTGATGACAGCTTCTTCGTATTGCCGGTTTAATGCAGTCGCATCGGAGTCCACCCGTCCGAAAGCATAAGCCATGAGGTCCGAAGTTCCGGCTAATTCACGGCTTATTCGCGCATCACTCCGTAAATGTGTTCCCGGTAAAAGTTCGGAATTGACCACTTTGTCAGGGTCCATCACGTAGAAATAGATGATGCGGTTACCGATTTGCATATCCGGGTTCAACCGCCGCATCTGCGCAAATTGTTTATTGGCCAGATTCTGGAGTTCCCGCGTCAGCCGCGCCATATCCGCCTCAGCACCGGTTTTGACCGGAATGATACTGAAACGCTGCAGGACATTTTCTTTCTCATCCGTCCATGTTTTTGCCGCTTCATTGATGGCCCGCGCTGCGGATTCCACCTCCGTATAGGTTTGTTCCGTCGCGGTAACCACACCGATGTACCGGAATTGTTTCTCAACACTCAACAAGGCATGCAGATCTTTTAATTCCTCGGGATCGGGAAGTTCGTCAGAAATCTTAAAGAGCGCGACAGGCCCCTCGCCCGGCAGGCGGAGAGCATTCTGACCGGCAAAGGCTTGAACGGCTTTTGCGCCGTCCGTTGACAGCGCGTCCGCAAACGCAACCACTGTATCGCGTCCTGAAGTATCCATAAGCAGTCCAAACGTAATCACACCGACCGAAAATTCAGGATTGTCTAAGGCCTTCCGGGCCAGCACCTGCATAGCGGCTGCAGCCGTGCCAAAAATACGCGGTTCATTCGCATTAGGGACATTCATATCCGCTGTGACAGGCGGAACTTGATTTGTCACAATAACCGTTTCCGCCTGAGCGGTCCGGGCTTTTAACACTCTTTCGCGGTGCTTGAGGTTCTCGATCAGAGCCTCACGAACACCGCCGATTTGATAAAATCCCGCATCGACCTCAGGCGCGGTAAGCAACGTCAAAATCCCGGAAATTCTTGTAAAGATTTCGTTCGGTAAGGTTGCCGAAGTGGTATTTTTTTCTAATTCATTCAAGACATTTGGGATACGAGAAATGGCCTCAGCCACCGCATCGACTCTTGCAATCATTTCCGCACTCAACTCCGCCGGTTGAGCGGCTTTACTTGTACTGCTTGGGCCGGTTCTGTCCGCTCCGGACGGCGTTTCACTTCCGTCAAGAACGGGCTGATCGGCCGAACCGAATAATCGATTTAATCGGTTGAGCGGCTCAAGCCT
>MHFC01000138.1:0-8893 GCA_001804025.1 Omnitrophica bacterium GWA2_52_8 | reverse complement strand
AGATTGCCGGTCAATAGCAACTTTTCGTCAATGGCCATTTTATTTAATGCATTGAAAACTTTCCTGTGAATTTCTTCCTTGAAACTGTCGCGCGCGGTTGGAGGAACGTTGGCCGATGGAAGATACGTCCTTAGATTTCCTTCCCACCATTTGCGCGCTTGACTTGCAAAGGTCACGCGGCCGAATCTTTCCTGTGTGAGCCATGTGATCGTACGCCCTAAAAACCCCGGCTTATTTTGATACCGCGCCGCAAACGCCGCTACAAAGTTTTTTTCACCGATTGGTGTCTGCGTATGAAATTCATAGCCAATGACGCTTAAATAGGCCGACCGGGCCTCGCCCTCACCATCTTTAAGTACTCTTTGGGCATATTGCTTTAAAGCATCAGGTGATCTTAAAAGCTCTTCGACGATAACTGCGGCAATCTTCGTAGCCTCCTGCTGCAATGTCGAACTTAGCGAACTTCCTGAACTTCTTCTACTATCGGGATTATCTATTTCAATGTTTGCAGGAGTTACGGGAGTTGCCCCCGTCGGCTTAGCGGCGGCAGATTGCTGTGCGGCTATCGGTTCCAATGCCGGCGGCGATTGCGCTTGCGATGGTCCGGAATCGACCCGCCTTGCCGCGGGTGCAGACGAAGAACGCGGCTGACCAGCAGTACCGGAACCTTCCGGACGTTCAAGCACGGTTTCATCCCCATCGGGCTCACGCGCAGTCTGACCCTTCGGGATTGCCCCATAAAGCGCAGCCTGGTAGGTTATGCCGTTATATTCAAAGGTTGAAAATTTAATGATATTGCGCTTGTAATCCGCCCGGCCCAGCTTACGGCGGTCGCGTTCCTCATCACCGGTGGCTTCAACCACACCGATAAAAACAGCCCATTTGGAAATGTTGGATTTATTGGCCAAGTTAATGCCGTCGGGCACAAAACGCAGCATTTGGACACCGGATTGTATCCGGCTGTTGAATTGTTCGGCTCTCATCAAACGCCGGCCGCTTTTCAAATCTGCATTTATCGGGCCTTTATAATAATTCACGATTCCTCCGACGGCGCGGATCGCATTATCGGCAAAATTCAGATCTTGCGGTGCTTCCGTGTCATCGGTCGCTTGTCCCAGCCCCGCTTCATGATAAGGGCGGATACTGACAGACTCTTCGCCTCCAGCAGAAGCCGGCATGTCTTTCCGGATCATGACATTGCGGACATTTGAAAGGCGTTTTTGGCCTTGTTCCTCGCGAACGTCTCCGACCATGATCTTGAATTGCACAACCCTGGTATTCCCGGCAGCAATCGGGACCACAACGACCGCTTTTCCCGCGTTGCCGGCACCGTAAGAAGTCAAGAGCCGCAGAAGCGTGGACTTTCCGGTTAGTCCGCTAATGCTGAAAGCCTCATCTAAAACTGTATTGACCGTACCGGCATTGGCTTGCAAGTAGGCTGCATGCTTTTGCGAGTAAGTCAATTTGAACGGCAGCGATTTAAGATCTCTGTAGATTCCATCAAAATTCCGATCCGTATCTCCTGCTATTATTAGGCTGGTAGGCGAACGACTTGCCGTTGGCGCGTCGTCGAAGACTGCGCTCCAGTCGACGTCAGCATTAACCGGTTCCTGCCAAGCCCCGGGTTTAGTTCTCGATTCGGCCCGCAAAACACTTCCGGGCTTTAAGGCGCCCGGAATAGCACCGGTGCTCACAGTCATACCCGGCAATTCCCGCAGCACCGCATCCGCCAGTCTTGTCACATGCAACCCGGCACTGTCCGTAAATTGAAGACCGAAGGCAGCAGCATCCTCAAATTGAATTCGGTAATTCCGGCTGCGGGCATCCGAGCGTTGGCGAGACAGATCAAATCCGACAGACTTAGCGTAACTTGTTTCCGCTAAGTATTGCAAATTGCCATCCACCACATTGAGATTTCCAGATGCAAACCGTCCAAGGTAATCAAGGTAATCACTGACGATTCTCCGGGCTTCCGATCGTACGTCAGCCGACTGCGCCGTACGAACGTCAGGATTGGGCTGGAGGTTCAGGACTTTTTCAATATTTGCGATATCAAAGATCGTCTGACGGTTTTCCATCATGGCCGTGATGTAATTGACTTGGTCCACTTGTGCGGTCATGCGCGGCATAAGCGTCCCGTAATTGATGCCTCCCTCACGCAGGCGTTCCATAATGCCGTCGGTATGGAAACCGCCGGTGATAAGAATCGCCTTATCGGCGCTTTTGTCGGCCATATTTTTTTGGATGCTTTCATAAAACGCCTGCTCGCGCTGTTTCGCATAATCATAAAACTGAAAAGCGGTTTCAAAGAGGCCCTGTAACAGGTCTTTTTGATGACCCCAGAATTTATCGTTGGCTTCCGCCTGAATGCCCGTGTCCCATGCCCCGCTGATCCCGGCCGCACTCTCTTTTTCAAGGGTCTTGAGACGCTGCTGCATGGTCTCGGGACGGATCCAGTCCTTTCGGTAGAGCGCCCGCGCCGACTCCGGGCGGGTCAGTTCCAGTGCAAAAAGTTTGCCCATAAGCATCTGATCACGGTAGAGTTCGAGCAGATTTTTTTCGGTTTCCGTAGCCGCCAGCTGATCGAGAATTTTTCCGAAAATCGTCTCGATTTCATCGAAGAGCTTGCGCGATTCAAGCTCGCTTTGAAGAATGATGTAACCCGCATAGAGACTGAATGCTGGATAATCATGAAAGCGAAAACCTTTTGGGCCGCCCTCTTCCACAAGTTTTTCCAGCAGATCGCGGGGCCGGCTGTCTTTGTCAGAACCTCCGAGGCTTTGCACGCTGATTCGGTTTTCGCCGAGTTTTTCAACGGCCGCAACCAATGCCGCGGACAACTGTTTCTCCTTCATGAACGCAACGAGACCGGCCTTTTCGATCTCAGCCTGCTTGCGGTCAATGTCCCGCTCCATCGTTTGCAAAACCAGTAACCGGGTCACCTGCGGCCATTCAACCTGCGCGAAAAGACTCTGCAGGTCGACCCCTAAAACTTTTAACGCATTTTCAACCAGACTGCGGATATACGGCAGGAATTCACGGCGGCCCTGTCCAAATTTTTTCCATTCCGTGATCATTTTCCGCATTTCCGGTGAAAAAACATGCGAGCTTAAACTGAAAAGTTCCTGGTCATACCCGTTTAAAAAGGTGTCGATTTCAGGCCGTTTTGAATAAATTTTTTTAAAGGCTTCATAATTTGACCGGTATAAATCCGCCTGTTCGATACCGACAGCGGTCACATCTTCAGGACCATCCATCAGATAGTATTCTGCGCCGGTAAGCTCTCCGGCCCGGGTCAGCGTCTCCGCAAACGCGACGTTCTGCTCATGTTCGGGAAATAAATCGAGATAGTGCGCATCCAGTTTCTCGGCGGCCCCTTCCAGCAGCAGCAGTTTGATCCCGTATTGCTTATAGAAATACTGGAGAAGCTCCTTGATTTTCATCTGGGCTTCCGCACTGCCATGGGCATTTTGAATATGCAGAATCAGTTTTGGATCGGATTGGGGCGGTGCCTGATAAATTTCTTCGACAGAGGCTAAATCATGCGGGATTTCGATTTCAAAAAAACCGGGACGCTCAAACTGCGGGCTGACAGCCAGCCCGCCCAGAGACTGGGCCTGGCCAATCTGGCTCCCGAGAAAGACCATGAGCGTCAGCAAGCTGGTTATTTTTTTGCTGTTTTGTGTCTTCATATGGATGATAACGTATGGCCAGAAGTATACTTAAATCTTTATAAAGACTTTTAAAATATACCATCATTTGCCGGGAAATACAAACGGGATTTATCGGTTTACATCTTGTTCTAATCAAACAAGATACGTCGTTTTATCTCGTCATCATCAACATCGATAACGAGGTCATCCTCGGGGGGTTCATGCATGAAGGATTTTGAAGAACGCCCAGGGCAGCCACTCGGGTCCTGATCATAGGAGGGATGAAACTCGGTTTGCGGCAATTCAAATAGCTCGGATGGGATCTCATTTAAAAACCGCGAAGGTAAATTATGCTGGACCGATCCGTATAACCGCCTTTGTGAGGCATAGCTCATATACAGCTTTGTCCGCGCGCGCGTAATACCGACATAGCATAACCGGCGCTCTTCTTCCAAATCATCAAGATCATCCGTACAAGATTTTCCGTTAGGGAATATTCCCTCTTCCAGACCGACCATGTAAACAATGGGAAACTCCAGCCCCTTGGCCGTATGCAGCGTCATCAGCGTCAGAACATTGGTGCCCTGCTCCCACTGCTCAAGATCGGTGACCAGCGAAATCGACTCGAGAAATGACTGCAGCGGTGACAATACGTGATTTTTTTCATCAAGATCCCTGGAGACCGCTTCGGTTTTCCGGAAGTCTGTCCGCGGATAAGGGGATTCCTGAAAATCCTCAACCACACTGAAAAACTCTTCGATATTCTCAATCCGTGATTGCGATTCCACGGTCTTCTCATTTTCCAGCGCCTGCACATAGCCGGTCTTTTCGAGAATATCCCGCAGCAGGTCCTCCAAATCAGGTTCCGCCTGACGCTTGCGCACGGATTCCATGACCGCGACGAACAGCGCGACCGATTGTTTCGTTTTAGGCGTCAACTCTGCGATCTGCTTGGCTTTTCGAAGGACTTCATAGAGCGGAATGCTGGCATCAGAGGCAGCTTTCTCCAGAGATTCCAGGGCCTTTTTTCCGATCCCCCGGGCCGGCACATTTAATATACGCTTAAGGCTGACATCATCGCTCGGGTTGGCCACAATGCGCAGGTAGGCAATTAAATCTTTGATTTCCTTACGGTCATAAAAGCGCGTGCCGCCGACAATCCGGTAAGGAATATTGGAGCGCCGGAGCACATCTTCAATAATCCGCGATTGCGCGTGCACTCGGTAAAAAATCACCTGGTCCGCGAGTTTTTTTCCGTCCGAACAATGCTTTAGCACTTGCGAAATCACATATTCGGCCTCGTGACGCTCATGATAAGCCTCAAAAAGAGTGATTTTTTTCCCCTCGCCCTGGTCCGACCACAGGCGTTTCGGTTTGCGCTGCGCATTCCGGCGGATCAGTTCATTAGCGGCATCTAGAATATACCCCGTCGAGCGGTAATTTTGTTCCATACGGATGATACCGCATTCGGGATAGTCATTTTCAAAACTCAGGATATTGCGGATGTCCGCGCCCCGCCATGCATAAATCGACTGGTCCGGATCACCGACAACCGTAATTTGGCGCCGGGCCATTGCCAATAATTTAATGAGGCGGTACTGGGCATGGTTCGTATCCTGATATTCATCGATCAAGATGTGCTGAAACCTGTCCTGCCAGGATTGCAGCACAGTGCGGTGCTGGTCAAAAAGCAACGCCGTTTTCATAATCAAATCGCCGAAATCACAGGCTTTTAACCGCTGCATTTTTTCCTCATAAAGACGGTAAACCTTGGCGACTGTATCTTCGTAAGGATCGGGGGCATTTTCGGCATACTGAAAATGCGTCATCAGCAGGTCTTTGGCCCGCTGAATGCGTTCCCGCACGCCTTTGGGATGAACCTGCTTTTCATTAATTTGAAGTTCTTTGAGACATTCTTTAATGAGCGTCAGTTGGTCTTGTTCATCGTAAACGGTAAATTGCCGGTCCATTCCGATGGCCGCCCCGTCCATCCGTAAAATGCGCAAACAAGTCGCGTGAAAGGTGCTGACCCAGACGTCCTGCCGGACCATTTCCTGAACGCGCTTTTTCATTTCCTGGGCGGCCTTGTTCGTAAAGGTCACTCCCAGAACATGAAACGCGCGGACACCGTTGGCAATCAAATAGCCAATGCGGCGGGTTAAAATCCGGGTTTTTCCGCTTCCCGCGCCGGCAATCACAAGGAGCGGCTTGCCCGATCCCCAAGTGACGGCTTCTTTTTGTGCGGGGTTCAGATTGCTGAGAATGTCGGATGAATTAGCCGGGACTGTCATTTCATCTCATCAAGGTTCGTCTTTGTCTTCTATCTTATAACCGGCGTCAAATGCCTGCTCAAAATTGTAGACGTCCTTGAAATCTTCGATTTTATCGTTAGGCTGCTTTCGCAAGATGCCGACTTCGACAAGGGCAAAGACGATCTTCCCGAAATCGAGGGTTTCGTAAATACCCCAATAATTCAGCACCATCCGGGCCAAAGCCCCGTATTGATCCAGAGCGTACCGCCGCACCCCATCAAGCAGCTCGGCGCCGGTAACATGACGCGGTTTGTCGAGCTTGGTCACGGTATAATGCAAGGCCGCCATGATAAAGCTATAGGCTTCAAACTTGTATTGCCCCTGGCCCTGCATGATGCGTTCGATTTTTTCAAGAAAAGATTCGATTTCTTTCATGAGAGGCCCCCATGGACTGTCTCCAACGCTTTTATGGGTGCCCCGGCAGCAAAGCCGTCTGCGGCTGTTCGTTGATAGGCTGCCTCCAGCCATTGCGGCTCGATAGAGCCCGCTTGAAGCGTTACGGAAAAATTACGCTCAAAGCGATTGCAAAACGCCCCGATCAAGCGCGCGTAATCAATTCCTTTCATCCGGATAGATTCTTGATGCAGGAAAATATTTTTGGAGCGTTTCTGGGCACCGCCCGCAATTTTTCGTCCCCGGTGGGCAAGATCCGTAGCGATGGGAAACCTGAAGCAATCCGCCCCTTTGGGTAAAGGTTCATCGCAACGGTAAAATCTCAAGCTCAACCCCATTTGCTCCAGCGCCTCTTTAATCGTCTCATGAATTTTAAGATATGAAATACGAACGGATTTAAAGGCCTGATGATCTTCGCGGCAGCCCACAATGGACAGCAGAAGGTCATCGCCGTGCTGCACTCGGCCCCCGCCTGTAATTCGGCGGCAATGCCGTGCCGGTAATGCGGCGCCGCCGGGCTTCCCGGCTGCGGAATCCGCATATCCCAGTGTGGTCCAGGCGCCGTATGAATAATAAAACCGGAGAATGGGGCCCACCGGCGAGTCTCCGGATTCGCTCCGGCCGAGACAGTCATAAAACAGGCCCTCATCAAAGGCCATTTGAAACGGCATCGGAGCACTGAGCGTCGGCAGCAACCTCCACGGCTTCATAGAAGATTATCCGATCCGGCGGTTACGCAAGAGGCGTCCCTTCGGACTTGAGAATACTCTCACGGATTTGATCCCGGTAAGACAGGATCGGTTTGCGGGCCGCCTGAACTTCATCCGGACGCTTGATGGGCATTGTATGAGGCGCTCTCAAAACTTTATCCGGATCCGAATCGATTTCTGCAGCAATTTGTTCCATCGCGCTGATAAAACGGTCCAGCGTTTCCTTGGACTCGGATTCCGTAGGTTCGATCATCAGCGCTTCTTCGACCACCAGCGGGAAATGGACCGTCGGCGCATGGATTCCGAAATCAAGCAGCCTTTTTCCGACATCCCCCGCGTGGATGCCTTTCGATTTAAGATTACGGGTCGTGAGCACAAATTCGTGCATACAGGGTTCTTCAACGGCAATGCAAAAATATTTTTTCAGTTTTTCTTTCAAATAATTTGCGTTAATAATCGCCCCCTCGCTTGCTTGTTTAAGTCCGTTCAGCCCCAGCGTTTTGATATAAACATACGCCCGGAGAATCATGCCGCTATTACCAAAAAAAGATTTCACCCTGCCGATCGATTTCCCCGAACCTTCGGTGATGACATAGCGGCCGCTCTTATTTTCAATCGACGGTGCCGGCAAAAAAGGGGCCAGAAATTCTTTGACGCCCACAGGCCCTGAACCCGGGCCGCCGCCGCCGTGCGGCGTTGAGAAGGTTTTGTGCAAATTGATATGCACAATGTCGAAGCCCATATCTCCGGGCCGTGCAATCCCGAGCAGCGCGTTAAGGTTGGCCCCGTCATAATAAAGAAGCGCTCCTTTTTTATGAACACGTTCCGTAATTTCTAAAATGTCCTCCTCAAAGAGCCCGAGCGTATTCGGATTTGTCAGCATCAAACAAGCCGTTTCATCATTGAGATGACGGTCAAGATCATCCAAATCAACCCGCCCCCGGCCGCTCGATTTGAGTTCGATGACATGATAATTAAATAAGGCCGCACTTGCGGGATTTGTCCCGTGACTGGAGTCCGGCACCAGCACCTTCCGGCGTTTATGATCGCCCCTTGATTTATGATAGGCATGGACCAGCATCATGCCCGTCAGTTCCCCGTGCGCCCCGGCCGCCGGCTGGAGCGTAAAGCGGTCCATGCCGGAAATTTGCTTGAGCATTTGTTCCACTTCATAAAAAAATTCAAGCGTGCCCTGCATCGTCTCCGGAGACTGAAGCGGATGCACGTTGGCAAAATCCGGAAGGCGTGCGGCCCATTCGTTAATTTTGGGGTTGTATTTCATCGTGCAGCTTCCCAGCGGATAAAAATGGGTGTCAATCGAAAAATTTTTCCGCGAAAGACTTACGAAATGACGCACGACCTCCGGCTCTGTTAGTTCGGGAAAGAGGCAGGGCCGTTTGCGCTGCAGATTTTCGGGAATCAAGTCCGCGGCGGGTTGCGACAATAGCCGTTTTTTGGGCAGCACAGCACCGCGTCTTCCAGGAGAGCTTTTTTCAAAACTGAGGCGGTCGTCGGTCGAGATTAACATTGGCTTAGGGCCGTTACGAAACGGTCGATGTCGTTTTGAGTTTTGGTCTCAGTAGCGCATACCAAAAACTGATTTTCCCGATCGGGATAAAACTGCTCCAGGCCCACACCGGCATAAATTCCACACGCCCGCAGCTGAGCGTCCAAATCCTTAAATGTTTTCCGGGACGTCACGATAAATTCATTAAATATTACCGGCTTCACGTCCACATCATAACCGTCAAGCCCGGCAATTTTTCCGCGCAAATAATGGGCCCGGTCAAGATTCAACTCTCCGGCTTCACGGATGCCCTCACGC
>MHFC01000137.1:12029-18053 GCA_001804025.1 Omnitrophica bacterium GWA2_52_8 | reverse complement strand
TTCGCCAGGAAAAAGTTATTGGCGGACAGGTGATTTCAGGAAAACAACGCTATCTTGAGCAGGTAAAAATTGTTGATCAAACAATACGCGAGGAGCTCCTCGGTTCCGATTCCTCGGCCGAAGATTTGATTCAGATCAACAGCTTTGACAGGGCCTTCCACCTTCAGGAGCAGCGGCTTACGTCCCGGGTTTACCAGCTGGCCCTCGATGGGGCCGGAGAAGTAGTCCGTATGCGGCAGGAAAAAATCGAAAACGGAGCACTGGTTGCGGGAAAACAAAGCTATGTTGAACAGCGCAAGATATTTGATGAAGCCCTGCGGCGCCAGCTGGAACAGGGACAGACATCAACGGAGGACTTGATCCAAGTGACGACTTATGACAAGGCATTTAACGATGCGTCTCGCAAAATGAGTTCGCGCGCCCTGCAGCTTGCCATGGATGCATCCGGTGATCTTGTCCGCATCCGCCAGGAGAGGGTCATTCAGGGGGATGTTATTGCCGGCCGTGAGCGGTTTTTGCAGCAGGAAACTTCCGCCGATGATGAAATTCGCGCGGAACTCCTGGGTCATGATGTTTCGGAAGAGGACCTCATCAAGGTTCTGACCTATGATAAGCCGTTCGATGACACGAGCCAGACACTTTTGTCTGTTGCCTACCAGCTTCCGCTTGACGCTGATGGTAACCTCGTCCGGCTTCGCCAGGAGACCGTGATTGGCGGCAGGATCGTCCCCGGCGCCCAGCAGTACGTCCAGCAGGAGCGTTTCATCGATGCTGCGATCCGCAGCGAGTTGGCCGGTTCCGCTGCGACTGACGAAGATTTGATGAGAATCAGCACGCATGACAAAGCCTTCAACAATCCGTCGATAAAACTGATCGGCCGGATCTATCAGCTTGCGATGGATGCTTCCGGAGATGTTGTTCATATCCGCCAGGAAAAAGTGATCGGCGGGCAGGTGATTGACAATAAGCGGACCTATGTCGAGCAGGCCGTTATCCTTGATGCCGACATTCGCAGCGAGTTATTGGGAACTGCCCCTTCGAGTCAGGATTTGACACGGAGCAAGACTTTTGACAAAGCTTTCAATGAAACGCAAAAACTCCTGGCCTTGGCGTATCAGGCGGCCTTGGAGACATCGGGCGATGTCGTCCGGATCCGTCAGGAGCGTGTGATCGACGGCGCGGTACAGGCCGGAAAACAATCTTATCTGGAACAGAAACGGCTGGATAAAACTCAGGCCCAAAGCTTCAACAACGCCGATCTTGCGATGGATGTCCTGTTGACCGCAGCGGAACAGGGGGGCGATCTCTGGAAATTTCAGGACTTGCTGCGGATTGAAACGTCGCTCGATCATTTCGGCGTCTCAAGCCGGGTTGTTGAATCGATCTCGCATCAGATATCGGCCAAAGATGAAAGTGAAACGCGATCAGAAACCTGGGATCCGAATACGGGTGCCGTGACCTATGTCCGGCGGGTTCTGAAGAAAGGGACGGACACTTCCTTCAGCGGAGGAGCTTTGGAAGTCGTCCTGCTTGGAAGTGACAAGGACGATTCAAAATGGAAGAGCCAGGATTATTTTCTCGTCGAAACCTCCAAGAACGTCTTTACGGCATCTCCGAGAAAAATTGTTTCCGAATGCCACCAGATCAGTTCTGCCGACCAGGGGGAGACGCGCAGCGAGTGCCGCGAAGCCGGATCCGGAGATATTTCTTTTACGCGGCAGATCGAACGCCAGGGTTCGCATCTAGGCTTCGCCGGTGTCAGTCTTGAGACGGCGCTCCTGGGTCCGGATATGAATGATGCCGCCTGGCAAAAACCGGCTTATCTCTATATCGAAGCCTCCCGCGACGGATTCGATAAAACGGACCGGACGATTCAGTCGGAGGCCTACCAAGTTTCGAGCCGCGACCGAAAGCAGACGCGAATCGAGGCCAAAGATCCCGTGACCGATGCGGTCAGCTATAGTGAACGGCTGCAGCTGGCAGATGCTGCGGGACTTGACGCCGGTCTTGCGACCGACGAGGCCGCTGTCGAGATTTTTACCTACCGGAAACATTTCGGGGATCCCGGGCATATTTTGGCGGCACATGCCGTGCAACTTGACCTCTATGCGGACGGAAATCAGGTCCGGACGAAAACCTGGGTGGTTCAAAATGGCGCCGATATCTCGGGGTCCGAACAGTATGACGAGCAGGTCCGCCGATTCCAAGCCGCGCACGGAGGGATCACCGGAACGTGGATTGAGCAGAACAGCTTTTTAAAGTCCGATTTCACCGCCTGGGGCGGAAGCCGCCATGCGCTTCAGCATTTTGACGAGGATTCCCGCACAACCTTTATCATCGACGGATTTACGGACAAATCATTTTCCGGCACGACAGGGTTGTCGTATTCAAAACGCATTGAGGATTTCGGCACCTCGCACCCCGCCGGCACCGCAACGGCGAGTGGCCGCTGGTTGAAACTGTATGCCGAGTTATCCGACAACTTTGCCGTTACCAACCGCACGCAATTCTCACGGCAGATGGAAGAAGCCGATGCCGACAACGTACCGACCGGAAAGGTCTTTCTGATTGCGCGGTACAAGGATGATACGTTCAATGACGCCGACCCTTACCTGCAATCGATCATTCAAGACACGCAAATGGGCCGGCTGCGTCAGGTAACGGTTTATGAAAAAATTACCGAAGGCGGGCCGTTTAAGCAGGTCACGCAATCCCGGTATTTCTACGGGGACCAGTACTTTTCCGGGGAACGGTCTTCGATTGACTTAGACGGAGATGGGACCGCGGAGACGCTGGATTTTGAAGGGGATGATGCAGCCTGCCGGTACGCGGAATGCGGCATTAATTATATCGAAACGGTCCAGGCCAACCGCATGACAATCAGCCGCCATGAAGGCAAACATCAAGACGACCGCGTGAATTTCCAGACGACGTTCCTATGGGAAAACAATGCGGTCACACGCATCATCGGATATGCCCGGACTTTTTATAAACAGATCGGGAACAATCCGTGGAAGAACATCGATAAAGTCGTCCAGCAGGACAAATCGGAAATTCACTACAAAGTTTCGCCGAACAATGCCCGGCAGGACCTGGTGGACCACATTCTGCAAGCCAACGGCATCCGGATCGATTATACCTACGACTGTGCCGCCTCTCCGCTCTGTGCCGTAACCGAGACGAGGAGCACGGACGGTGCGGTCTCGCAATATTTTCAGCCCCAGAAAAGGGTCTTCGGGGCCCCGGTGGACCTTGTGGAAAAAGTCACCAATCCGGACGGGCGTGTGGACAGTTATTTTTACAACGTGCGCGGCGAAATCGAGGTTGTGACCACCAATTTCGGCTCGGCCCAGATTTTCAAGCGTGAACGGGACACTGAAAACGGGCAGATTAAATCGACCGTGGTGGTCAGCACCAAAGCCGGACATGCGGGCGAAGGGTATACGCTGACGACAAGCGCCGGCGGGTTTGGCACGCCCTCAACAGCCAGGCAGACGGGCGAAGGTTCCACGCTTACGCCCGGCGCGGACGGGTTTATCACGTCCTCAACGATCACAAATTGGGGAGTGGTCGAGAACGTTACGGCGCAGGATGATCTCGGCCGGGCCGCGGCCTCTGCGAACCAGAACGGCACGGCGACGGCCTTTGACTATACCTATCGCGGGGACGGCAACCTGGCCAAAACGATCGAGACCCGGGGAAAATACGCGGGGGATTTGATGCCGGCCTATCTTGCCAGGGTCGGCCTGACCTTCGATGCCGCCGGATTTTTAGGCGCGAAAGACGGCGTCAATACGGATTCCAATTTTGACATGGAACATACGGTGGAAACGGAGCATTTGATCAACGGGGATGCGTTTAAGACAAAAGACCGTTACGGCAACAGCACCTACCTTGTGACAAAGAGGGATTTTAATGAAACGACGGGCATGCTGGAAAAAACCAATCTCGTGACACTGACCTGGGTCGATGTCGAAGAACTTGAATCCTCCGGAGTGGATACAACGGAAACATTCGAGGATCAGAATCTCGGCACGATCGACTGGTTCACACACCAGGGGCTGACCGACATGAACACCTTTTGGCGCTGGCAGGATGAGGACCTGGCAGGGCGTATCGGGTCGACGCAGGTGCTCAACAACAAACGCGAATTGATTCAAACCTTCGACCGGTTCGGCAATGCGACGGATTACACATATGTGAAAGATGCTTTTAACCGTGTGACCGAAGTTCATCTCCTGGATTTCCGGGACAAATTCTGTCCCGATGACGGAAGTTCAAATTGCGACGCGACGCTTGACCCGGCCAACCGTTTCCGCGGGACGGTCCAGTATATGGATGTCGAGACCGGACTCGTGAAGAAGGTCCGTGACACTTTCGGGGATACGACTTACTTCAACTACGATATCAATAAGGTGGGAAGGACCGGCCGCGTCCTGCGCGTGAGTGATTACGGTGATTCCGGCGATGCCTTTATCGAGGACATGGATGAAAACGGGCGCGTGGTCCAAAGTGAGCAAAAAAGACTGCAGGACTTGGACCGGAATCAATTTGATTTTAATCTCGGCACCGCCGCCCAGGAGGCGCAATACGGCTTCTCGGTCGGGGATACGATGAGCAACAAGCATTCCTACGAGTTTCATATGAAGGACGGGCGGAGTACCGGTCTTATCAGCAAACAGATCGCGGAAAATCAGGATTTCGACCAAACCAGCCAAACGTCGCTTGATGCGCGCGGGTTTACGACCCAGTCCGTCAGCGCCTTCGGTGCCGTGACCAGTTTCACACGCAGCCTGGATCCGGTGTACGGAACGCCGGTTATTACGTGGGCGACCAATGATCTCGGCCAGACGTCCCAGACGTTTAATCTGCCGACCGGAAGCACGACGAAAGAAGTCGATACGTGGGGCGTCGTCAGCAATATTTCAGAAGTCTATGCCGGCCGTTACCTGAGTGAACGTTCGATTATCGAGATTGCGCCGGCTTTACCCGACCCGACCGGAAACACGACGATCAATCTTGCGTCCCATCTTAAATTTGATGATTCCGGCAATATTACCCAGTACACCGACCAGTACGGCCGGACGACGTCGCGCCAGAATGAATATTTGCACGGCCGCATCGTCGCCTATAACGAAATCAAAAACTGGATTGGGCCGCCGAACGTAAGCCGCACGGTTCTGGATCCCTTCTCGGGACAGCGGGTTTTCTATACCGACGAGCTTGGCAATAATATCCGTTATGAGAATGTCCGGCACTTGAACGGCCGCCTGATTTATCACGAAATCGTGGAAGAGGCGAGGGAAGATGCCGGTCTGCCGGCGTTGCGCAGGGTGTGGTACGACGTCCAGCACAACGGAACGGTTATTGCGCAAACCACATATAACGGCGGAATTCAACTTTACAATAATTATTATGTAAACGGCCGCCGCCGCGCGACGGAGGAAGCATCTTATGCTGCTTATTCCACGGACGCCGCAGGCTGGCCGGTGCCGCTGTCGCCTGCGGGCGAACCGTTTGACGGTGTTTGTAACGACAGCGGCTGCACCGTGTTTTTTTCGGGCGACGGGGTCGACAATGTGCGCTACATGGAATTTAATAATGACGGACTGGTCGTGCTTTCGATCGGCGCGCCGATCAGTGAATTTACAAGTTCCGGTTTTGTCGGGGCGCAGGGGTATAATATTATCGAATATTCCGCCTGTGCGGATTTTAACCCGAATTGCCCCCAGCTGAACAACGGCTACATTCAATACCGCAGAACCACGTCTTATGCCCGCGGGCCCCGGGTCCCGGACACCGAAACCGCCGAACGGTTAAAACGTGTCACCGTCGAAGAATTCTGCGTGGATGAATTGTCGTGCGCGGTCGATTATCCTTCGTTTTATGTCACGGGGGTTTACTTTAATCCCGAGAATGCGGCCGATCCGCGTAACGGCAGTTACATCATCGAAAATCAGACCGCGACCGGCCTGCCGCCGTTTTCTCCGGCGCTCCTCGGATTGATCCGTCCCGAAGGCCTCA
>MHFC01000137.1:8071-12009 GCA_001804025.1 Omnitrophica bacterium GWA2_52_8 | reverse complement strand
TCGCCCCCTGAAAGCCGTCTGCCGCCGATGACGATGCTGCTTCGTGCCCAAAACACCGTATCCTTCGAGGTTGTGGATAACAACCTTCAGCTCCGCGGCGTGACCTATCAATACGACAATCGCTACGACGCCAATCAACAGCTGCTTTCTTTCCACCGCCAGGAGCTAAAGGTCGCCCATCAGGTTGATAACAATCACTGGCTGCTCGATTTGAAGACGCCGATTATCGAGTACAACTCCAAGAATGAATACGGTCCGCATCATGCGCTGGACGCACCCGCATGGCAAAAGGAAGTACGGACGTTTACCGGGGATGGGGCCGGATGGTTCTACGGTCCGGAAAAATATGCGTATGAACAGGTAATTCTTATGACTTACGGCTGGTTCGGCAACCTCCGCAAAAGTGTCAGCATTACAAAGCTAAAGACAGAAGACGGAAAAGAAATCGTGGTCAAGGCGCCCGACGTTACGGTGATTGAGCGCCCGAACGGCGAAGCGCTCATGATGATCGAAGGCCAGATAGACTTGGCCAACGCTTTCAATGTACTGATCCGCCTCGATAAAACCCGCACGCCGGTTTCCCTCGAATACAACGGCAACCCCGTCAGCCGGCTGGTGGCCGAAGAGCAGATTACAGGCGAGGGAACTGACGACGAAAAAGTGACAGTGATCTATAAAATTCCGGGATCGAGCATTACCTCCGGGACGCTTGAAGTCTGGCTGAAAGCGGGCATCGGCATTAATCTTTCACCCGCGGCCATTTTGTCTGCGTCCTGCCTGAGCGGTGACGCCACGTGCAGCGGTACCAGACCGATCGATTATTTCAATGAAGGCGTGGCAAAATCTCGAATCGACACCGCAATTGAAGACCCGTGGGAAGTTCCCGAATCGGCGGCGTTGATCACGGACTTCGTGAAGCAGATCAAGGCCGAAGTCGAGATCTATGAAAAATACGATACCGGTATCGATAACGGCGCCCAGGAAAAAATACAGGAAATGAAAAATCTCGCGACTTCATGGACCGAGGGAATTCCGGGTTGTGAGCCGGAAGAAACAGATTGCGTAAACCATCCGACTCCGGAAGCGATTAAAGCCGCGGCGGATGAGGCCATTAGTAAGTTGTATGAGCTTGGCGAGGCGGTCCGTATTGAACTGAAGGATTTTTGGGAAAACCCGGAAGGACTTCCGAACTTGCCGGTGGATGCCGCGCAATACCGGCTGATGACGATGTATCAGGGGCTGACTCGATGGGAACACGAAGTTAACGGCGCTATTCATACGCTCTTTGAAAGTTTTTTGTCGAAATTAAAGGGGATTGATTACGACACGGATGATGCGGACCATTATGTCAATGTCACAGACCCGGCAATTTATGAGGCTTTGCTGTTTCAATATGATCAGCTGATTTTGACCGTGCATGCCGTGGTTCAGAGCACGCTTTACGGAAGTGACGGTACAACGCCTGCGACAAAGCTCCTTGAAGATACAATCACTCAGGTGACCAACGAACTGCTTGCCAGCGTCAATTTCCAGATCCAGAATTACAGAAACAGAATGGAGGGGGCAGAGAGCTTGCTGATTTCGCAAATCAACGGTGCCCGCGATACTTACTGGAATAATCTGGATTCCGGCATGTCGCAGCAGCAAGCCCTTCAGGCCCTGAACACCGCCTATCAGGCCTCTCTGGCGCAATTTGACGCGAATATGGATCCGGACGGGTATAATGGCATCCTCAAGGACATTTACGAATCCTTTGCGACGGCCGGCGGCAAACCCTTCCTTTATACGCTCGCCGGTCTGACGGCGCTTACGATCCCCAGTTTTGCCTTTGAGAGTTTCAGAATCGGGGCGCCCGCAAACCGGAATGATTTTTGGAAAACGTCAGGGGAACTGCCGGCGGACCAAAAGCGGTTTGGGACGATGCTGCAATATTTGACCTTCATGGCCGACGGTGTTTCCCATAAGGCTTCGACGGTGTTTGTGACCGGAGGCAGCCAGCTGCTTGCACAGTTCCAGACCGCAAGCGCGGCGGTCGAAAATGCGCGCGGCGCCTGGAATAAATTTCCCGTGGAGGGGTCCTGGGTCCCTCCGGCAAAGGGCAATTCCGCGTACTTCCGTTTTCAATTTGCCAATCACATCGCGAATGCGATTTACGCCTCAAATTATACGCTGGAAGCCGTGGGGTATGATATGGCTTTGCGCGGTCTCCCGAAGGATTGGGAATCGAAGGTGGGTTATTGCGCCAATCCTGACACAAGCGGTGGGGAGCCGGGGTTCGGCTCAGGATCAGGTTCCGGCGGCTGCACCAAGGAAGAAATCGAACGGGTTTATAACAATCTGTGGAACGGGTATTTATTCGAGGAAGTTGAATTTAGCACGGCGATGAAAGAGGCCGTAAATCGGGTAATGACAAAATACGGGCAGGCTTACGCGGTTTACCTTTACGGCAAGGATCTCCCTGACGACAGAGGTCACCTTGTTGGCAACCGGGAGGCCGCCGTGACTTTTAAATCCCGGCTGGACTCGATTGAGGATGTTTACCGTGCGCGGGTGACGGCCCAGTTTCTCGATTTGAAAAATGGTATCGAATCCGATGTCCGCAGTTTATTCCCGGGCTCCGACCCCCCCTATACAACCTTATCTTATGACCGGCTTGCCGCAAGCGTTGCCGCGAGTTCATCCGGTCATGTCAAAATTCTCGAGTATGGTTCGACCCTGGGCATTCACGGTTTCTGGAATGCCTTTCAGGATATCCGCGCGGCCAACGCCCTGGCGCTGTCGGACGAGGTTTATACGGAATCGATGAACTGGCTGAATGCCAATTCGGCGCGATATGCCGCACATCTAGGGAACCAGCTGGCCCCGTGGACTGTTGTGCCGGACAAGGAAGCGGCCTATACACTTTATACTTCCAACGCTGATGCTTTATACAATGATTACGCAGGCTATAACGACTTAAATTTGAGAAATTACCGCGGATTGAACCGTTATGTGCTGGCGATTTCGGTGGCAGACCGGAGATTCCGCGCCGGACAGCGTTACGCGGATGACCGCCTGGCCTTCGGGATCCTCATGGCGAGTGCGGACGATTCGGCCTGGCCGTTTGATTTCGGAAACAACACGTTTTTTAAACTTCCTCCGGAATGCGAATCTTCCGCGGACGGTGAGTGTACGTCGGCGCCGGAAGCCAGCCTCACGGGCCACTTTGAAATCCTGCGGGCCTCATGCCTTGCCGGGACGCAAAACGGCTCAAGGGGTTGCACGCACAACGATTTTGATGCCGGATTCCACATAAAACAGCTGAACCGGGCTTTTGACGCCGGGTTTGCAAATCTTCCGCAATGCCTGTCAGCGGATTACGATGAACAGGGTGTCTGCTCCAAGTATGACCAGCGTTTGTCGGAATGGAAGGCTCTCGAAGACTGGCGCTATACGACGGTCAGAGCCATTTATGAGAGCTATGAAGTCTATTTGAACGGATATCTCGGAGAAGCGGGCGGACCGGAAAATTCGAGTATCCTGCCGCTTTTTGAAAAACTCCGGACCGAATATCTGGCGGTCTGGCAGGCCGTATTCAGTGATTATTTCGGCAGGCTTACATCTATCGGAGGAAGTGTCTGCGACCCTTCAACGAAAGAGAGCCAGTGCAAGGATGATCTGGGCTTCTTTCCCCTTTGGACCAGCATTATCGCCCGGATCGTTGAGGCGCGCACGGTCTACCTCTTGAATATCACGGCTTCGATATCGGGAGCCGGCCGCCCGACGGGATTAAAAGCGCTGGCGGACATCAAATCCAATCACTTATTGGCGCAATGGAAAAAACTGGGAGCGGCCAAGGGGGTCTACACGATCGAGGCCGGCAATCCGAGCCATCCCGGCATGAGTGTATTTAATTGTTATGAGGCCCACAATAATGGCGGAAGCGACTGCGGTTATCC
>MHFC01000137.1:0-8055 GCA_001804025.1 Omnitrophica bacterium GWA2_52_8 | reverse complement strand
TGCGGGGTTTCGGGGTCTCCGGGGGATGAAGGCACCAGTGTTGTGGATCCGAACGGAAATCCGACGGGACCACCCGCCGGCGGCGGCGGAAGTTCTTGCCAATATTTTCCGTGGGGCGGCGGTTTTGGCGGTTATTGGGATACGGGCTGGTGGTGGTTTTGGGGAGGTTTCTATTACGGAGGCAGTCAGCCGCCGTCCAATCTTCGCGTCGATCACTGGAAATTTGTCGATTTGGATTCCCGCGACGGGCACAATCAAATCAACGGCGCGAATAATATCGATATCCTGAAAGAAGAAGAGCGACATTTTCTCGCCGGAAAACTCCATACCGTGCTTGAAAAAACGGCGGAAGCCTATAAGGAGTATGCGCAGGATATGGCGGACCTCAAGGACAGCCGTGAAGGGGGAGATTATGGCAATCAGATGGAAATGAAATACTGCGTCAATTCTGTTTGTGAAGACGGAGGGACATGCCCGAGAGAGGGCGGGGTCGCTTCCGGCACCGACTGTGTCGAGACGTATAACGAAGAGATGGGGAATAAAAACGGAAAATATTTTAATGACTGGTGGAAAATCCATGAAGAACTTCAAGGCAAGCTTGATCCGCTGAATGATCAGTATCACAAGGACCGCTTTCAGGCGCGCGAAACGCATCTGAACGGGGCCGCAACTTACCTGAAGTCGACGATGTATCCGGCAATCGACGTCATTGATAATGAAAGGCTGACGGAATACCGGAACATGGCGGCTTTTCTCGGCGGCATCGACAAATCAACGAACACGGTTTTTAATGTGGACCGCAGCCAGATTGAGCTTCTCATCAGCAAGGCGGTCTCGGTAAGCAAGGGGCTGGGGGCGGAAACGTACGAGTCCCAGAGACTGCTTTTCGCCGACCTTTCGCTTCTGCAGTACAACATTCCGGAATTTATCCTGCGCGCCGAACGCACACTGCGGGAACGCGCCAATTATTATCAGATGGCGGCGGGTGTTTTTGCCAACGCGATGGAACATGTAAAAATTGCCCGCGATGCGCATATCGACTGGGCCAAGGCCGACTTTGCGGCCGAGAAAGCCCATTATGAGGCCGTTTCGACGGCGTTTCGCACGTTTTCAGACGCGGTGAAGGCGATTTTTAAAACGCTCATGGATGCGTGGGAGAACACGACGGATTGCATCGATACCGATCAGACCGATACCGTCAATCCCTGCACCGAGGGAACTGACAATCCTGGGCAACAATATCAGGATGCGCGGCAAAAGGCGCAAGAAGATTATGCGGCCGCCTTGGCCGTTTATGATGCCGCAGTTGAAGCGGCCGATGAAGCGCGTGATGCCGCTATTGAAGCCAACCGCGCTACCCATGAAGAAAACACGGAAAAAGAACTTTGTACAGATTACGACGAAGACTGTGAAAATGCGAGAAGGGAAGCGGGTGAAGATGCCCCGGAGGGAACGACTGTCGCTTCCGCAAGCCCGCTCGGCGTAGCGCAGCGCAATTTTACACAGGCCAAGAATGTTTATAAAAACGGACGCACCGGCCTTGCGGAAAATTTCGGCAGTCAGGCCGGCAATGAAGTTTCGACCTGGATCCAGTACCTGATGTCGGCTTATTACGATGCGATGACGGTTTCGCGCATTGAGGGCGAGAAACGGAAACTCCGGATCGGCATCGAGTTCTGGCGTCCCAAGAGCAAGGATGAGGCGGCTTATGAAGCGGCGCTGAAAGCCGCGCGGGATGCCGCCGAGAAAGCCAAAAATCCGAAGGGTTCCGGCAAGTCCGGCGGGAAAGAGGGCGCGGGTAAGGACCGCAAGAGCGGTAAAGACAAAACGGACGAAGACGACAGCCAGCCTGAATATCCGGAGCTCGATGAAGACCAAATTAATGAACTCCTGCGGTTGCTGCAGGAGTTTAAAGGGGACGATCCGTCGCTGAATCTTTCCTCATTCTTCGGGAATCCCAAGCAAGCGGGTGAGCTTTTGAATCGGCTCAAGGCCGAGATCGAGAAGCGCGGAATTGCAAATGCCGGTCAGCTTAACGGCGCGATCGATCGTTTGGCTGCGCAACTGGGTGCTGACACCGCGGCAAAGCCGGGCTCGCCGCTATTTTCGAGCCGTACGGATGCCTTTGTGCTTTCGCTGCTGTTGGGCGCTATTTTGACGGCGGATCCCAAAGCCGATATCCGTCAGCATATCGAAAGGGCCGTTATCGGCGCTTTTTCGAGCCTGCTTTTGAGTCAGGCGCAGAACCCCTCCCTCGGCGCTGCGACCCGGCAGCAGATTCATGAGCTGCTGATCAGTTTTGTGCAGAACGGGGCGCTGAACGATGATCTGCGCGTCCAGATTGCAGGGGGAATCCTTGATACCGGCCAGGCGTCACAGGCGCAGAAGAATTTAATCTTCGACCAGGTGTTTGCGCTCCGCGGAGAAAACAAGGCGTTACGGCTCCAGGGGGCCGTCAGCGGGAACCGGTTCCTGGCAATTATCGGACTAGGGCTTCTGCAGGAGCTGGACAAGGCTGCCATTCTTGAGGCATTTCAGGATGATAAGAAAGGCCAGGAGATCATTCTGACGGGTGTGCTTTCCCTTCGAGGCGGGGATGCGGACACGATATTTCGCACGCTGGCGGCCACGCTTCCTTTCTTAACCGGCGACAATGCCGAGCGGGCGAGGGCGCTGGGCCTCGAGGTGATCAGTTTTGACTTCCGCGGCGGCATTCCCGCGTCCGCCATTGAATTTGTATCGGTTCTGACCGGGCCGGAGCGGGTGCGGGCGGGAAATATCGTAGCAGCGGCCATCATCTTTTCGGACCTGAGTGCGGCTGAAAACCTAAGCCTTGCCGTGAATTTGCTGACGGCACTCGGGGGTGCCGCCCCGGAACTGGAATTATTTTCCAATCTTCAGGATCTGATCAGCGGTAACTTTTCCAAACTGGACGCGGGGCAGCAGATCGCCGTAGGACTCGATGTCCTCGGCGTTCTCAAAGACACGGCCCAGGGCCGCGCGGTGGCCTCGAGCCTGCTGGCGGCGGCAACGTCGAATCTTGCGGTGGGCGTGCAGCTGCTCCCGGCGCTTCTTCCGTTTGCAGATGACTCGAACCGGGCGGCGTTCACGGACTTTTTGAAGGCAGCCGTGACGAGCAAGGATCTTTCGCTTGACGATAAACTGAATTTGATCGAAATCGGTGTTGAGAACCGGATTGTGACCGCTGACATCGAAACGGTTATTCTGGCACAGGTGACCGATTCCCAGAACAACAACTCCGATGCCGCCCGTGCGCAGAATCTGAATGCTGCCGTCCGCCTGCTTTCCGTGCTGGATGCCGGGGACCGCCGAAGCCACCTTCTGGATTTTCTAGGATCCTCGGCCGAGAAGTTGATTCTTTCGGGCAGTGCTTCGTTTGTCCGGTCCCAGATTCAGAATTTGCTGGCCCAAGACAAATTCGGTTCTGAGGAACGCCAGGCGCTCCTGGTGTATTTGGTGGGGGGTCTGAATAATTTCATCATGGAAGGCCATGATGCGGAAAGAGCCGGTTTTCTTGCAGTTTTAACGGGCTTAACCGGCGTTCAGGATATTGCGGCAGCTCAGGGGATTGATCTATTCCAGGAAGCGCTGAAACTTGTCGCGGGCGCCTCGCCGGCTGATGCATCGAAGGCTGGTGAAATATTGAATCGAGCGGCGCTTGTTGGAACGCTGCTGGAATTGACGGAAGCCGGTCAGTTTTCAGCTTCGCAGTCGGTGATAATCTTGACGGCCGCACGGCAGCTGCTGACGGCCGAGGCCCAGCGGGCGCAAAATTCAAATTTGTCCAGTGTTTTGTCGGGAGAACCTCTTTCAATCAGCCAAATGTCGGAGATTTTTGGTCAGGTGTTTCAGCTGGGTCAACCGGTTCAGACGCCGCTGCCGGGACAACCTGCGATTTCCGGTCCGGCAGTTCGGGGGACCGCTCCGGCTTTTGACTTTTTTTCCGTCATTTCCTCGGTGTTGGGAACGCTCCTTCTCCAGGTTTCGCGGTTTGATCTGAACTTCCTGCCGGCGCTGAATGCCGGCCGGCCCGGCACCGGATATTTTGCGGCACTGGGGCCCGCCGGATCTTCGGCATTCGCTCAAAACGTGCTTCCTGCCCTGACGTCGGTGTTGACGGCGGCATTGATTGGGTTGAATCCTCAGGTTGGCGCAGAGCCATCCCGCGATATCTTTTCGGCGCTCGTCCAGGCGGTATTTGATCCTTCATTTGCGATGCCGAGCCTGCGTGCCGGGGCTCAATCTCTATCGAAGCCTTATCAGGAAGGCTTACTTGGCTCCCTGAACCTTCCTGCCCTCAAGGAGGGCAGCGGCGGTTTGGGGAGCCGAATGTTTGATTCGGCCTCTGCCGGCGGAAATGCCGCGTTGGGACTTGTTTTCCTGAAATTGCTGGGCGCAATGATGGTGCAGAGCGCTATCTTGTCGCCGATGGGCGCCGGCACGGGCGGGGGAACGCTATGGAGCGACGGCGTGCTTTTTTCATCCGGGATGCGTACGGCAGCCTCCGGCGGGCTCATCGCTTCATTAGTATTGGGGACGCTGACCGTGGCGTTTGCGGCCTTTCGCAAACTCGGTGAGGAACCGGAACGCGCCGTGGGCGCGGCCGCAGGGGGGCCGGGAGGCGCCGGGGTGATGGCTGCGCGCGAATTTATGGACGTTTTGGGATGGCGCGTACCGCCGATGGGAGTGGCGGCAGTCGTGCCGGAGGGCGGTCCCGGACTCGGCGAACGCGTGAAGGCCCTTGTGGATATTACGCATTTCAACCGCTGGGGGCAGACAATTTTTTCATCCAGCACCGCCATCGGTGTCTCGGGCGCAGGTTATCTGCTCTCCTTGTTCAGCGAAAGCGGCCTGCACAAATATTTCAAAACCTTCGGCAGTGTGACCGACGACGGCCGGGTCGAGATGCAGACCACACCGACATTTGAACATCACTTCGGGAAAGACAACCGCTTTGATTCGCTGAGCGCGGACGGCAGCAAGATCGAGCGGCGCAACGCTTTCCTTGGGAACGGCACGGTGGTGACGTGGTTTAAGGAAACGCGGCGCGATTCGGCGACCGGCCGGAGTTTTACGGCGAGACTCCGCACCTGGAATTATGCAAACGGCGTGCGCGTGATTGAAACAAAATCCCGGTTCGGAGTGGATTTTGCCTACATCGATGCGGGCGGGCTTCAGGCGTCGATCTCATCTTTTACGGCGGGCCGCCGTATGGCGCGGATGGACGTGACCGATCTAACGCTCCATGACGGCGCCGAAATGCTGCGGATGGGCGTGCGTGCCGTGTCCGGCATTAAAATCCATAAAAATTCCGCATGGGTGCACGGCGCGAATGACAGCTTTGCGCTTGTGCGGGGAACGGCCGGTGAGGTGGGCTGGATGCGGGCTCAGGCTGCTGCGGTCGACTTGTTTACGCCCGGCGGCGCCGAAACTTTCGGCGAGGCGCTGCGCCAGCAAAATCTGTTTGGGCTTGGTCCCGTCATTAATTTTGAAGTCGGGTTCTTTAATATGGACCGCAGTTTGTTCGGCCATTTCACGATCGATACGGAAGTTGCGTATGCCCAAGTCACGGCAGACGGTCTCAACGGAAGCAAGGCAAATTTCGGCGGCAAGACGGCGACGATGACCGATGCCCTTGAGCAGATTGCAGAGACGATGACGATCAGTGCCGCCTTGGATTTGGCAACATGGCGCGGCGCAAGGCAGTTCAAGACGCAGACGCGGGCGGCATTTGGTGAGAATCTGACAGGAACGTTCATGGCGGCCCTGACCAATGCCCTTGGCGTCGTCGGGTTCAGTGCGGGGATCTTTGTTTTTGAAGACGGAGCGTCAACGGGATTCGTGAGCGGGAATGTCCATCTGGCTGGAAATCGTGTGACGGTATGGGATGCCGCTGGAAATGCCATGACGGCGGATATTCCGGACGGTGAAAGCCGCGCGGTTGAAAAGAACATCCTCGAAATTGACGCAGGCGCCACGAACAAACAAAAAATTGCCCTGAGGAACATGTTTGAGCAGACGGTTGTGGCCAATACGAACGGCAGCGTCTGGGGACGGGCCGTTATCGAGCACGGTAAACTGGAATTGTTTGCTTCAAACCGCGATATCCGCGACGGAAAGGCCTATTTGGTCATTGAAGTAGTCGGTCCGGGAGGCGTCAAGACCTCTCAAGTTGTGAGAATCTCGGAAGACGATTATGAAGTCACACGCTACACGCGGGAAGTGTCGAAAGACGAAATCAAGCGGTCGCTTGGCAGGTTGAGGACCGGCGACAAACTCGAAGCGAAGCGGATCGATATTACCAATAAAGACTTGCCCGCCAATGTCGGTCAGCTTCTGGCCGCTATCGGCATTCAAACTTCCTATAATATTTTGCGCGGGAACAGTTTTTTTGCGCGTGCGGATGTCCGGAGTGATGTCATCATCGGTTTTCAGACCGAAACCATGCGCGAAAATCATGAATTTTTCTCGATGCTTGATGAAACGATTACAGACCGAAAGGAAGACGGCAGTACGGCTGAGATCCGGATGCGTCCCGGCGTGATTCAATACGGCGTCGAGGAAGTTGATGAGTTCATTGATCCCGCGGATGTTCGGGTTGCGGGCGGCTGGCTGCGCGGCACGGATTCGTTGATCGGAACGCTCGTGAGAATTCTGGACGTGAATCCGGATTATACGGGCGAATATCTGAGTATGCTCGGACGTCTTGGCGTGTCGGGTTCGGTGTCGATTGTCCGCGACGGCGAGATCTATGGCCGTGCGGGGATGGAAGGCGGAAAGCTTGTCTCGTTTGCGACCGAAGAAATGCTGGATAACGGAAGATTTTATTTGATGAAAGACAGGACCGTCAAAATCAAAGAGGCCGACGGTACCGAGAAAAACGAAACGATCGCCCAAGGTTTGCATGAGTTCCGCAGCGTTAAGGTTGATCGCAATGTCAGCAAACTTGAAGAGGAACGGTCGAAAGGCCAGCTGCTTATCACGGACCGGATTACGGGCGTTGAGATCAGCGTCGGCCGCGATCCGGGCGGCGTGCTCATCCACGCACTGAACCTCCTCGGCGTGCAGTCGAGCCTGCAGATTACCCGCGACAATCAATTCTATGCCCGTGCCGGGATGCAGGAAGGGCAGTTGGTCGTGTTCGCGACTCAAGCCATGATGGATAAAAACCAGTATTTCTTGCTCGGCGACCAGGTGATCCGCAAGGAAGTCGGGGAAGGGAAAATTGTTGAAAAGAAAGTTGAGGGGGGGCTCAAAGAATATTCGCTGATTTACGTTAACCGGCAGCTTACCGCCGGTGAAATGGCCGACGCGAACGGTGAATTTCTTGCGGGTGACCGCGCTGCGGGCCTGGAAGTTCATGTGGCGGAGACGGATGTCGACATTGCCGGCTTTTTAACGGGAATGCTCAACATGATCGGGTTAGCGACGCGTTTTAGCGTTATGCGCGACGGAGTGGTAATAGCGGCGGCCACGATGGAAAACGGCAGGCTTAGTGGATTTGCGACCGATGCGATGCGGGAAGCGAACCAGATTTATTCGATGAAAGAAAAGAAGGTGGTCGCGCTCAACGTCACTTACATCGACCGTGAAGCGACGGACGAGGAACGGCGCGCGATTGAAAAGACGCGTGCTCTTGCGGCGGGCGAGAAAGTATTTATCGTTGGAACGCATGTGGATGTGCAAGGCTACAGCGATGAGAGAAAGTCCGGAATTTTACAGCTTGCGGCAAGCCTAGGCTTTGCCGGCAGTATGGGCATATTTACGGGTGAAGATGCGTATACATTGAAACATTATGCGATTGCGGGCTTTGATGCCGTGCAAGGAATTATAAAATCCTATGCAACCCGAGAGATGCTTGAATCCGGAAATTTTTATTCATTGAGTGAAGGGGGCGTAATCAAGGGAACTGTCACGCTCGTTGAAAGAAACGATGAGGCGAGTGACCGTGGGCATGTGGAGAAGACGCGTGCGTTAGTGGCCGGGGAGAAAGTGGATGTAAAGGGTCAAGTGTATGAGCTTGATGCGGCGGAG
>MHFC01000136.1:12004-12438 GCA_001804025.1 Omnitrophica bacterium GWA2_52_8 | reverse complement strand
CGTCGGCACCGAAGGGTTTAACCCCCCCGACACCTAGTGAACATAGTTTACGGCTAGGACTACCGGGGTATCTAATCCCGTTTGCTCCCCTAGCTTTCGTCCCTCAGCGTCAGTAATGGACCAGTAAAGCGCCTTCGCTACTGGTGTTCCTCCCGATCTCTGCAGATTTCACCCTTACACCGGGAATTCCCTTTACCTCTTCCATACTCTAGTCCGAGAGTTTCGAGTGCAGTTCTACAGTTAAGCTGTAGGATTTCACACCCGACTTTCCGGACCGCCTACGGACCCTTTACGCCCAATAAATCCGAACAACGCTTGCCACCTCTGTATTACCGCGGCTGCTGGCACAGAGTTAGCCGTGGCTTCCTCTGCAGGTACTGTCACAGATCTCCAGTTATTAACCGGGATCCTTTCTTCCCTGCTGACAGCAGTTT
>MHFC01000136.1:0-11985 GCA_001804025.1 Omnitrophica bacterium GWA2_52_8 | reverse complement strand
TGACCATCCTCTCAGACCAGCTACCCGTCTTAGCCTTGGTGAGCCATTACCTCACCAACTAGCTGATAGGCCGCGGGCCCATCCAAGAGTGACAGGCCTCCGAAGAGGTCCCCATCTTTCCTGCGCCTCATTTCAGAAGCGCAACGTATCCGGTATTAGCCAATCTTTCGATTGGTTATCCCAAACTCTAGGGCAGGTTTCCCACGTGTTACTCACCCTTTCGCCACTATCCCGCAAAAAAACAACACGGAACCGTTCGACTTGCATGCCTAATCCACGCCGCCAGCGTTCGTTCTGAGCCAGGATCAAACTCTCCGTAGAGAATTGTGTGACCCTTGGCCTAGCGATTTATCCAATTTCTGAACGTTGGACCGCACATCCATGACAAAGAACAAAAATTAGAGACAGAAATTGCCTTAGCAATTTTTACAAACTCTAATTTGTGAATAGGAAAACATCCCTTTAATAGGGGAGGCGTATTCTAGGGCGGCACTTACTATCTGTCAAGCAGGTTTTTTAATAAAACCTATCTTTAAAATTCCCCTCCGACAACCTTCAAAACAGCACCCGTAAACCGGGCTTCCGGACAGGGGCCAGCGCGTCTCAGGGCTACTCTACCGTGACCGATTTGGCCAGATTCCGCGGCTGATCGACGTCCCTGCCGTTAAAAACAGCCGCATAATAGGCAAAAAGCTGGAGGGGAATAACTGTCAAAATGGAAGAATAGATCTCGCGGCACTTGGGAACCGGAAAAACGTATTGGGACATCTTCCGGACCAGCCGGTCTCCCTTGGTCGCAATGCTGATAATAATCCCTTTACGCGCCTTTATTTCCTCCATGTTACTCAGCATCTTGTCATACGTTTTTGACTCCGGCACCAGGCAAACAACCGGCTGTGAGCTGTCAATCAAAGCAATCGGACCGTGCTTCATCTCCCCCGCGGCATAACCATGCGCATGTGCATATGTAATTTCTTTGAGTTTGAGGGCCCCTTCCAGCGCCGTCGGAAAGTTATACCCTCGTCCCAAATAAAGAAAACTGTTTTTCCGGTACAATTTTTTTGCAACGGCCTTGATCGATTTCGTTCCGTCAAGAATGGCGTCAATGCCGGCCCGGATATGCCAGGCTTCCAAAACAAGCTGTTTGACTTCGAGTCCGGACAATTGTTGCCGTAGCCTGCCCAAATAGAATGAAAATAATGCGAGGGTCAATAATTGCGCCACATACGCTTTCGTCGACGCCACACCGATCTCAGGCCCGGCGTACGTATAAATGACAGCGTCGGATTCGCGCGCGATAGAACTGCCCACAACATTGACGATCGATATCGTAAAGGCTTTCTTCCTTTTTGCTTCTCTCAGGGCCGCCAGCGTGTCTGCGGTTTCACCCGACTGGGAAATAAAGATCACAACATCCTCGGAACTCAAAACCGGGTCCCCGTAACGGAATTCGCTCGACACTTGGGCATCGGTTGGAATGCGGGCATATTCCTCAACCATGCGCCGGCCGCAAAGTCCGGCATGATATGCGGTACCGCAGCTTACGAAAAATATTTTCCGCGTTTTTTTTAGCCGCGTTTTGGCCCGGCCATTAAGGCCTTCGAAATTGATTTCTTTCTTCAAATTCACGCAGGCTTTTAACGTCCGGGAAATGACTTCGGGCTGCTCAAAAATTTCTTTGAGCATAAAATGAGGGTACCCGCCCTTATTGGCCTGTTCGATATTCCATGGAATTTTCGATACCGGTTTTTTCTTTACTCTGCCGGTTTTCAGATCAAAAATTGACGGAGGCTCACCGGCCTTGATCTGAACCAATTCGTCGTCATCGATGTAAATGACCCGGTCCGTATAAGGCAAAAGCGCCGAGACATCGCTTGCGATGAAATTCTCCGATTTTCCGACACCGACCAACAAAGGGTTTGACCGTTTCACGGCGACGATCCGGTCCGGCTCTTTCCGCGCCATGACAACAAACGCAAAAAATCCGCGGATGCGTTTGACCGCTTTTTGAATGGCCTGCGCCAGGTCGCCCTTGTAACATGCCTCGATTAAATGCGCGGCAACTTCAGTATCCGTATCAGAATGAAATCGGTAGCCGTGCCTTTTAAGCTCTTGTCGCAATTCGGAGTAATTTTCGATAATGCCGTTATGGACAACAACGATGTCGCCGTGATGGCTCAGGTGAGGGTGCGCATTGATCTGGGAAGGTTCCCCGTGCGTCGCCCAGCGCGTGTGGCCTATTCCGATATGAGAAGTGATTGGAATCGACTTTAAAACATTTTGGAGGACAGACAGCTTGCCTTTTTCTTTCCGGATAAAAAAATTCCGGTTCCCGTTCAAACAGGCAATCCCCGCAGAGTCATAACCGCGGTACTCCAAGTGTTTCAATCCGTTCATGAGCACCGGGACTGCCTCGCGGGACCCGACATAGCCTACAATTCCGCACATAAAATCCTCTCGTCCGAGAGTCCGGATTTAAATTCCCGCCCGCCGGCGGTTCTCCGGACATTAAAATCCTGATGATTCTTTTGACACACTGTGGCAAATCTTCTAGTATGATACCCGTAAACTTACAGGGAAAACATGAGAAAAGAAAGACGAAAAAAATTCTTAATCAACCGGCCCTTCCAGTTCCGCTACATGGCCATATTGACCGGCGTTTTGGTCAGCGTTTTATCTGTCGCATTTATTAGCCTTTATTTCGGTATCTGGGGCGGCGTTCTTGATGCCTTTTCTGACGAACAGGTCCAGAACGATCTGATAATGGCTTCCCGCATGGTCGAATATGAAAAAGCCAGGATTTTGTCCCAGGAACCTGAAGGCGCTCTCGGCTTTTTCAAGCAAGCCGAGAAATTAAGCCTGCGTCAGCGGGACATTTTTAAAAACATCCTCGATGAAACCAACCGAGGACTGATCCCCAAGTTCTTGCTGCTTATCGCTCTGATCGCGTGGGCCTCGATTTATCTTTCCCATAAAGTCGCCGGCCCTTTCTACCGCTTTCAAATGAGTTTAAAAAATATCCGCGACGGCAATTTTTCCTCCCGGATGTTCCTTAGAAAATCGGATGAAGGAAAATTTATTGCCCAACAATTCAACCAAACCGCCGAGTATCTGGACCGTTTCGTCGGAGAAATCAAGGCCCTGGTCCGACAAAACAAAGATAATCCTCAAAAGCTTTCCCAAAAACTTCAAGACAAGTTAGCCGATACAAAGACCAGTGCGGATTCCTAGTCTCCGGTTCATCGCCATTTTACTAACCTTTGCATTGTTTCCTTCCGTTCCCTTGCGGGCACAAACGGTTAATCCCTCGGAATTAGACCCGAGTGACCGTGATTTACTTCTCAAAATCCAGCAAGACAGCCTTCAGTATTTTATCCGGTCGTCCAATAAAGACACCGGCCTCACGCGGGATTCTTCCCTGCCCGGAAGCCCGGCATCCATCGCCGCCACAGGTTTTTCCCTTGCGGCTTTTGCCATCGGCGCATCTCACGGATGGATTGATGACGCTTATGCCCGCCAATACCTGAGCAAAACCCTCAAGTCCCTGCTGCAGCAGGCGGAGCATGAAAACGGTTTTTTCTATCATTTTTTAGACGCCAAATCGGGCAGGCGCGTTTGGCGCTCGGAAGCCTCTTCCATCGATACGGCGCTATTGGTGGCGGGCGCCTTGCTTGCCGCCCAGTATTATCCCGGAACTCCCATCGCACAATGGTCCCAGCAAATTTATGACCGGGTTGACTGGAATTGGATGATGAACAACCGGGAATTGATGTGCATGGGCTGGACGCCGGAGAACGGTTTCCTTTCCTATTATTGGGACTCCTATAACGAGCTGATCATTCTGCAGGCTCTCGCCATAGGCGCCTCAAAAAATGCGATCCCCAAAGAGGCTTGGACAGCGTGGCTGCGCCGGGAAGAAATTTACGAAGGGAAAAGAATCATTTATTCCTATTCCGGCAGTTTGTTCACTTATCAATATGCGCACGCGTTTATCGATTTTAGACCGCTGATTGACGGGGATATTAATTATTTTGAGAATTCGGTCCGGGCAACCGAAGCCAACCGCAGCTACTCGCTTCGATCGATGCTTCAGCGCAAAGGCTATTCTCCCAATTCCTGGGGACTCTCGGCTTCACTGGGGCCCGGAGGCTACCGGGCATACGGAGGAAAACCGGGCGAGGGGGTTGAAGACGGCACCATTGCCCCTTACGCCGCCATTAGTTCGATCGTCTTTACTCCCGATTTGTCGCTTAAAGCCGTACGGCATTTTTACGAAAAATACCGCGACCGGCTTTACGGCCATTTCGGTTTTCGCGACGCCTTTAACTTGGATAAGAACTGGTGGGCGCAGGAATATATCGGTATTGATCAAGGAATTACAGTTTTAATGCTGGAAAATTATTTGGCCGATGGTTCCGTTTGGAAAAAATTCATGGCTAACGACGCCATCCGGAAATGGATCGAACTTTCCGGGATCAAAACCGCCTCCTAAACATTTCTCAGCGGGTTCTCCGCAGTTGTTTTCTTAAGCCGGTGATTATTGCTTTATCTTTCCGACTTCATTAAGCGGATGGCAATAAGCGCGGCGGTCTCGTCAATCTTGTCGCGCGTCAGATAGGTTCCCTTCTTGATTTCTTCCCGGATCTCCTGAACGCGGCCGAAGTTGGGCTCCAGTTCATAGGGTATGAGCTGGGCATATTCCCTGACAGCGCGCCAAAGCTCAGCATTTTCAAAAGCCTCGGCTGAAGGGTGGTCGATGCGGATCCGTCGGCGTTCTGCAGACACGGGAAAATACCTCCTTTAAAAGCCATGATAAGAGGGAATAGAAACCCCTTGGTGTGTTATTTATCGGCTCAAAGGACTGGATTCTTGATAAGGGGGACGAGGCCGCCGGCCCCGTCCCCTCTTGTGGGGGTAATCCGGGTTAGGCTTCGAGGGTGATTTCTCCGCCTTTTTTCATCAGGTGCGACCGCAACCGCGTCACAACCTTTGTATGAATCTGACATACGCGCGACTCGGAAACATCAAGAATTTCACCGATTTCGCGAAGCGTCAAATCTTCATAGTAATACAGCACAATCACCAGCTTCTCTTTTTCTGGGAGCTGATCGATCGCCTCGGCAATCATCTCTTTGACTTCACTTTGGTGCACATAATTAAACTGGTTCGTCACCAAAGAGTCTTCGATGGTCTGAAGTCTTGAAATGGGCTTGTTGCCGTCATCATTCTGCCACACTTCATCGAGAGACAGGAATGTCGTCGAATTAAGATCACTGTAAATATTATTGAGCTCATCGGTGGAGATCCTCAGGGCTTTCGCAAGCTCGGTATCTGTCGCCAAGCGCCCGTTCTTTTCTTCGAGCTCTTTACATTTTTTATCAATTTCCCGGGCTTTTTTTCGCAATAACCGCGGGGCCCAGTCCAGCTTGCGGAGCTCATCCATGATCGACCCGCGCACGCGCGATACCGCATAAGTTTCAAACTTATTGCCCTGAGAAACATCGTATTTGTTGATCGCGTCAAAAAGGCCGAGAATGCCGTAACTGACGAGATCGTTGAATTCCACGTTGGGAGGCAACCCGATCGCGACACGCCCTGCGACGTATTTGACCAGGTAGAGATACTTTTTAACGATCTCTTCGCGAAGCTCCTGACTCTTGGTCCGTTTGAACTTCTTCCACATTTTGATTTCGCTTTCGTGCATGGGGGATTTCTCCTTTTTGTTATGAAGCAATTTCACTACGCTTTTTTCTGTTCTAGTAATTTCTTGATTTGGTATAAGGTGTAGTTCTTGGACTGGAGAGTCTTGATTTGCTCCAACCGGTCAAATACGCTTTCCTCGTAAAGCCGGTGTCCGGAGACCGTCCGCCGGGACTCGCTAATAAGGCCGGCCAAGGTATAATTATGAATCGTTTGTCTGGATAATCCCGTGTACTGCATAACCTCACCGATTTTGTAGAGTTTTTCTCTCTTCACGTTTGCAATTTTTCCTGAGCTTTTATTTCTTCCTCAAGTTTTCTTGCCTCGGGATCGTCCGGAATAAGAAGCTGTATCTTCCTCACCGACATGCGGGCAACCCCCCATTGCTTTTGCTGCATCGCCAAAAGCGCTTGTTCCCTATATTGCCGGACGCGCACGTAAATTTCTTCCCTCGCAGCCTCCCTTGAAATCTCCTTTTGCTTATCTATGGAATCGGTAAACTTGCCTCTCAGGCGGTCCAGAATCTCGGATGCACGGCGGTTGTTCGGATCATAAAGGAAAACATTTTCCGCGGCTTCCACCGCGCGATTATATTGGCCGAGCTGCATTAACAGCTCACTTCGTTCCAGCCAGGTTTTGGCTTGCCCCTCCCGCTCCTGGTCATTCAAATCTGCCGGCAGCCGGTCGCCGAAGACTGCCTTATGCCGAGCGATTTCGCGGTCTAAAACAAGGGCCATAAGCTTTTCTGCCTCCCTGTTACCGGGGTCTTGCTTCAGGATTTCCTTTGCGATCTTCCTTGCCTGGTAATACTGCTCTTGATCCAGATAGATTTTTGCCGCTTCCAGGCTTTGCGCATTTGAACCCGTTTGAAACTTCTTTGTACCTGAACATCCTTGCAACCATATAAGTTGAACCGTTAAGCATGAGACAATGATTTTATGAATCATAGTTTATATTTTGTAAATGACAATCTATAAATGCCTCCTGCATTCGTCAAGATATTTTTTGCAATTTTTTTTATAAAATCTACTAATAGTGCCCTATGATGCTATAAAGCACTATAAATAGACGCGCCGCTTGGATATTTTTTTATGACGCTCCGTCTTGCCCGTATATTTATGTTTTGAGGTCCTGCGGACGATAAGTCTTATGGCGTTCCGGGGCCTTTATTATAGGTATTCGCAGTTGGAATACGGCAGCCGGGATGGTCGGTAGGAGCGTTTAGTCCGGTTTTCTCATCGATTAGGTGAATCGATAAGAAAACCGCTTTGGACTCATGGGGTACAAATGCAAATGAAAAAGCCCATTTGCACCACAGCCTCCGCGAAGGCATTTCTCATTGGTGATGAGAAATGCGGGCTAGACTTCTCAATTTAGAAAGGGCCTATGACGTATAAAAGGCTGTTTTACCTTAAATATAAGAAGGGCGTGCCGACTTACGAGCTTGTCAGACGCTTTCCGGCCGCAATTAATCGGGTAACCGATGTTGCTCTTTTGGAGGTTCCTGAGGGAACATTGCGGGAGATAATTCAGGAGGAAAAAGACTGGCACCGTCTCATGCAGCTTAAGCAGAAATTCTCCAACTACTTATGATGCAAGAACGCCCATCTTTCTGAATTTCCGATAGCGAAGATCGGAAAGCTCTTTTCGGGGAATATCGCGGAGTTCATCCAGAGCTTTATTGACTGTCTGCCTCAAGGACTCCGCCGCGACCGCAAAATCCCGGTGCGCTCCGCCCAAAGGCTCGGCAATCACCCCATCAATAAGCCCTAATTCCAGCAAATCAAATCCTGTCAATTTTAACGCTTGTGCGGCTTCTGGCGCTCGCGCTGTGTCCTTCCAAAGGATGGCTGCGCAGCCCTCTGGCGAGATCACGGAATAATAAGCATTTTCCAGGACATAGATCCGGTCACTGACCCCGATACCAAGCGCGCCGCCGCTTCCGCCTTCACCGATCACAATCGAAATAATAGGCACCGACAAATCTGCCATTTCCTGGAGATTATAGGCAATGGCCTCTGCCTGCCCTCTTTCTTCGGCGCCAATGCCCGGATAAGCCCCCGGCGTATCGATAAGGCATAAAATCGGCAGCCCCATTTTTTCGGCAAGACGCATGATTCTGATGGCTTTCCTGTATCCCTCAGGATGGGCACTTCCAAAGCTTCTAAGGAGATTCTCTTTTGTATCCCGCCCCTTTTGATGCCCGATAACACATATCCTTTCACGCCCTTCCCATTTTGCAAACCCCGTAATTATGGCCCGGTCATCGCTAAAATGGCGGTCTCCGTGGAGCTCCAAAAAGTCTGTCATGAGGTATTGAATGTAGTCGAGCGTGTAAGGGCGCATGGGATGACGCGCCACAAGCACACGCTGCCAGGGGGTCAGGTTATCAAATATTTCTTTAAGGGCCTTTTCCAGCTTTCTCTCGGCGCTTTTTATCTCACCGGACAAGTCAATGCCGCCGCTTTTTGAGGCTTTCAGCTCCTGGATTTTTTTTTCCAGTTCTACCACGGGCTTTTCAAACGGGAGGCATGCCGATGCGAAATCACGGGTCCCGAGACGGATCTTTTCCTTGGCCGCCTCGGTCTCGGTATTTTCCAAACCGGCAGGTAATTTATTTTTTTTCTTTGGTTTTTTTGACATATTTAGTCCACGACCACAACTTTGGTCCCGGTCGGTACGAGCGAATATAATTCTTCGACTTCCTGATTTCTCATGCGGATACAGCCTGCGCTTGCCTGCTTCCCGATGGACTCCGGGTCCGTGGTCCCATGAATCCCATACCCTTTAATATCAAAACCCAGCCAGCGCGTTCCCAGGACATTTTCGGGGCTGTCGGGCGGAACAACCGCCCCGGCTTTATACCAGGTTGGGTTCGTTAGTTTATTAATAATTTTGAACTCCCCAACGGGAGTATTGTTGTTTTCGCCCGTAGCCACCGCATAGCGTTTGACCGGTTTTTCATTAAAAAAAAGCTCTATTTGATTCTCAGACTTGTCGACTTTCAGGCGGAATTCCCCTTTTGGGACCTTTAATTTCATGTCCGGATAAATCGTGTCTTTATTCAGGCCGTTGATGCGTTTGATCAAGTCCACGGTCATGCCGCCGGATTTTGCGATCTTATACAAACTATCGCCGGCAACGACCGTGTGGATCACGCTGTCTGATGTTTCCTGGCGGGATAAAAGCAGATGAAAATTAATCTCTTCATATTCGTGAATGACTTGTTGGCGGATGGCCTGCGGCACGGTCGTGTCTTGGAGCAATTTATCATAGAGCGGCTGGGCTTTGCCGTAATCACCGACCTCTTTATGTTTTCTTGCCTGCTGCAGCAGCGCGACATGGGCCGGAACTTCCGCCTGAACGACCGCGGGGGAAGCCGGCTTTGGAGTCTCTTCACATTCCGCACGCTGTGAAATTGAAGAAAGAATAACCCCGATAATAAAAATCCTGAAAAGAATTCTCATAAAATCACGCAAAAAAAGTAAGCCATTAGAATTCCGACCAGCGCGCCTGCAAACACTTCAACGGGTGTATGCCCGAGAAGCTCTTTGAGCCTTTCTTCGGCAACTTGCCCGCGCATGGCCAGATCATGGATGATGCGGTTTAAAATCTGTGCTTGGCGGCCGACACTGCGGCGCACGCCGGCCGCGTCAAACATCGTGATAATCGTAAAGATCAGCACAATCAGAAAAAAAATGCTGTGAAACCCAAAGTAAAGCCCTGTAACCGTCGCCAAACTCGCAACGGTTGCGGAGTGCGCGCTTGGCATACCGCCCGTATCAAACAACCACCTGACACTGAACCTCTTTTTTAGAATCAGGCTCCTGGCCACTTTAACCAACTGGGCTACAAACCAGCTTAGAAAAACAGCTAGAAAGGCCCGCGATTCAGGAAAGGGACTATCTGCGTAAATGACCACGGAATGCCTTTGGTTCAAAGAGGTTGACAGAAGGCTGATTATTGCTTATAAAGCAATAATATTATGACTATTATTAATCTATACCTCTCCTTGAGGGCTCTTGTTCAGGTTGCGGCATTATAAAAAGCGGGTATCCAAAAAGCAAGGTCATTTCCGTGATTACAAAGGTATTAAGCGCGGCCTATTACGGCATACAAGCTTATCCGGTTCACATTGAAACGGATGTCGCATCCGGGCTTCCGCAATTCAATGTCGTCGGACTTCCGGACCAAAGCATCAAAGAGTCCAGAGACCGCGTCCGGGCTGCAATAAAAAATAGCGGCTTTGACTTTCCGCCGGACAAAATTACCGTTAATTTATCGCCCGCCGACATGAAGAAAGAAGGCCCTGCCTTTGATCTCGCGATCGCCCTCGGCGTCCTCGCCGCTCAAAGCATCATTCCCGCCGGCAAAACAGATAAATACCTATTCCTGGGCGAGCTTGCACTTGACGGTTCGATTCAGCCGGTCAAAGGGACAATTGTGATGATTTCATCCCTCAAAAATCACGGGGTTTTTGTCATTCCTAAAAAGAACGCTGCGGAAGCGGCCCTCGAACGCGATGCCACAATCCTGACTGCAAGCACTCTTAAAGAAGTCGTTTCGCATTTGTCGGACGGAACAGCGCTTGACCGCATTCAATCAAATTGGTCTCAACCCTCCCTGGCGGCTTCCTATACCATTGATTTTTCGGAAGTCCGGGGCCAATATTTTGCCAAGCGTGCCGTAGAAATCGCAGTGGCGGGCCATCATAACCTCCTGATGCTCGGGCCTCCGGGTTCGGGAAAAACCATGCTGGCCCGCAGGATCCCGACCATTCTTCCGCCGCTGGAATTCGAAGAGGCCTTGGAGATCACCAAAATCTACAGTGTGGCCGGTTTAAAATCTTATAAGAAAACACTCCTGACTGAACGGCCTTTTCGAGACCCGCATTATTCGATATCGCCTGTCGCTCTGGCCGGCGGAGGATCCTGGCCCCGCCCGGGCGAAGTATCACTGGCGCATCACGGCATTCTTTTTCTCGATGAACTCCCGGAATTCAGGCGGGATGTGATTGAAACATTAAGATGCCCCCTTGAAGAAGGGGAAATCACCATTGCGCGCGCCCGCATGCAGGAAACCTATCCGGCCCGCGTGCTTCTTGTTGCCGCTATGAATCCCTGCCCGTGCGGTTATTTGGGACATCCGGCCAAGCGATGCCGCTGTCATCTTCACCAGATCCAAAAATACCAAAACCGCATCTCCGGCCCCATTCTGGACCGCATTGATCTGCATGTCGATGTCCCGCACGTCCCCTTTCAAACGCTTCAGCAAGATGACGCGGTCGAACCCTCCGCCGTCATCCGGGAACGCATCCTGACAGCCCGGAAAACACAGCAAATCCGTTTTGCCTCATCCCGTCATGTGAAGGTGAATGCTTTGATGACCCCCTCGGAGATTAAGCGTTTTGCCGAACCCGACAAAGAAGGCAAGCGATTGCTTGAGTCCGCCTTAAAACAATTAAATCTGTCGGCCCGGGCTTATTTTAAGGTTTTAAAGATCGCCCGCACGATCAGCGACCTGGCCGGATGCGAACAGATTCAGTCCGAGCATATTGCTGAGGCGATTCAATACAGGAACCTGGACCGGCAGTGGTCGTCATAAAACATGAAAGATTTTCAAATGTGACAACAAAGCTCATTCCTCAAGAAGTAATCCAGAATAAGATTTTCCTAATCCGTGGCCAGAAGGTAATGGTGGATAAGGATTTAGCAGAACTCTACGGTGCTACCACTTACGATTTAAAAAGGGCCGTTCGGAGAAATTTATCAAGATTTCCATCGGATTTTATGTTCGAACTGACCAAAGAAGAGCATTCCGCTTTAAGACGCCGTTTTGGCGTCTTAAAGAGAGGTTCCCATTCAAAGTATCTGCCTTATGCGTTCACAGAATACGGAATTTTGATGCTTTCGAGTGTGCTGAATAGCGAACGTGCCGTCCGGGTCAACATCCAAATCATGCGGACCTTTACTCAGCTGAGAGAAATGCTGGCGGGAAATAAGGAGTTGCGGCGAAAGATTGAGGAACTTGAAAAAAAGTATGATCGCCAGTTTCAGATAGTGTTTAAGGCCATCAAAGAACTACTCGAACCCCCGGCTCGCAAATCCAAAGGTCCGATCGGATTTCATGCATAAATCAAATTCACCGCTAATAATACTGAGGTTATTCCGACGCTGCTCCGCTCCCCCAGACATCATCCCTCTTAAAAGCGTAAAGATAAGTAGGGTCCACTGAAAAAAGGTTTTAAGGATTTAAGTTCTTTGACAACAAGGAGATAGGGCTCGG
>MHFC01000135.1:1460-12055 GCA_001804025.1 Omnitrophica bacterium GWA2_52_8 | reverse complement strand
AGATCATTTAAAACAACAAGATACGTAAATTTTTTTCTCATCTTACCTTGACTAACCCGCTAACTGTCGGTATACTTTTTAAAACTTTATTTAAGATTTAATTAAGTTCCGCATCGGCATATATATATGAGGAAATATGCTTCAGAGGACGGCAAACTCAAGATGCTCATAACGAGTCAGACAAGAAGTTTTAAGCCGTGGATTAAATCCATGGCTTTGACTACGGCCATCATTTTCACATGGACGTCTGTTGTGCAGGCGGACATGATTCGGACAAATCCACCCTCGGGAATAGATCGGAACATTCCGTCGCCGGACGCAATCGATGCTTCAAAGATCGGCATCGACAGCATCGTCATTCCGCAAGCCATCGGTAAAATCAAAAAAACCTATCAGGGCAGTAAAGGTAAAATTGTTGTCCATATCCAGGACGCGCACGTCAACGAGGAAGCCCAGCGCAACATCGCCCAGATCATCGATTACTTTGCCGCAAATTACGGCCTGCAATTAGTCAACCTCGAAGGCGCCGAAGATGAAATCTATACAAAGCTCTATACGTTTATTCCCGACACGAGCGCCCGCAAACTGATTGCCGATTATCTTCTTTCGAAATCCCGCATGGCGGGGCCGGAATATCTTGCCGTGACGGACAGGCCGGAACTGCGGCTGGTCGGTGTGGAAAACCGGCAGGTTTATGAAAAAAACCGGGAAGCTTACCTCAAGGCGCTGGAATTCAACGGCCGTGATGAAGAAATGCTCGCGGAGCTCGGCGTTGTCATGGACCAGGTTTCGCGCTTCGTGTTTTCGGACGAACTGCGCGAACTCGTCCGAAAACGGCAGGCCTTTCAGGACGAAGCCGGTAATTTGATCGATTACGTGCGCTATCTCGTGCGCATGGCCGAGGAAAAAAATCTTTCGCTCTATCCTTATCAGGGGATGCACCAGCTTTTGACGCTGCTGGACCTTGAAAAGCAAATTAACTTTGAAAAAGCGGAAACCGAAATTCAGGAGCTTGTCGATGACCTGAAGAAAATCATTGCGCGCGAGCGGCTCTCGGAATTTCTCACCAATACGGTTCAGTTCCGCATGAACAAAATGAACCGCGCGGACTACTACGGCTATCTCGAAAATGAATTGCGTCAATCACCGGACGCCTCCGCGGCCGCGAAATATGAAAACGTTCTGAAATATCTCGAATATACCCGCCTTTATGATTCGGTCACGGCCGACATCTTTGATGAAATCGACCGCCTCGAGCATGATCTGAAAAACAAGCTTTTCCGCGACCGGGACGAAGTCAAGCTTGACCGCCTTTACCGCATTCTCGATGTTTCCCGCAAGATGTTCCGTTTTAATCTGACCAAACAGGATGCGGAATTCTTTTACACTTACCGGAATGAATTTGCCGCCGGAACTTTTACGACGTTCCTGAAACCGCTTTTGACACGCCATCACTTCTCCGACCCGTTGCCGTCGGGGCTGGAGCTGCTCGACCAGGATCTTCCGCTCATCGAACGGTTTTATGCCGCTGCGCTTGAGCGTGACCGCATCTTGATCGGGAAAGCGGTCCATTCGCTGGAAGCAAGCAATCAGAGAGTATCCGTCCTTGTGACGGGCGGTTTTCATACCCCGGGCATTGAACGGTTTCTGCAAGAGAAGGGGTATTCCTATATGGTCATCATGCCGTCGATCACGAAAGCCATGCAGCTTGAGACCGAAGCGCAGGCGTATGAAGCGGCGATGCGCCGTACCCCGATGAGTCTTGAAACCATGCTGTCCGAGACATTTTTCCCGCCGCGGACGAATGAATTAAATGACCCGCGGTTTCAGTTAAGTGCCTGGACGAGCGGCGTTTCCGTTCACGAAGTCGGACAGTTTTTGAATGACGCCTTAAGCGGCAGGTCCCAGCCGGAGGGTTCAACATTTACCGCGGCTTTGTCCCATTGGACCGCCATGGCCGTACTTTTCTTGTTGAAGTCGGATGCGCCGGATGCGGCCTTGGAAGGATTGCGAAGCGAAGCCCGCAGTCAGATTGCGGCGGAGTTTCTGCCCGGTATTTTCGCTTTGATCAACGGTCTGGCTGGCGTTCCGGAATCCGCAGCGCCGGGACACCGGCGTTACTACACCGCCGGGACCGGCGAAAAGGTGCATGTTTATGGTTTGACTTCAGGCTCCGTGCGCCGCAGCGAAATCCGGCAGCTTTTGCCGGGGGCGGATTTGCCGACAAGTCAAATCGTGCCGCTCGGAGACGGGTCGCAATTTTACCGGGCCGATACGACCCGCACTTTCTTGCGTGCCGAAATCCGTAAGCAGCTCGATCAAATTGCAGCAGGAGAGGCGCCGCGCAGTGAAACGGCAGAACTTGCGGCGCAGCAGGAAACAACACCGGCGGCCGTGATATGGGCCGATATTGCACCGGTCTGGGAGAAAATCAAAACTCAGGACCTGCTGATCCATGAGATGAACGCCATCCTGGATTTTGTGATCCGGTCGGCCGTGAAAAAATACAACGCGCAAAACAGCGGGACTGTAAGTGAACTTGATGTTTCGCTCTACAGCCGGTCAAGGCGGGACCTTGCGCCGGGCGATGCTTTAATCCGTGATATTAAGGACCTGGGCATCGATTATAACAGCCGTGTCTTACACGCGCTTGTCAACCGGCGCGCCGAACTAGGCATCGAGAATATGGTTTCGGATGACGATGTCAAATCGCTGCTTATTGACGAGCCGGATTTAAGGACGCTGCTCATTAATAACATCCGGCATGATCTGGAAAAAGCGCTTGAGGCGCCGCGTGATTATGAAGAGGTTCGGCCCGCCATCAAGGCGCTGAACGATGCCTGGATAAAACGCATTCGTCAAGAGCTGGATGAAACGGAAACGTTATGGCGTGATTCAAAACTTTTCCGGCGCGATATTCAAGATGTCCGCATTATCACGGATGCGGTTTTGGGAACGGATGAAACGGACAGGGAGGCTGCGATCGAAGCCATCTTGCCCGTTCTTCAAATGGAAAACAAGACAGTGCGGCTCACCAACACGATTGATGCGGCCGCTGCGGATATTGCCGGAATTAAAAAATTAGAAAGTCAAAGCGGGAAACCGGCCGAACCGGCGCTTTTGTCACGGCTTATCGACAGGATTCTGGATGCATCCCGTGAACTTCCGAAGGATGGGGATGTCCTGCGCCTGAGAAAAGCATTTACGGATTATATTGACCGCCGGGAAAAGTTGCGTGCCGCACGGCGTTCCGAGACCCGGGCGGATGTTTTTGAAGCGCTCAAGGAAACGCGCGACCGCATTGAAAGCGTCATGGAGCGTAAGGCGAAATACAAAACCCTGCGCAAACTGGCTGAATTTGCCGATGAGACCGCGCAGCGGCTGGCGGTCATTGGCGGTCATTTTACGACAGACGGCCGCGTTGTGAAATTAAAGCAGATGAAAAAGGAAATGCGGGAGCTCGAAGATTTTCTCCGCGCGCAGAAGAAAAAATTGTCTAAAAGAATTAAAGAGCTGGGCAAAAAAGACCCGCTGCGCGGCGTTGCCGGTGAAATCCTGGACCACAAACTCGGGCAAGCAGGCGATGCGGTCGTCGCGATCAACGAAAAATTGCGGAAGTCAGAAGAAGTTTTTGAAGACGAAACGGGGAGAATTGTTGAAAAACTCGGCGAGCCCTTAAAAATAACGGAACCGGCCGCTCCTGTTGTAGCCGCGCCGGCGTCGGCCGGGCCGTTCGTAGCAGAAGAGACGGCTGCGCCGGCGGGGAAAAGTGGTCTGAGAGATCAATTTGCCCACGTTGCTGACCCCGTTATTCAAGTCATAAGTAATCACTCATCTTCGATTGTTCAGACGGCCGCAATGGAGGCGGCGGTGACCGGCCCTATGGGCGGTGCCGCCGGGGTGGTAGTTGTTCTCGATGAAATTTTAGAGTCGGCGGCAGCCGCACCATCTGCCGCTCCTGCCGCCGAAGTTGCGACTCCGGCAGACGAGCAATCCGGACAGCCGGTACTTCCTGATTTTCAAATTCCCGCATATACGGTAATGACACCTGCTGCCGAGATAGTTACTGAAACGGTTATCGGTCTTCTCGCCGAAGCTCCGGCAGAGATAGCAGAAGAAACTGCGGCAGTTTCCGGTGAAGGGGAAGAAACGCCTGCTGATGTACAGCCGCCGATGGTTATGAAGAAACCTCCTGTTCTGGATGAATTAACTCTTCTCGGCGATGATGGCCGTGAAGTGGCGCCAGCTTCAGAAAACGATTGGAGAGACCTGGTTTTCGATGAACGTGACGGCGATGCTCCTGCGGGAACTAGCCGTGTCGTTCTTCCGAGCGGTGAAGTGGTTGCCGGCGAATTGATAGCAGACGGGGATACGGATGATGGATTAGATCTTCCGATGTCGGCCTCTGCTTCGGCGCTTGTACATCCTGGGGGAGTTATGCCGGACGATGATTCAGTCATTACGATTGGTGAACATGGGCTTGAATATGACGATGGGGAGCCGAGTCCGTTGCCCGGACAGCCTGAGACAAGTGATGAAATTCTCTCGAGATCCATAATTGCGGGACAAATTGATGCCATGTGGGACGCCCGCAAAGATGAAATTGCAGAGCAGCTTAAAGAGGCCGTATTGCGGGCGGATGGCCAAATTTCAGATTATGAGGAGCAAGAGCTTCGGGCGAATGTGCAACGGCGCGATCAACCGGCAGAGGATGACAGCCTGGAGGAAGAATCAAGCAGATCCTTTGAGGAAGCCATCAAGGATGAAATTAATCAGAGTTGGCAAGCCCGGATAACAGAGCTTGCTGAAAAACGGGAAAGTGAAATTGATGCCGCATGGTCCGAGGATGAAGAAAGAAATCGAGTACGCGGCTCAGTGATTATAGATGAAAAACCTGCGGCTCCCAAAGCCTCTGAGGATGAGCCATCGGATAATTTTCCGGCTCAAGCGGCGGCGGAAGACGGGGATCTCTGGACCGATGAGTTAGATCAGTATTTAACCGCCCGTGATGAAGAAGAAGCGGAAGAGAGGGAGAGACGCCGCAGACAATTTCAAAATGCGTTAAAGAAAAAAAAGCCGCCGGCGGCACGCCAACCGGAAATTCCGGAAGCCGGACCCGCCGTCGGAACAATCCCAAAAGCTGATGAAGCTCAACAGTTAATCTTTCCGCCTGCGGCAGAAGCTCCGATTTCTGATACGCCGACACCCGCTGCCGCGGAAGAACCCGCACGACGCGGCAAGGTCGAACCGGCAATTGCGGGCGCTGGTATCGATATAGAAAAACTGAGTCGTCCTGATGACGGGGGTCTTGATTTAACCTCATTCGATACAGCGCCAACCGAGGCAGAGCCCGCAAGCCAATCAGCCGGACCCGTCGCCGGAACAATCCCAGTAGCTGATGCAACTCAACAGTTAATCGTTCCACCTGTTACGGTACTTGCACGCGAAGAAGCCAAGCCTGCCGTTGCTGTGGAAATAGATGCTGCTCAATCGGAGCTTGGGCAGCCTGTTGCTGAAACTGCCGCAGATCAAGTTGGCTTACCGCAACCCGTAACCGTGTTTGATGAAATTCCGGAACTTGAAGTTCCGCAAGCGCAGATTTCCGAAACACCAACACCCGCTGCCGCAGAGGAACCTGCAGACGTTGCAACAACTGTTGCAACTCCGCTTTCTCCTCTCGATCAATTGAAAGCGTTGCTGGCGCAGGCGCAGAGCGCCGATGCCGCGGGCAACCCCATAGTGGATTTTTCAATGCTGGAGCAAGTCGGAGCATTGGCGCGCAGCATAACGGCGGAACCATCCGCCATAGAAGATGCCGAGCCCGCAGCCGCATCGATTATGCCGGTGGACGCGTCTCAGATAGAAGTTCCGAAACCTTCAAGTGCCGCCGCTTCGGACACAGCCACCACATTAAGTCAAGCGGATCCGTTGGCGGAGGCTACACTGCAAGTGGACCTTCCGGCACCGCAAGCAAATTTACAAGAATCTATAGTTGTGCCGTCTGCGGTGGACGACGTTCTGGCTCAGCTCGGCGACAGTGCTGCAAAATTAGCATCCCTTGCCGGCGCGGATGACCCGAATACGTCTGACGATCCTTTCGATCGAGCATTGACTGAATTCAGCACATTAACAGGGGCCGTTAAGGCACAAGTTGCTGCCGGCGCGGCTCCGGTGAGTCAAGTTAGCCCGGCTGTCGGTGTTGCGCAACCGCCGGCGGCAGAAATTTCGGGAGACGGGGGCCAGGAAATATCACTTAAAGATTTGCTGGAACGGGCGGCTGGTTTAGCGGCTATGGAACGGGCCCTTTCCCGGGAAGCCAAACGTTCGGAGCTAAGAACGCAAGCAGGGACGGAGGCTCAGGCCGCGTTGGAAGCTGAAAAAACAAAATTCAATGCCCAGGTATCGGCATATGTACGGCAGCAGATTGAAGGGCATGTGACAGCATGGGAGACCGCGCTCGTGGAATTCGAGACCGGTAGAAGAAATGAGCCCGGCGAACCCTCAGCAGCGTTTGAAAAAGCAAAGGCCGCCATTGACACAACCATCGCAACGGTCACAAGGCTTGCCGTCAGTCAAACCGATCCGCTTGAGCGTAAATATCTTGCCCAACTTGGGGAACAGTTGCGTCTTGGTTATGAAGCGGTCCGCACGCAGCGCATCGAGCCGTTTTTGGCGCGGCACCGCAGGGCCGCGCATGCACCGGCCGCCCGGGCGGTTGTCCAGGCGTGGGACGCCATGAAAGCCAATATTCTGACCGGAGAAAACCTGACCGCCGATCAACAGGAGGCTCTTAATGCACTGAACCCGCCTGCGCCCGGAGAAGACGGAAGCATTTCCATTCCGGCCGCAAATGCGCAGTTCCGCGCGCTCGCGGATATTTACTTTGAGGCGCTGATCCATGCCATGGTCCGGTACGCGAAATCAGACCCCGCCGGAAAGTTTTACGGTCTCGCCGAAGGACGTCTGGCGACAGAAACAATTTTGGTGCCTGTCGAGAACGCAATGAATTCGCTTGTTTGGTCGCAAGAGGCGGCGGAACTGCGTCAGAGGCACAGCCTCTATCTCCGGCAGCGCACTCATCAGATGCGGATGATCGCCGTTAAGGCCGACTCGGAACGTTTTAAGGCGGCTGTCTTGCAAACATCCGCCGCTCTGCTGCCAGTTCTTACAGCCGCACGCGCGGCAGCGGCCGAGGGGCATGGACGCGTGAGTCCGTTAACGTCATTACCGGAGAGTGCCGCCGTTACAACGACTACTGTAATTTCCGATGAAGCCGTCAGGGCTTTGGTTTATGTGCCGGCAATCGATTCTATCGGGCCTTTCGGCGACACTGAAATGAAAGCAGAAGCGGAAGCGGCGGCCGGCAAAAGGAAAATTTACTCAGAAAATATAATCCAGCCGTTTGCGGATCTTGTCGAGTCATGGGATCTGGCAATTAAGGCGTATGGCAAGGACGGCACATTTGTATCCCTTGATTTGGACGTCGAGGCACGCTGGGAGGAGATGGCGGCCTTAAAGGAGGCGGCGGACCAGCGAATCCAGGATGCGGCTCAGTATCAGGTGGTCAGACTTGAAGATGGTAAGATGAGGGCCGAATGGCAGACTCTGCTGCGGCGCCGAAATGATTTAAAGCAGAAATGGGCGGCGGCACGAAGCGCGCGTCTTCGCGCAATCTTGACGCAATTGCCGGTAAGCGTGCGCAAACGCTTGAGCAAGACGCAATTGCCTAAACCCGTCATTCTTGGCGGGATTGAATGGTGGCGAGAGCTTCCCTCCGCCGCCGCGGCGGGTTTTTTTGGCACGAACAGTACTGTCAGACCCCTAAAATTACCGAAACAGTTTTCTGAAACCGGCGCTGCCGACACGGCAGCTCAAGCGATTGCAGGCGTCCTCACTCCCGTTTGGAAGCGCTGGGACCATCATATCCGGGACAAAAATCCGGATCGATTGAAAGTGTTTGATCCTGAACAGGAATGGCAAACTCTCAGTGAGGTGATTCAGGATGTAGCGGCCGAACTCGACAGCCTTTTTCCGGGGTTGGGACTTAAGGAGGGGATTCCGCAAAAAGTCGCAGCCTTGACACAAGAGCGGCGCGAAGACCGTTATCGCCGGACGCGGGAAAAAAGGCTGGCGCAGATTCGCGGGTTTGTCCAGCAAGCGGCCGATGGGCTTGTGGCCACACTTGAAGCTGACTTGCGCCGGCACGGCATTGACGCCGGGACCGTGTTGCAAGATTCGATTCTCCGGCAATGGCAAATCGGAAACATTGATTTCGGGGCCGATGTCAATGCTGCGATTGAAATATGTTTTTTTGATATGTTTGCACGCTTGAAAGGCGCCTGGATAGGAAAGATAGAACACGGAACCGCGTCGCCGGATCCAGCAATGCCGGCGATTAGAGAGTTCTGGGACTGGCTTATCGAAAAGCCCGTTGTTGCCGCTTTGGATGCTATCGGGAATTCAGCGGCGGGCATTAATCTTAACGGACATCGGGGTCGGATCCTGGTACGACACAACGAAGAACGCGCCGCCGTGATTGAGGTTGCGCGCGCCGCGGATCAAGCAAGGACAAATTCTGCGGTAATGCAGGCGCTTAAAAATCTCGGCAAGGAACTGGACGCCGTTTTGGCGATAACCGCAAGTCCCGCGCCGACGGAGCCGCCAAAACCGGCTGAGGTGGCGATGCCGGCGGCAACAGACCATGACGAACAACTGCGGGAAATCCAAGGTCAATTGCACGCAGCGCTTGTTGCAAAGATTGGGCAGTGGGAGACTCTATTATCTGCCGCGGCCGGGAAACCCGAAACGATTACGCAATTAAAGTCCCGGATTGAGACGGAAATGGGGCAGATAACCGGCGAAGTCCGGAATCAGGTTGCGGCAATTGCCGGTGTTGATGTTGATGCGGTCATGGACCGCCGCGGTCTGATCGGCAAAACGGTTGTGAAAGTCGAAGCTGCGATCGGCCTGCAGATTTACATGCTGTCTCAAGGCATAGAAACGGCCCGATCAGAAATCCGCAATGCGCAGACGGCAGCCGATGTTCTGGCCGCCATTCAAAAGCTGGAGGCGCAGGTCACGTCCGCGATTGTGACGCGTGCCGTGCGCAAAACCACACCCCCTGTTTTGACTTCCGGCTCGGATATTTCGCTCTGGGAAGATCAGGCGGTCCGTTATGTCGAACAAAAATTAGCCCTCGCAAAAATTGCGATGCCGTCTGCTGCCGTCCGCACCGCGGTCGTGACAGGAATTCAGCAAGCTCAGGCGGATATTGCAATGATCGCTCCGGTTGACGAAGTCACGGTTCCGCCGGCAGCGGTGACGGCGGCTGCCGTGCCGGGTTCAGGGATCGATTTTGAACTTTCACCTGAGGATGAAGCGATGATTGAAGATGCCAGACGCGCAGCGGAAGCGGAAACGGCCAGTAAGTTTGTAAGCCCGGGCCCTGCGGTTCCGGCAGCCGTCATTACAAGCCAAACCGATGCCGCGAGCGAGCAGGAAACCGGGCTCATGCCGGCAGAGATGCATTGGGGTGTCCGTTTGTGGCGCTGGGCGGTTTCGACTCCGTGGATTCGAGTGCCGGCATACGGCATCGCGGCCTGGTTTATATATTTTCATGTGCGCGATGCGGTGCAAGAACGGACGGCCCGGATCAGCGAAGTTGAAGAAGTCATCACGGCCCGGCTGGAACCGGGAAAAGAAGTGACGGCTGTGACCATGCCCGGGGAGCCGCGTCCTGTTGTCATGATTGCCGAGAAAGAACCCGAAAAACCCTATGTTTATGATGGTCCTGCCGTGGCAAAAGCTGCACCGAAAGAAGCTCCCGCGGCCGTTGTTGTGGATGCCGGACTTGTAAAAGCGCGCGTGCGCGAGGAATTGACAGCCTGGACGAAAGCGACTCAGGCGGTTTTAAACGATCCGGCGCTTGATGATAACGAAAAGGGGACGCATCTTGACAAACTGCGGAGTGCGCTCCATCCGTTTGTGATGCCCGACGCATCCGGCGAGCTTATTCAGGCGGATCCCGGTAATTACGGAAATCTCCGGCCATGGGCGCATGAGTTAGGATACGGTGATCCTCAATTACCGCAAATAGGCGGCATTGTCGCAGATGCTGTCCGCGAAGTCCTGCAGCAGGCCGGCGCTAAGAATCCAGGTTACCGCCTCACGGAGGAGGATCGCGCATCTCTGCCGCCGGGCCGAAGCCCTGATGATTATGTCCGCGTTCAGCCGCCAATTTCCCATAGTGCTTCGGATTCAACGCCGCGCCTCAACACATTAAATATTCCGAAAACAGCGGATGCGATTGCGGCAGGCCTTGGATTGTCGCAGCCGCAGATTGCGGCGCAGACGGGACGAGCACTTGCTCGGCCTCAATCCGAAGCATTGCTCGCTCAATTTAATCAGTTTCAGAGCAATTTGTTAAATAATCCCGGGCAAACCGGGCCGTCGAATTTGTCGCCTGAAGAATTGATCGCAAGCTATATGCCGGACAGCTCGCTCAAAGCGGACAGCGGCGTCGTGGAACTGACGCTGACGGAAAAAAATGTGAAGCTCGACGAGGATGGCCGGGCCATTGATGTCCAATACCTTTC
>MHFC01000135.1:0-1450 GCA_001804025.1 Omnitrophica bacterium GWA2_52_8 | reverse complement strand
TTGGTCTGGACCAGTGAGGCGGCCAAACACGGGCTCCCGGCTTTGATTGTCACCATTGGCGCTGTTGAGCCAAAAGTGGCTGAAAGTCTGGTCCCATGGGTGCATTCACTTGGCAATGATGCGCCTATGACTTTTATGGTTTCGAGCGTTGACACACACCGGTCGTTGCTCCCGTCTCTTAAAAATAATGTGTCACGAAAGCCGCGCGAGAAAAGCCTGTTTTCATCCTGGTTCCCAAAACTTCCCAAGACCTACGGTTTTCACTGGAATGAAGAAGGGCATATCCGTACGGTTTCCGGAAGTAAAATCCCTGATCTTCAGGAGATCATAAAGAACCACCGCACCCGGCGGGACGCGGAGAAAGCCAAAGCTCAGGCGGAGACGGCCAAATCGGCCTCAAAAACAGGACAGCCAGAGCAGGTTCAGCCGCAGGCACCCCAAGCGGCCAAACCGGATACCCCTCAGACGCAAGCGAAGACCGAAGCAAAGCCTGAGCCGGAGACGGCTAAGCCGGAAGCAGAAAAAGTCAAAGTTGAACCCGTGAAAACCGAACCGGCAGCCGAGCCCGCGCCAAAAGCAGAGGAACCGGAAATAGCAAAACCCGCTGCCGTTGAATGGCCGGTGTCTTTTGACGTGAAACTCGATGACGGAACCAATTTGCAGGACCATATCAAGAATGCGAAGGTGATTGTGTTTCAATACAGTGCGCAATGGTGCGGGCCATGTCAGACCGCCAAGAACCAGTTGGCAAAATGGGCTGCCGCACAATCCGGATCCGATGCCGTTGTTTTTTATTATGATTATGAAAAAGGAATAATTGAAATTTTGGGCCGGAATATCCGGTTAAGCGTTCCGGCACATTCCTTTTCGGCATTCAGCAACCGGACGATCCCGTCAATTTCTGTTCTGACATCAGAAGGTTTTGAAGTTCGTAGAGTGACAAGTGCACAGACCGCGATTTCTGCGGCTAAAAAGGCTCTGAGTCAAAACCGATCGGAAGCAAGACTTTTAAATTGGTTCATGAATTTTGATGGCGGGATACCGGATGCGGACCAATTCCATCGCCGGACATTATTCAAGAGAGGTCTCGCTGGGCTTACGCTGGCCGCGATGATCGGGGTTTTGGGGAATGCTCAGGAGCCCGCCAAGCGGCCGTCTGCAAGCGATTATCTCGGAAAATTGACGAATGCCGACAAGGCTGATGGGATCATGCGTGATGATTTCCGCGCCCAGGCGGACATGACGGGGGCAAAATTCGGTGTGCCGGTTGAAGCGGGAAGAAAAAGAGAAATCAATGAGCACTTCGGCGTGCCGGAATCGGAACACGCGAAAACCGTTAAAACCACGGATGCGAAAGGCAAAACGATTGAAGTTGTGGAAGAGCCCGGCGACGTCGAGGAGTTCAACGCAAAAATGGCCCGTGCGGGTATCCCGGTTTATTTTAAAGACC
>MHFC01000134.1:34469-35575 GCA_001804025.1 Omnitrophica bacterium GWA2_52_8 | reverse complement strand
TGGTTACTATGGGCGTTGTGATTTTTGTCGTGACATTTGACGCCACGCGATACCGCAGTTGGATTGAATCTCAACTCTCCAGCGCGACCGGATATGCCGTAGCCTTTGATGATCTAAAACTGGGCTGGGAAAAGGGGCTATCGCTTAACGTTCGTAATTTAACTGTCATAGATCCGGGCGCTCAAGCAGGTGCTAACGAAGTTATTGCAATTGACTCCGTTTCGGCAGTGTTTGATGTCTTCGCGCTTCTCAGCCGTGAAATCAAATTCGGCAAAATTATCCTGCGCCGTCCGAAAATTAGCCTCGGGGTAGATAAAGAGGGTCAAATCGACTGGCCGGCAGGGGGCAGCACCGTATCCCAGAATTCCCGCGAATTCAAAGGCGGACCCGCACCTTTATTTCTTCAGGGCCTCGAAGTGACGGGGGGGCAAGTCCAACTTCTCAGTGTTATGACAAGCGAACCCTTGGTGATTTCTGACATTGAACTTGATTTGACAAGTACCTCGTTACTAAAGCCTATTCGCTTTGATGCGTCCCTGCGATTCGCCCCGAATGAGGATCCTATCCGGGCAAACGGTAAGATTGCGCTGAATCTGACACAGGCGGGAGTCTCGCTTGAAAACGCCGCTTTCGACATTCCGGATTTAGCAAGTTTGCCCTATGCATGGGCCTTTAAGTCGCTCCCGCAGCTGGGAGCGGCGCCCTTGTTTTCCCGCATTGAAGGCCGTATCAGCGGTAAGATCAAGCAGCTATCGTTCGCGAACGATGTTCTTACAGGTTTTGACGTTTCGGCAAATGTTGATCGTGGGGCAATCACTCTTCCGGCCGTTGCGAGTCCGGTGACAAACATTAAAGCGGACATTTTGACAAAGGATTCGGAGCTGCGGGCACATTTTACGTCCCTCGACATCGGAACCGGGAGCGTGAGCGGCGAGCTCGTGCTCAGCGACGTCTTAACGTCTAATCCCGATGCTATTCTTGATCTGCGCGTCCAAAATGTGAATCTTTCAGACGTGATCCGACCCGCACAGAATGAAGTTTACTTAACCGGCCTGATATCTGCCGGAATTAATATGCGAAACACCGGTCAGGATGCGTCCCTCACG
>MHFC01000134.1:34089-34457 GCA_001804025.1 Omnitrophica bacterium GWA2_52_8 | reverse complement strand
CGAAACCCGTCTGCCGCAAGATTATCTCAAGCGTCTCAAGGCAAATGATACGGCCCTGGCGGATGTGCGTCAGGCCGTCGTGATTCAAGACCGAACTGTTTTTTTGCGAAATATTGACATTACAACAGACTCTTTAAAGCTTACGGGAGATCTCCGTTTATTTGCTGATACGTCCATCGAAGGATTTTGCATGGTACTTTTTGATGCGGAATTCTCCGATGCCTTGATACGCAGTGTTGAGGAATTAAATTTGTTGGCGGATGAAAAGGGCCGCCTGCAGCTTCCGGTTCAGGTGTCAGGAACCGTGGATAAACCCGAAATTCTTCCGGATGTAAAATTTATTGCATCCAAGGTCGCCGTGAATAAGG
>MHFC01000134.1:29635-34040 GCA_001804025.1 Omnitrophica bacterium GWA2_52_8 | reverse complement strand
GCCGGCAGCGGGGTCCGCAACTCAGCAGGCAAAACCGCAGCCGGGAAGCCGCGAGGAATTAATAGGGAACATCTTAAATGCAGTTTTGACGCAGCAATCAAAATAAAAACCCCCGGGCTTTATTCAGCCCGGGGGTTTTACAATCTCAAAAAAAAAATTAAAAAGAAACGCCGTTATCCGGAAGCGGAACATCCACGGGAATCATGAATGTTGCAACATGAACAAGTCCTCCCACGGTATAAGCGACCGCATTATAGAGCCCCTTGCCCACACCCACGACAACATTTTCTTTGCTCTCGTAGTGTTCTTTGGGCACGGTAATGGCTTCGGTCCAACCGCCTAAGAAATTCTTAACACCGAAAGCCAGTTTACTTACCGTCTTATCGCTGTAGGTCGATTCTGTTGTCCACGGACTCGCCGCAAAGGCTGAAGTTGAAACGATCAAAAAAGCGGCAAGAAGCGCGACAACGCTCATCTTTCTCTTCATACGATACCTCCCCTTTAGTTTGAAGCCGATTTGTGTAATCTTCGGTATTTCTAAGTAAAACTTGATGTTAATATTTACACCTAAATAAGAGTCGGGTCTAGCAGATTATAAAAAATACGGAAAATGCGAATCAAGCTATCAAATCATGCCCCTCGATGAAAAGCTTGCTGGAAGCCGATTTTATCGTTACAATACCAAACTCTTTGCCGGATATTCCGGTTTTTAAGCCATATATATTAAGGGTTCGGGCGGATGAATAAGAAAACCTTAGAGGACGTATCGGTAGCAGGGCGGCGAGTTATTATCCGGGTGGATTATAACGTCCCCCTTAACGAAGCGAAGCAGATTACGGATGATTCGCGGATCGTTAAATCGCTAAAAACGGTTCAATATTGCCTCGATCATGGGGCTTCGGTCATTCTCATGTCCCATTTGGGAAGACCTGACGGTGCAAAGGATCTTGCGTACAGCCTTCGGCCCGTTGCCGAGCGCTTATCCAAATTACTCGCCAAGCCCGTTGAACTGATGCCGGATTGTGTCGGCACCGAAGTTTCACAGCGTGCCAACGCTCTAAAACCCGGCCAAGTTTTATTACTCGAAAATTTGAGATTTCATATAGAAGAAAAGAAAAATGATCCGGCATTTGCAAAGCAATTGGCGGGTCTGGCGGATATTTACGTCAATGATGCTTTCGGATCCGCGCACCGCGCACACGCATCAACCGTGGGGATTACGCAATATCTAGAGAGCGTGGCCGGGTTTTTGGTCAAAAAAGAGATCGAATATTTTGAAAAAGCCTTAAGCAATCCCGAACGCCCCTTTGTAACAATTCTTGGCGGCGCAAAAGTCTCGGACAAGATCAAACTGATAACAAATTTATTAAAAACAGCGGATCAAATTCTCATCGGCGGGGCGATGGCCTACACTTTTTATAAAATTCTTGGGATCGCCATCGGCAATTCTAAATTTGAACCGGAAGGCGTTCCCGCAGCACAAGAGGCCCTCAAAAAATCAAAAGAGTCCGGCGTCCCTATCATACTTCCTGTGGACCGCGTCATTGCACAGAAACTCGAAAAGGGTGCCGCAACCCGAGTTGTGGACGGCGATATACCCGATAATTGGTCGGGATTTGATATCGGACCAAAAACGCTTCAACAATTTAAAGCCATTTTATCGAAGGCAAAAACGGTGATCTGGAACGGGCCCGTCGGGGTTTTTGAATATCCGCCGTTTGACGCAGGGACGCGTGCATTGGCCGAACATTTGGCGGGGCTTAATGCGACCACAATTATCGGCGGCGGAGATACCGCTGCGGCAATCCGGCAATTCGGCCTGGAAGACAAGATGTCCCACGTATCCACAGGCGGGGGGGCGTCGTTGGAATATCTGGAAGGAACTCCTTTGCCGGGGATTACGGCTTTGCGGGAAAAGCAAATTCAAAAAAAATAAGGACTACGATGAAAAAGCCATTTATTGCTGGAAACTGGAAAATGTTCAAGACAATTGATGAGGCCAAAAACCTTGTCCAGACCATCAAGGCCGGCATCGGCAAATTGCATGATTGCCAGATTGTCATATGCCCCCCCTATACGGCATTATGTGAAATCTCTAAATTGCTTCAGGATTCTCATCTTGAACTCGGCGCCCAGAATATGCACCCTGAAACCGAGGGGGCGTTTACAGGAGAAATTTCCCCGCTGATGCTTAAAGACGTCAAATGCCGATACGTTATCCTCGGGCATTCGGAAAGACGGCAATATTTCGGGGAATCGAACGCATTCATCAATGAAAAAATCAAAACCGCGTTAAAGTACAGTCTGATTCCGATTATCTGTGTCGGCGAAACTTTGGCACAGCGCGAAGCGCGCACGCAATTCGAGATCGTCAAACAGCAAATGGATGAGTCTTTAAAAGACATCTCAAAGGATGAAATGATGCGGACGGTTATCGCTTATGAGCCTGTATGGGCCATCGGGACGGGACAAACGGCCACGCCTGAGCAGGCGGAGCAGATGCAGTCTTATATCCGGCGGCTGTTGAACGAAATGTACGGCAAAGAGGTTGCGGGAAGAATTCCGATTCTTTACGGCGGAAGCGTCAAACCCGACAATATTGCACTCCTCATTCAAAAACCCAATATCGATGGTGCCCTTGTCGGCGGTGCCTCTTTAAAGGGCGAGAATTTTGTACAAATTATCATGAACGCACAATCACAAATCGAGGCCGGGCTTCAATCATGACCCTATTTTTGATCATTATCCATGTTGCGGTATGTCTGTTGCTTATTCTTGTCATTTTGCTTCAAGCGGGCCGCGGGCAAGGGTTGTCCGGGCCGTCTTTCGGGAGCGGCAATGTGCAGTCTCTTTTTGGAACGCGCGCGAGTGATTTTCTGACAAAAGCCACGTCGGTTGCGGCGATCTGCTTCCTCTTCACTTCGATCGGCCTTAATTGGTTTGATTCCCGAAAAAGTAAAAGTCTTATGGAGATGACTCAGAAAAATGCCCCGTTAGATATGGACGCCGTTAAAAAGGCACTTGAAAAAGTCAAGGCTTCAGAGACAACAACTCCTGAAACCGGCCTGCCGCAGGATGCTATCGCAAAGGGGACAGAAGCCGCACAACAAGCCGCTGACGAGAAGCTTTCTGATGAAGGGCCGGCGGCTGCAAAACCCGAAGATTAACCCGATTTTCCATCATTTCCTGCTATCCCTCACCGCACGGAGGCGAGAGTTTGGAATTCAACATCGCTGAAAAGAAAACTGTCACAGATCTCCGCTATCTCAAAGGCATCGGACCCAAACGCTCACAGGTTTTTGAAAAAATAGGGATCCGCACGATACAAGATCTTTTTTACTTGTTTCCGCGGCGCTACGAAGACCGCAGCCGCTTTTGCAAGATCCGTGACATTCAACCCGGCCTCTCGATATCTGTACGCGGCGAAATTCTAAGCTCGCGGATCATCCCGGTAAGACGCCGCCCGATTTTAAACATTATGGCGGGCGATGAGACCGGCACAATCCAGGCGGTCTGGTTTAATCAAGTTTATCTGAAAAAAGATTTGGCTCCCGGAAAATCCATTATTCTTTTCGGTAAAGCCGATTTTTATAAAGGAAAGTTTCAATTTATATCGCCCGAGTTCGAAATTGTAGAGGATGATGACGAAGCCTCCATCCATACAGGCCGGATTACTCCGATCTACCCCCTGACGGAAGGCTTATTTCAGCGGTCCTTGCGGAAAATAATGTGGCAGCTTGTTCAAAAGCATCTGCCCGGTGCCATCCGCGAATATCTGCCGGCTTCTTTTCGTTCCGAGCATCAGTATATGAAGCTTTCGGATGCCGTCTGCGAAATGCATTTTCCGAAGGATGCAGCTTCTCAGGAAGAGGCCCAGCGAAGGCTGACCTTTGATGAACTTCTTGTCTTTCAATTAACCATGCTAAAACGCCGTGAGCGGCTTCGAAATGAGATGCGCGCCCTGCCGATGGCAAACGCCGAAGCGTTTGCGAAAGAATTCGCCCATTCTCTCCCCTTTAATTTAACACCGGGACAGGAAAATGCCGTCAACCGGCTGTGCCACAAACTCAAGAGTGACGCCCCCATGAATTTATTGCTTCAGGGGGATGTCGGCTGCGGAAAAACTGCCGTGGCGGCCACAGCGCTTTATATCGCCTCTAAAAACAATTTTCAGGGTGCAATGCTTGCACCAACCGAACTCCTTGCGGAACAACATTTTGCCAGTCTTGCCCCTTATTTTGACAAGGCGGCCATTTCTGCGGGGTTGCTTACGGCCAGCACGTTGCCTCAAAAAAGGGCCCGGCTATTAAGCGAGTTACGTCACAATAATCTGTCCGTACTTATTGGGACACACGCACTGCTCCAGGAGGAAGTGCAGTTTTCAAAGCTCGGCCTCGTCATCATT
>MHFC01000134.1:25837-29629 GCA_001804025.1 Omnitrophica bacterium GWA2_52_8 | reverse complement strand
CAGCATAAATTCGGCGTGCATCAAAGATGTCAGCTTCTTCAGCAAACGCCGCGGCCGCACCAGCTCATTATGACCGCGACTCCGATTCCCAGAACACTTGCACTGACAGTCTACGGGGACCTTGAGGTTGTCTCCATCCGGGACATGCCTGCAGGGCGAAAACCTGTTTCAACTTATTGGATCACGCGGAAAAAACAAGAGGAGCTTTTGACTCGTGTGCGCGAAAAAATCGAGGGCGGTGAGCAGGCCTATTTCATTTTCCCAATTATAGCCGAAACTGAAAAATCCGATCTGCTCGCGGCAGAGAAGGAGTATGCCCGTTTAAAATCAGGATTGTTCAAGAATGTTCCGATGGGTCTTGTGCACGGACGCTTATCGTCTGATGAAAGAGCCCAAACGATGAAACGGTTTCAGACCGGTGCAATCAAGATTCTCATTGCGACATCGGTTGTCGAGGTGGGCGTCGATAACCCGAATGCTTCGATTATGATTATTGAAAACTCGGAACGGTTTGGTCTCTCACAGCTACACCAAATGCGCGGGAGGGTGGGGCGGGGCAGCAGACCCTCCAGTTGCTTTCTTTTCGGCGAACCCAAAACCCTTGAAGGGAAGAAGAGGCTGACGATTATGACCCGATTGCAAGACGGATTTGAAATTGCTGAAGAGGATTTAAAGCTGCGCGGCCCCGGTGAGTTTTTCGGGACCCGGCAAAGCGGGGCCGCTCTGTTCCGTTTGGCCGATCCTGTGCGGGATTATGACTTATTTGTCAATGCCCGTGCATGCGCCGAGGACTTGATTCAGAATGACAAAATTGACGCTCCGGAATGGGCGGCACTTAACGAACATATGCGACGCCTGACCATCCATTACTAAGCGCCATCCAATAAGGGTCCTGTAATTTAAGTTGAAAGCACTTTGTTTTTGGTTACAATTTTCCTTTATGAGAAGAGAAAGAGCGGCATTTACCTGATGCGTATCATCGGCGGCAAATACAAATCAAGAAAAATTTCATTTCCCAAAACGCGGCTGACACGGCCCATGACCGACCGTTCCAAAGAAACGGTATTCAATATTTTAGGAGGCTTGGTCTTTGGCAAACACGTTCTTGACCTATATGCCGGTTCGGGTAGTCTCGGTCTGGAGGCGCTAAGCCGCGGGGCTTGCAGCGCCACGTTCATTGATCATTCCGATCAAGCCATTCGGACAATCAAAGATAATCTCGAACGGCTTGAGCTCCAAAACCTGGCACAACTCGTCAAAATCGATTGCTTGCGGGCCATCGAGAAACTTAAAAAAAATGATCGAACATTTTCAATCGTGTTCGTAGACCCGCCTTATGACAAGGGTTTGGTCAAAAAGACATTGATGAAGTTAGACCAATCTGGTATAGTCCTGCCGTTTGGACAGGTTGTAGTTGGCCACTCAAGGCAAGAAGGACTGCCCGAGAATCTTCAGGGACTGAAATTAGCCAGAACCAAGCGGGTGGGACAAGCTTGCCTTTCTTTTTTGTTCCGAATGGACGCCAATCATGGAGAAACGAAGAGCTATATATCCGGGGAGTTTTGACCCGGTCACCTACGGTCACCTCGATATCATCAAGCGAGCTCTTTGCCTCTTTGATGAAGTGATCGTGGCCGTTGCCGCAAATGCGGAAAAGACTCCGCTTTTTAGCGTCGACGTCCGAGTCCGTTTCTTGCAGCGTGCCGTAAAAGATTTGAGGGGAGTGCGGGTCGAACCGATTCAGGGTTTGACGGTAAAATATGCCGTCAAAATGAAGGCGCGTACCCTCATACGGGGACTGCGTGCGACATCCGATTTTGACTATGAGTTTCAAATGGCTTTAACAAACCGCCAGCTCTCGCGGCAGGTGGACACTGTTTTTTTAATGCCGTCGGAGTCCTATTTCTACATTTCATCGCGCCTCATAAAGGAAATTGCGTCCTCAGGCGGACGCGTCGACGGTTATGTGCCCCTATTTGTGGCGCGAGAAATCGAGAAAATATTGCAACTATGAGACCGGCATTATGTTTCGTCTTGTCGGAGCTTCAGGAAGGCCTGCCCGTATCATTTTCGCGGGAATATGCCGCCAAAGATTTGGATCTGGACTTTGTCGACCTTAAATATCTCGGCAAACTCACGGTGACAGGGACCGCGGAAAAGCAATCCGACATCCTTCATGTTTACGGGAAGATGACAGGGCGGACCGAAAAAACTTGTGCTCGTTGCGCTAAAGAAACGGCCGAGCCGATTGAAAAACGTCTGGATTTGTATTTGCCGGTGCAGGACCAAAATGAAATTGATATCATCAATGAGCTTCGTGAAAATCTGGTTTTAGATTATGAAGGTCCTTACACATGCGGCGGCGCCGATCAGGAAGAGTGTCAACGTACCATTTCCCGGAATCTGGCACAGCACAGCCATGAAATACCGCCGAAAAGCCCGTTTGATGTGCTGAAAAAATTGCGCAATATCAAAAAGGAGAATCATTAAAAATGGCAAATCCAAAACGCCGACATTCGAACAGCCGTACTCGGTCCAGGCGTGCACACGATGCGCTTAAATTAAAATCGTTGGCGACCTGTACACAATGCGGCGCGCATATCCTGCCGCACCGCGTATGCCCAAAGTGCGGTTCTTACCGCGGCCGTCAAGTTGTAACGCTTAAACCGGTAAAAGATAAAACTAAAACGTCATAATCGTAGTTGCTTCAGCAGGTTAAACGAGGCGCGGAGTCGATGGATATGATACGGGTTGCTGTAGATGGAATGGGCGGTGATTACGCCCCGCAAGTGGTCGTAGAAGGTGCTGTCTATGCCGCGAATGATTTCGACTATCTTGAAATTGTGTTGGTTGGCCAACCCGATGTTTTGAAGCGGGAACTCAACCGGCATAAAGTGCTTGGCGGGAAAATTGTAATTCACGAAGCGGCTGAAGTTGTGTCCATGGGGGATTCCCCGGTAGCCGCGATTAAAAAAAAGAAGAACTCATCCATCGCGGTTTGTATTGATCTATTAAAAAACAAACAAGTGGATGCTGTCATGACCGCGGGCAATACCGGCGCCGCTGTTGCGGCATCAACGCTTAATCTTGGCCTCTTGCCCGGCATCAAAAGACCGGGGATTGCGATCTGCACGCCGACACTTCACGGTATTTCGGTCACCATGGACGTTGGCGCCAATTTGAATCCATCCGCTGAAGAGCTTTTTCAATATGCCTGCATGGCGGACATTTTTACGCGTTATGTCCTGAAGAAAAAACGGCCCTCAATCGGGTTGCTGAATATCGGCGAAGAAGAATCCAAGGGAACCGAGGTTTTAAAAGAAACCTATAAGCTGCTGAGGGAATCGTCACTGCATTTTATCGGAAATATCGAAGGGCGTGATTTTTTTACGGGCAAGGCCGATTGTATTATCTGCGACGGTTTTGTCGGCAACGTTGTTTTGAAAATGTGCGAAAGCGTGCTTGAGACCTCCATTGCAATTTTTTCCCGCGAAATTAAGAAGAACCCCGTCAGCATGCTGGGCGCATGGCTTTGCAAGCCGACAATGGCGTCGATACGCAAAGAAACGAATTATGAGGAGGCCGGCGGCGCCCCGTTGTTGGGCGTTAACGGAACAGTCATTATCAGCCACGGAATTTCTTCGGCAAAAGCCATCCGTAATGCAATTCGAGTCGCGGGTGAAATCGTTGCCAATAAAATTAACGAGCATATCATCGACGAAATTAAGGTCCATAAGCAGGATCAAACCGCGTCGCAGGCGCAACAGGCACCTTCCACTTCTAAATCATCGG
>MHFC01000134.1:13769-25821 GCA_001804025.1 Omnitrophica bacterium GWA2_52_8 | reverse complement strand
GCGCCATGTTGCCGCCGCCGGTGAATGTGCGAGCGATTTGGGGACCAAGGCGGCGCTGGAAGCCATCCGGGATGCCGGGATCACAGCGCAGGACATCGACCTGATCATTGTTGCGACCATTACCCCGGATATGCTGTTTCCTTCGACCGCTTGCGGGATCCAATACAAGATCAATGCCAAATGCGGGGCCTTCGATCTGGCAGCTGCTTGTTCCGGATTTACTTATGCATTGGCAACTGCAGATGCGTTTGTCCGGTGCGGCATGTATCACAATGTTCTGGTAGTCGGCACAGAAGTCTTATCGAGTTTCATTGATTGGAAAGACCGCTCCACCTGCGTTTTGTTCGGGGATGGTGCCGGTGCCGCAGTTTTGAGCCGATCGCAAAATGGGCGTGGGATCCAAACTTCTCATCTGGGATCAGACGGTTCTCAAGCGGACTTGTTAAAAATTCCGGCAGGCGGGTCCGTCCAGCCAACTTCATCGGAAACGGTCGCGCAAGGGCTGCATTACCTTAAAATGCAGGGCTCTGAGGTCTTTAAGGTGGCCGTACGGACTATGGACGCGGCAGTCCGGCACGTGCTGCAGGAATGTAATCTTCAAATCTCGGACATCCATTGCCTGATTCCGCATCAGGCAAACATGAGAATCCTTCAAGCGGTAAGCAATCGTTTGGAACTGCCGATGGACCGTGTTTTCATCAATGTCGAAAAATACGGCAACATGTCCAGCGCTTCAACCATTGTTGCGCTATATGAGGCGGTTAAATCAGGCAAGATCAAATCTGGGGACAATGTGATGCTGGTGGCATTTGGCGGAGGCCTTACATGGGCGGCAACATTAATCCGGTGGTAGCATGTCGACTCAATCCTCGATAGCCTATTTATTTCCGGGACAAGGATCGCAATACGTCGGAATGGGCCGCGAACTGATCGAAAATTTCACGGCCGCAAAGAAAGTCTTTGACACCGCGCGCGAGGTGCTCGGATATTCGATCGAAGAAATTTGCACCCGCGGCCCGGAAGAAACATTGACGCGAACCGTCTATGCTCAGCCCGCAATTTTTGTCACCAGCATTGCGGCCCTGCGGGTGCTGGCACAAAAATTTCCTGGACTTAAGCCCGCGCTTGCCGCCGGACTCAGCTTGGGAGAGTTTACGGCCCTGGTAGCAGCCGGTTCGATCCGATTTGAAGACGGCCTTGTTTTAGTAAAAAAACGTGCGGAGGCCATGGAGCAATCGGCCATCAACAATCCCGGCACGATGGCCTCCGTGATCGGACTGACCCAAAATGAATGCGTTGCAATTGCCAAGCATACCGGTTGTGAAATTGCAAATTTGAATTCCCCGGATCAAATCGTGCTGTCCGGAAATCTTGAGGCGATTACTGCCGCTTGCCGTCTTGCCGAAGAGGGCGGGGCCAAGCGCGCCATTCCCCTTAAGGTTGGGGGAGCATTTCATTCTTCGTTGATGAAAGATGCGCAAACTCAGTTGCAGTCGGCGCTTTCCACTACAAAAATTGCTCCTCCTGAGTGCGTTTTTATTCCAAATGCTTCGTCTGTGCCCGCAACTCAGCCCGATGAAATCCGAAATTTACTGGCCCTCCAGTTAGTCAGCCCCGTCCGGTGGACAGAAACAATGCTTCGGGCCTCTAATCGGGACATACAGTTTGCAATTGAAATAGGTCCCGGAAAGGTCCTCAGAGGTCTCGCGCGCAAATGTAACTGTTCTTTTACCGTTGAGCCGTGCGAGCTTAAGGGGGACTTTGAAAAATTGGAACACGGTATTTTGAAACCATTATGATCTCACGATGACAAAGCTAAAAGACAAAGTCGCAATTATTACCGGTGCCAGCCGTGGAATTGGACAAGCGATCGCTTTGGCGTTTGCAAAAGAAGGAGCTAAGCTCGTACTTTCAGCCAGCGCTTTGGAAAATCTTCAAGAAACAAACCGGTTGTTAAACGAGCAGGGCTGCTGCGACGCAATTTTGACGCAAGCCAATGTCAGCATTGGAGATGAAGTCAATCAAGTTATTAAAAAAGCGCTTGACACCCTAGGAAAGGTAGATATACTTGTCAACAATGCGGGCAGGACGAAAGACAATTTGCTCGCGCTCATGCCCGAAAGCGATTGGGATGACGTTCTTTCGACAAATTTAAAAGGCGCTTTTCTATTTATGAAAGCCTGTGCCCGGCCGATGGTAAAACAACGGTCCGGTGTGATCATTAATATCGCATCGATCATCGGAATTACGGGTAATGCAGGTCAAGCAAACTATGCCGCATCCAAAGCAGGCTTGATCGCGCTTTCAAAATCGACGGCAAAAGAGCTTTGCAAGCGGAATATTCGAGTGAACGCCATTGCCCCCGGGTTCATCCATACGCGGATGACCGATAAGCTATCCGAGCAGCAGCGGCAGGAAATTCTCAAATTAATACCGCTCGGATATGTTGGCGAACCTCGAGACGTTGCCGAAGCCGCTGTTTTTTTGGCGTCAGATAGTTCGCGCTATATTACCGGACAGGTTCTGGTTGTTGATGGCGGAATGATTACCTAATAAAAACCGGAACAAATTTACCAGCAATTATCACTTAGAATTATCACACAGGAGGAGTCAATGGGGATTCAAGAAAAAATTACCGAAATTATAGTCGAGCAATTAGGAGTGAAGGCTGAGGAAGTGGTCCCCGAAGCATCATTCGTTGATGATCTTGGGGCTGATTCTTTAGATACCGTAGAACTGGTAATGGCGCTTGAAGAAGAATTTGGCTGTGAAATCCCTGATGAAGACGCCGAAAAAATACAAACAGTCGGCGACGCGGTGAAGTACATCGAAGAAAAATCCGCGGCCAAATAGCGCAGAATCTCCTTTTATCATCAAAAAATTTAATCTCCGATAAACTCCCGTGAAAACCACCCGTGTGGTAATAACCGGTGCCGGTATGATCACTCCGCTGGCCGTCACCGCCGCTGAAAGTTGGAAGTCCCTTGTCCAAGGCCGCAGCGGTGTCGGACTGCTTACGCAAATTGACCGGGCACCGTTCAATTCCAAAGTCGCCGCTGAAGTAAAAAATTTTGACCCCGCACTCTATCTAAAACCTAAAGAATTAAAAAAAACCGACCGGTTTGTTCAGTTTGCCGTTGCAACGGCGCACATGGCGCTTGCCGATTCGAAACTGGATATCCCAAAAGAAGATCCTTACCGCATCGGCGTTTTGGTCGGATCCGGGATCGGAGGACTCCGCACTATCGAAGAGCAGCACAAAATCCTGCTCACGAAAGGCCCGGGACGGGTTTCACCCTTTCTGATCCCGATGCTGATCGTGAATATGGCTCCGGGGCAAATTTCCATTTCTTTTGGATTGAAAGGACCTAATAATTGTGTCGCAACCGCGTGTGCGACAGGATCAAATGCGATTGGGGACGCCTTTAAAATTATTCAGAGAGACGAGGCCGATGTCATGCTGGCCGGCGGAACCGAGTCATGCATCACCGCGCTCGGATTTGGCGGATTTGATGCCATGAAAGCTTTAAGCACGCACAATGATGCTCCGGAAACAGCTTCGCGTCCTTTTGATCGTACGCGCAACGGATTTGTTATGGGGGAAGGGTGCGGCGTTCTTGTTCTTGAGTCACTTCCGCATGCGCTTAAAAGAAATGCTTATATTTATGCCGAAATTGTAGGCTATGGCATGACCTCGGATGCGAGTCATATTACCGCTCCCGATCCGACGGGTGAGGGGGCCGCACGCTGCATGTCCGTTGCTCTGAAATCCGCAAATATTACACCTTCGGATATTGACTATATCAACGCTCACGGCACGTCAACTCCCATGAATGACAAGGTTGAAACCCTCGCCATCAAAAAAACGTTTGGTGAAAGCATTGCGAGAAAAATCGCCATTAGCTCAACAAAATCGATGACTGGCCATCTTTTAGGAGCCGCGGGGGGCATTGAGGCGGTCGCTTGTGTTCTGGCCATTCGCGATAGCATCGTGCCTCCGACGATCAACTACCGAGTACCGGATCCTGAATGTGACCTCAATTATACGCCGAATGAGGCTGTCAGCCGAAAACTCCGCTATGTTATGTCCAATTCTTTGGGATTCGGCGGACATAATGCCTGCATCATATTCAAAGCGTTCGACGCCTGATTCCGCACGCAAGTCACACGGATCTCAATACGATCGATCCTTCCATTAATTAATCAAAACTGTTTCACAGCTCCTCCGCGGCCAGAGACCCGTCAATACCCGTCAATACCCGTCAATACCTCTTGAAAGATCAAAAAATTTAAGTAGACTCTAGCCATGCGTCTTAAAACCCTCGAGATTTTCGGCTTCAAATCCTTTGCAGACAGGACCGTTGTCAATTTTGACCAGGGCGTCACCTGTGTCGTCGGGCCCAACGGTTGCGGTAAAAGTAATATTTCGGACTCGATACGGTGGGTTTTGGGGGAGCGAAGCGCAAAACTGCTTCGCGGTTCCAAGATGGAAGACGTCATTTTCAACGGAACCGATTATCGAAAATCCGTCAGCGTTGCGGAAGTTTCTCTTACCATTGACAACGCCGACAAAGGGCTGCCCATTGATTATCACGAAGTTACGCTCACCCGCAAGCTCTACCGCTCCGGTGAAAGCGAATATTACATCAATAAAACCCTTTGCCGCCTAAAAGACATCCAGGACCTGATTCTCGATACCGGGATAGGTTCAAGCTCCTATTCGATGATCGAGCAAGGCCGGATCGACTACATCCTTAATGCTAATGCGGATGAACGCCGGTTTTTAATTGAAGAGGCCGCCGGAATTTCAAAATATAAACTTAAAAAAGAAGAAGCCCTGCGCAAACTGGAAAGGTCCGAACAAAACCGCCTGCGCTTGAATGACATTATCAGTGAAGTCCAAAAAAACATTCAGTATGCCGAACGCCAGGCGCGGCGCGCCGAACGTTACAAAGAAGTATTTCAGGAGTTGAAAACCCTCGAACTCAAAAAGGCATTTTATGATTTGTCCGTGCTTCATGACAAAAAAAACGAGATCGGCGGAGGACAATCCCAATACAAGATTAAACTGCAGTCCCTTGAAGAAAACCTTCGCGCGCTAAAAACGAAGCAAGAGCAGGCATCGCTGGAACTCGGCAATATCCTGGAACGATTTTCTAAAACAGAATCAGAACGCTATGAAATCAAAGCCAGACTCGAACAGGCGAAGCAGCGGCTTTCGTTTAACGGGGAAAAAAAGTCGGAAATTGTCAACAGGGTCAACCATATCGCCATTGAGCTCGACGATCTTCAAAAGCGATCCGCGCAAAATACAAGGGATACGCAGCTTAAGGAAGGCGAAATTGAGTTATTGGCCGGACAAAAATCCCGCATTCATGAATCCTATGACAATGCTAAAAACACGCTGACTCTTATTGAAGGCCGTCTAAGGGAGTCTAAGGCAGAGCTTGAAACGATCAAAATCGAATCGCTTGAAACCGCGGCGCGCACGTCAAAAATCCGCAATGAGCACCATCGATTGTCCGTTCTATTTGAAACAAACAGTTCTCAAAGAAAAAAAAGCGAGTCCGGCGCCTCCCGCATTCGGAAAGAAGCCGATGAATGGGCCTCAAAGCAATCCCATTGCCTGACGGCCCTTCGCGAACTTGAACAAAATCAAGCCGCATTATCTTCAAAAAAAAGCGACATCGAGAAGGCTTTGTCCGGTCAGGATGATGCATGCAAGATGCTACGGCACCAACGCGACTCCTTGGCATTGCAGACCCGCCAAATTGAAACGCGGCTTACCATGCTGCGCGAGATTGACGGTAATGCCACCGTGGAATTTGATTCGTTAACGCAGGAATTCGGCAAAATCAACCGGAGTTTGCTCCAGCGGATCGGGGATTTAATCACGATAAAACCCGGGTACGAATGGGCCGTCGAAGCGGCCCTTGAAGATCGCGTTCGGTGCCTTGTCGCGGAGGATGTCCAAACGGCTCGAGAGGTACTCTCATGGGCCTGCGACAGGAAAACAGCGTCTCTCTCTATGCTTATCAACGCATATGGGGGTGCGCCTGAATCCCTGGTTCAATATCCGCAGCCCTCGGCTCCTCATATTGACTGCGCCTTGACGGACGTCATCGTCATCCGCACCAATTATGAACGGCTTTTGGAACCGCTTTTTTTAAATACCTACGTCTTAAAAGCCGCGGATATCGACGCATTGACAAATGATATCTTGCCATTTGCTTTCCGCTACCGTTTTTTGGCCCGCAACGGTCTGGTTTTGGGGTTCAATCAACAGATCCATATGGTAAATGTCAGCACAGGATCAACCCAGGAGTCCCAAATCTTCCAGCGCCGTGCCGATCTTCAGCGTTTGGAGCATGAGCATCAATACCATTTGAAGGAGACGGCGGAAAAAAACAATGCATTAGACGTTGCTGAGAAAGAACTGTCGGAGCTGAGAAACCAATTCCGACAAATTGATTCCGATTTGCTGGATTTGCTTATTCAAAAAGAGTCTTATGATTCATTGCGTAAGGGCATGGAAGACCGTCTCGGCGGATTTCAGCGTGAACTTGAACTTATATTTGTTGAGACCCATGAAATGGAAGAGGAGCAGGAGCAATCACGCAACAGTCTCGCCGCGCTTGAAAAACAAATGGCAGACAGCGAGTCTGAAGAAGTGCTCTTGAGGGATCGGCAGAGCCGCATCTTAAGGGCGGTTGAGGCTCATGATCAACAGCGGGAAACCGCTTTGCATGACTTCGCAAATATCAAAGCCCAATATGACAGCATCGAAACCCGTGCCGCCCTTCTTCACGATGCCGTAACTGTACTGCGCGAAAATATTTCCAGGGATACCGCGCGGGCAACTGCCCTCGCTGATGAGCAAGCCGGTTTGATCGAGCGTAATGGTCAAATCGAAATTGACAATGCCGCTCTCCATGACATGATTTCGGATCATGAATCCGGCTATGTCGCGTCAGAAAGCGTTTTGGCTCAAATTAAACAGGAAAAGGACGGTACCGAAAAGCGTTTATCTGATATTCTAATTGAAATTGAGGAACAGTTAACCTCGCGGCGCGCCCTGGAGGAAGAGCTGCATCATTTCGAAAAACAAACCATGGATTTGGGGTACCAGGAAAACCTCATTCGGGAACGCCTGACCCAAACCTATCGTATGAATCTGTCCGACCACAGAGCTGAGGACTATGCATTTTCGGCGGATGAAACCGCTGATCTTGCGACCGCCCGCATCCGCGAACTTCGGGAAAAAGTTGAAAAAATCGGGACGGTAAATTTACTGGCGATCGAAGAATACGAGGAGCTCAAAACCCGTTATGAATTTTTGATGGGCCAGCAGCGCGATCTCGATGAGGCGCGCGATGCTTTGCTCGAAACCATAAGAAAAATCAACAAGACAACCAAAACACTATTCGAGGAAACCTTTAAACAAGTGCAAACAAATTTCCAGGTGTACTATGAAACCCTTTTTCAAGGCGGGCAGGCACAGCTAGTCCTCACCGATGACACAAAGCCGCTTGAATCCGGCATCGATGTCATGGTCCGGCCTCCCGGAAAAAAATTGACGCATATTACACTCTTATCGGGAGGCGAAAAAGCGCTCACCGCCATTGCTTTGCTATTTGCATTATTCCAAATCAAACCTTCTCCTTTCAGCGTGCTCGATGAAGTCGACGCCCCCTTAGATGAAGCAAACATCGACCGGTTTTTGAAAGTCCTGCGAAATTTTTTAAACGTGACCCAATTTATTATCGTAACTCATAACCGCAAAACTATTGCGATGGGGGATAGTTTATACGGTGTGACCATGGAAGAGCCGGGCGTGTCCAAGATCGTTTCGGTCAAGATGGAATATGAATCGCAAGAAGCCCGCAATGAAGCCAGCCAGGCTGCCGCGGGGCAAGAAAACCTCTCGACATAAGCGCATAGACACAACGATTGAACGCTCCGAACCTCATTACCCTTTTCCGGATATTGCTTGCCCCCGTTTTTTTAGTGGCCCTCATTTCCAGCGATACGGATCAGGCTCGATACTTGCCGATTGCTTTTGTAATCTTTGTCCTTGCGAGCCTTAGCGATGCTGTTGACGGGCTTGTGGCCCGATTGTCGCGCAATAAAACGCGGCTTGGACAATTTTTGGACCCTTTTGCGGACAAAGTCCTATTATTGACAGGGTATCTCGGCATCTTATTCGTCCCGTCGCTGATTTTCAGGCCGCCGTTATGGATTACGGTCGTGATCGTCTTCCGTGACGGGATTATCATTCTCGGGCTTTTGATGATTTATATGGCTTCAGGAACAATAGAAATGCTGCGCCCCAATGCGCTCGGAAAGCTCACCACTTTTTTCCAGATGACCACACTTGCGCTGATTTTGCTTCAATGGCCGGGAACGCACTATTTTTGGAACGTTACCGCGGGACTTACTTTATTGTCGGGCATTGTTTATATCGTCAGGGATTTTAACAAACTGTCATGATTCACTCTCTCTATTTTGCGGGTCTTTTAATAACCGCCTATTTATTAGGGTCGATTCCATTTGGCTTTCTGATCGCACGATCACACGGGATCGACATTCGAAAGCACGGAAGCGGAAATATCGGCGCAACTAATACTTTTAGAGTGCTCGGAAAAAAGTGGGGATTATTGGTTTTTATTCTTGACGCCGCAAAGGGATGTTTCGCAGTCTTGTTGGCCCAGTGGTTTCTCGGGCATCACGTTTCTGATATTTTAAAAATAGTGATTGGAATTTGCGCCATTGCCGGGCACACTTTTCCGCTCTGGTTGTCCTTCAGAGGGGGAAAGGGGGTCGCCACTACGCTCGGCGTATTTCTTAATATCATTCCGGTGCCAACACTTATAGCGGTATTGATTTGGTTTATTGTTTTTTTGCTTACGAGAATTATTTCGGTTGCTTCTATTTTAACGGTTCTCCTTTACCCCATCCTCATCTTCTGCTTCAGCTCGGGATCTCCCGGGTTTTCATACCGTCTGCTCGCCAGCATTGCGCTGGCCGGATTTATTTGCTTCACCCATAGGGAAAACGTCCGCCGCCTTCTTCGGGGTGAGGAAAAAAAGCTATTTTAGAATATAAATAAATATATTGACTAATCACCAATCTTGGCTGTATTATTGTCGTTCCCTCGGCGTTGTCCAAATCCAATCCTCTATATCAAACAAGGAGCCAAATATGGACACAGAACGCCAACGCCTGCTTTTACATTCATTTCCCCGCTCAGAACGAGAAGAAATACGTATATCCGCCGTTGAACATGAAGGAAAAGACTATATCGACCTTCGACTATGGTTCATTCCCGACGGCGGGAATGACTATGTGCCGACAAAACGCGGCCTTTATCTGCCAGCCGACACTTGTGAACAATTACAGCGCGGCATATCCCTGCTGGTCGAACACTATCAAAAGCAGCGGCATAAAAAATAGCGGTTCACTCATCATGAGGGGAATAGCACTTTACAGAATTATCCTAAATCAGTAGAATACAACAACTTGAGTGCCATCATATTGATCGTCAGGAGACTCCATGAGCGAGAAAAAAAAGAACGCATCCGCAGTCAAAGAAAAAGCGCAAACCGATAAGCTTGCCGGTGAGAAACAGAAAGCCCTTGACTTAGCCCTTCTGCAAATCGAAAAACATTTCGGCAAAGGGTCCATCATGAAGTTCGGGGAGTCTCACCATGAAAATATTCAAAGCATCCCCACGGGTGCTATCAGCTTAGACATCGCAACCGGAATCGGAGGCGTGCCGAGGGGACGCGTCATTGAAATATTCGGGCCGGAGTCAAGCGGTAAAACCACGCTGACGCTCAGCATCGTCGCTCAAATCCAGGCAAAAGGCGGTGTCGCTGCCTTTATTGATGCGGAACATGCGCTTGATCCGGTCTACGCCCAGAAATTAGGCGTTAAATTGGATGACCTGCTGATTTCACAGCCGGATTCCGGCGAACAAGGGCTTCAAATTGCCGAAATGCTGATAAGATCAAACGCCGTCGATCTCATCGTCGTGGATTCTGTCGCCGCTCTTGTTCCGAAGGCGGAGATTGAAGGCGAAATGGGCGATTCGCATATGGGTCTTCAAGCGCGCTTAATGTCGCAAGCCTTGCGGAAATTAACCGGCATTATTAACCGGTCTAAAACAAGTTTGATTTTTATTAATCAAATCCGTGACAAAATCGGCGTGATGTTCGGCAATCCGGAAACCACACCGGGCGGTAAAGCCTTGAAATTTTATGCGTCGATGCGCATGGACATCCGGCGCATTGCCAGTCTTAAAAAAGGTGACGTGGTCATCGGGAACCGTGTCCGGGTTAAAATTGTGAAGAACAAGGTCGCCGCACCCTTCAAACAGGCGGAGTTTGATATTATTTTCGATGAAGGTATTTCACGCTCTTCCACCATTATCGATTTGGCGACCCAGCACCAGGTGCTCGAGAAATCAGGATCCTGGGTGCTTTACAGCGGAAATAAAATCGGCCAAGGCCGTGATCAAGCACGGGCATTTCTCAAGGATAATCCGGCAGTTTTGGATGAAATTGAAGCCAAGGTTAAAGAAAAAATACTTAGCGGAGAATTGATTAGTACGACAGCCCAGGAATCTGAGTAATTAGCGGTTAGTCCATTGTTTCATTATAATTTAGAAGGTTCTTTATAAGGAGACAAGTGCGGTACTGTGTTCCGATCCATAAAAATTAATGAAACACAGTCCGAGTCCGTTAGCCCTGTTTCCCAATGGGTCATTTTTTTCCAGCATTCCCCGCGTTTTTTGCCCATCGCATGAACGACACACCTTTCGAACAGGCTTGGATTATCTCGCTACGGCTTCTAGCCGCTAGCCCCAAAAGTACGAAAGAACTCGCACGCAGACTGGCGTCAAAATGTTTCGCCGAGGACATTATTTCAAAGGTTGTGACAAAACTTGAAAATGAGCGCTATCTCAATGACGAAGTGCTTGCACGGCAATTGTTGGAGAAATTTACGCGGCTTCAACCTTCCGGCTCTAAGCGCATTTTATTCGAGTTAAAACGGCGCGGGATTCCGGCCGCAATCTGTAATTCCGTTGTTTCGGCGCTTGTAGAAGACAAAGAAGCAGATCGCGCGATGGAGATTGGCATGGCCCGCTGGGAAAAAAGCGAAAAACTCCCGCTGTTAAAAAGAAAAAAAAAGGTTTTTGATTATCTCTTGCGCCGGGGGTTTAATTATCAGCAATCACGCGACATCGTCGAAAAACTTGAGACCTCGGCCGAACAATTGTAAATAAAAACATCCCTATGGAAACCGACCAAATACGCGATTCTTTTCTTAATTTTTTTTCCAAAAAGGGCCACACGCTTGTGCCGAGCGACTCACTCGTGCCGGCAAATGACCCGAGCGTTCTTTTTACCGGGGCCGGGATGAATCAATTTAAGGATAATTTTTTAGGGATTAAGAAAAATTTAAAACGCGCTGCAAGCTCGCAAAAATGCCTTCGAACAGGCGATCTCGAAAACGTCGGGAAAACTCCCTATCATCATTCTTTTTTTGAAATGCTCGGGAATTTTTCTTTCGGGGATTATTTTAAAGAGGAAGCGATTGTTTGGGCGTGGGAGTATTTGACCAAAGATCTCAAGATATCTCCGTCGCGGCTCCGGATCAGTGTTCACAAAGAGGATGCGGAAGCTTACAAAATTTGGGCGGACCGTATCCATATTCGCAGCAGCTGGATTTATGCCCTCGGCGACAAGACCAATTTTTGGCCGGCAAATGCCCCCGCCGACGGACCAAACGGACCCTGCGGACCCTGTTCTGAGATCTATTATGATCAAGACCCAAGTAGCCGCGATGAATCAATCGAAAGTCCCCGGTTTGCTGAAATATGGAATTTGGTTTTTACCGAGTATAACCGGATCGGCACAAACCGGCTCGAACCGCTTGCGCAAAAAAATATCGATACCGGCATGGGCCTTGAACGCCTTGCCTGCGTCCTTCAGGGAAAAACAACCAACTATGAGACCGATGTTTTTGTACCTTTACTGGAGGCAATTGG
>MHFC01000134.1:13043-13753 GCA_001804025.1 Omnitrophica bacterium GWA2_52_8 | reverse complement strand
CGGAAATTAATACGCCGGGCATTATGGCGTGCCCATCAGTTGAAGTCCGGAACTTATCTGGAACGGCCCTTATTGTATACACTTGTCCCGGTTGTCGGAAATGTAATGCATCGGCCTTATCCGGAAATCCGGTCATCCCAAGACAGTATTGCGGCAATGCTTCGCGCCGAAGAGGAAAAGTTCCTCGCGACCCTGGATACGGGTGTCGCGATGCTGGATCAAAAACTCAATGACTTGCAGCGCCGCGGTACAAAACTTCTACCGCACGATATTGCGTTTGAACTCTACGATACCTACGGATTTCCCGATGAGCTGACGTACCTTATCGCAGAAAGCCGCGGCTTTGCATGTCAGCGCGACGCTTTTGAAGTTCACATGAAGGCTCAGCGCAAACGCGCAAAAGAGGCCAGCAAGATGTCCGCGGAGATATTCCCGTCATCCGAGCTTGAAAAAAAAATGTCCACGCTCCCGGCAACGAAATTTGTGGGATATGAAACGCTGGAGTGCCCCGCAAGGATTATCTTTTCGGATGTCCGAGGAAATGACGCTACGGTGGTGTTAGATCAATCTCCGTTTTATGCGGAAAGCGGCGGGCAGGTCGGGGACTCGGGAACCCTGGAAGGTGCTGATTTTTGCGCGGAAGTCATCGATACGAAGAAAAAGGACAACCGGCATATTCATTATGCGCTTATTGTAAAGGGCCGTCCGGC
>MHFC01000134.1:342-13037 GCA_001804025.1 Omnitrophica bacterium GWA2_52_8 | reverse complement strand
GCTGTCGGTTACGGCAAAGGTTGATGCAAGAAAAAGAGCGGCAACCATGCGTAATCATACGGCAACCCATTTGCTGCACGCGGCGTTAAGAAAAACACTCGGCCCTCAGGTGCGGCAGCTGGGTTCTTTGGTCAGTCCGGAAAAATTAAGATTCGACTACTCCTATGCACAGGCTTTGACAACCGAACAAGTGGCTGGGATCGAGGATCTGGTGAATGGCGAAATTCTTAAGAATTCACCGGTCGGCAAAGAAGAGAAGAGCCTTTCGGACGCGAAGAATGAAGGCGCGTTAGCCTTTTTCGGCGACAAATATGATGCGCAGGTCCGTGTTGTCAGCGTGCCCGGATTCAGCAAGGAACTTTGCGGAGGAACTCATTGCCGCATGACGGGAGACATCGGCTCATTTTTTTTCTTGAGTGACACATCGATTGCCAGCGGAACGCGCAGAATCGAAGCCGTCACGGGGGATAGGGCGATTCACCATATCCGGTCCATGCGTGACAGTATGAACTCCATTGCGGTGCAGCTTAAAACACAGCCTAAAGAAGCGCTTTCCCGCATACAAAAGCTACAGGACCAGATAAAACAAATCGATAAAAACATTAAATCAGCGCCTCATTCAAAAATTGACCCGAAATCAATATTGGAAAGCAGTCAACCTGCCGGGAATTTGCGCCTGGTGATGGGGATGCTGGAAAACATTCAACCGCCGGAATTGCGGACCCTTTATGACAAACTTAAAACCATGTCGGACAATTCTGTGTTTTTGTTAGGGACAGTTGTTGCGAACAATGCGCACTTCGTCTTGGGCCTAAGCGGAAATCTCGACACTTCACAGATTGATGCCCGCGAACTTTGGAAGAAATTCGCCTCCGTCACAAAGGCGACGGGTGGAGGACGAAAAGATTTTGTCCAGGGCGGAGTCAAAGCCCCGGGTAATCTTCAAGAATTTAGAGAGAATGTTCAGAAGGAACTTATCAATCATCTTAAACTTTTAAACCTCAACCTGAAAAACTAACAACGGCCGGTCTATGCAAGTTTTTGAATGGGATAATAAAACAACATTAAAAAAAATATCACGTGAAACGATGCGGTCGCACAATAAAGATATTTTTAAAAAAGTTAACCGCATCGTCACGGAAGTCCAGGAGCGCGGCGATGTTGCGATTCGCCGGTTTACCCGCGAGTTTGACGGTATTGATTTACCGCTAAAACGGATCCGCGTCTCCCAAGGCGACATTAACCGTGCCTTTGAACAGCTTCATGTGGAGCTTGTTCCGATCCTGAAACAGATAACCGATAATGTCAAAGACTACTATGAACGGGAATTGAAACAGTCGTTTGAAATCAAATCGGATAACGGGATTTATTTGTCTAAAATATACCGCTCCCTCGAGCGTATCGGGGTCTATATTCCCGGCGGTCAGGCGCCCCTTGTTTCGACGGTCTATATGAGCGTGATCCCCGCCAAAGTCGCCGGGGTTTCCGAAATTGTCATTTGCACGCCGCCGAACCGGGATACGGGCGAGATTGACCCGCATATTCTTGCGGTTGCAAATTTACTCGGTGTCAGTGAAATTTATCGGGTCGGCGGAGCACAGGCTATTGCCGCAATGGCCTTTGGAACGCGTACGATAAAACGAGTCGATAAGATCGTAGGCCCGGGCAATCCTTATGTGACCGAGGCCAAACGGCAAGTTTACGGATTTGTGGATATCGATATGGTGGCCGGACCGAGTGAAGTTGCAGTCATTGCCGATGCAACGGGGGATGCGGACTTCATAACCTGTGATCTTCTGGCCCAAGCCGAGCATGCGGGCGGCATTGCCTATTTGATCACGAACTCCAAGAAAATTGTGGAGTCCGTGCGCAAGCGGGTCGATACGGGCTATATTATCCTCGTCAAAACATTGGCGGAAGCCTGTGATGCGGTCAATGAAATCGCCCCCGAGCATTTAGAAATTATGACCGAAAATCCAGAAAAATTACTTAAAGACATCAAGCATGCCGGCGCCATTTTTCTCGGTCCCTATTCGCCCGCAGTCATTGGTGATTATATCGCCGGACCCAGTCACGTATTACCCACTGGGGGAACGGCGCGCTATTTTTCACCGTTAAGCGCATCGAGCTTTATCAAAAGTACACAGGTCATTTCTTACACCAAAGAAGCCCTTGAAAAAACGCGGCAGCATGTCCAAAAGCTCACGGAAATGGAGGGGCTGGTTTTGCACCGCATTTCTCTTGAGGCCCGCTTCGTCAATAAAGGCACCGAGAAAAAGGAGTTGCCGCAATGAAAGCAAAGCAACGCAAGGCGCTCATCACGCGCATTACGAATGAGACCAATATCCGCATTGAACTGAACCTTGACGGTTCGGGGATACATCGCAATGAAACGGGCCTCCCGTTTCTCAATCACATGTTAGACCTGCTGGGCCGCCATGGCTTATTCGATCTCCGGACCAAAGCCGTAGGCGACCTTGATGTCGACATTCATCACACCAATGAAGACGTCGGCATCACGCTGGGCCAGGCATTTTCAAAAGCACTTGGAAAAAAAGAAAAAATACGCCGCTACGGCTTTGCCAGTGTGCCGATGGACGAAGTGCTGGCGAAGGTGACTTTGGACATATCCGGAAGGCCTTCACTGCACATATCCAAATCCAAGGGCGTAAAGTTTTCGCGCCTTGAAAATTATTCTTTTCACGACGCTATGGAATTCATGAAAGCATTTTGCCAGCATTCCGGTATCAATATGCACATTGAGATCCTGACCGGTCATGACTCACACCACATCATTGAGGGCGTTTTCAAAGCCACCGCGAAAGCCCTGGACCAAGCCGTTCAAATCGACTCCCGCGTCAGGGGAATTCCCTCGACTAAAGGGAAACTTTAGTCTTAAAGCCACTTCATTATGATTGCCGTCATTGATTACGGAATGGGGAATCTCCGAAGCGTAAGCAAAGCCCTAGAGCTTATGGGGGCCCGTGTATGCGTTTCCTCCGATCCGGAAGTCATCGGACACGCTCAAAAAGTCATATTGCCGGGCGTGGGGGCTTTTGGCCAGGCCATGACGGAGCTTGAAAAAAGAAAACTTACCGCGCCTCTGCGTCAATTTATTTCATCGGGCGGTCCCTTTCTCGGCATCTGCCTCGGGCTCCAGCTCTTGTTTGAATTCAGCAAAGAATCAGAGGGCGTTCCCGGGTTGGCGCTCTTATCCGGCGATGTCCGCTCTTTCGATCCCTCCCAAGGTAAAATTCCGCACATGGGGTGGAACTCCGTCGACCTGCAAATACAGCACCCCCTTTTATCCGGCATCAAGAATCGCAGCTATTTTTATTTTGTTCATTCCTATTATGGTGTTCCGCGGGATCAAAACACCGTCGCGGGCATTTGCCGGTACGGCTCGCAGACATTCGCCGCAATGATTGCCTGGCGCAATATCTTCGCAACTCAATTTCATCCGGAAAAAAGCCAGTCCGCAGGCCTGAAACTCCTAGAGAATTTTACGCATTGGAACGGACATTCCTCAATAACAACCGCTGAGGCCATTCGATGATTTTGTTTCCTGCAATCGACCTATTTGACGGTAAGGTGGTGCGCTTGACCCGCGGGGATTATCAGCAACAAACCGTGTACTCTTCGACCCCCTCGGTTTTTGCTAAAAAATGGCAGGACGACGGCGCTGAATGGCTCCATATTGTAGATCTTAACGGCGCTCGCGATGGCGTGATGCGTAACTTGGCCGCAGTCCGGGAAATCAAAAAAGCGACAACTTGTAAGCTTCAATTCGGCGGGGGCATCCGGAATCAAGAGTCTGCGGAGGCCGCAATCGGCGAGGGCGTTGACCGCATCATCATCGGGACAAAGGCACTCGATTCGGATTTTCTCGGCAAGATGCTAGCTCAGTTTGGTTCCCAAATTGCGGTCGGCCTCGATTGCCGCAATAACAGGGTCCAGACGGAGGGATGGCTTCAATCTAAGGGGATCACCTTGTTTGGGATGCTCGAGGTATTAAATAATTTCCCTTTGGAAACCATTATTTATACCGATATCTTAAAAGACGGAATGCTGAAGGGGCCTAATGTTACGGAGCTCGCACGCGTGCTTGAAAGGTCCAAATCCCGCATTATTTTGTCAGGAGGCATAAGCACTCTCGCCGATATTTTGGATATCCGGAAGATTCGTGCTGAAAATTTTGAGGGTGCTATCATCGGTAAGGCACTTTATGAAGGCGCATTGGACCTAAAGCAAGCGCTGGCAGTCATCCAGTCTCGGAGATCATGAACGCAGATACCTTCAAATCTTATTTTGATATGATGGTGACACAACGTGACTGGTCATGGTCAATCGTTGCCTTGGCATACCTCTTCGTCTCTCTTTATTTCCGCTTCCGCATTCTCTGCGGGATCCGGACCTTAGTCAAAGAAGTCAAAAACCGGGACTGGTACCGCGATGCCAGGAGACAATATTTTAAGCACTCCGCCGCGGGTTGGGTTCTCTTTTTTGTCCCGGTAGTCATCGTGTCGCTTCTATGGCACAAAGGGCATCTTTCTCCTGTCACACCGCAGGACGCGGTTTTGCTGCTGGTAGGGATTCTTTTTTATTTTTTATCGCTCATCCTTCATCTTTATGCTTTTAGTTCCGCGGCGCTCTCCACTTTGAAACAGCATATTAATAAAGACCGGTTTTAACCCCCCGGTTTATTTCACCATGCTCGCAAAACGCATCATTCCATGTTTGGATGTCAAAGACGGACGAGTCGTCAAAGGCGTTCAATTCGTCAATTTGAGGGACGCCGGAGATCCGGTCGCTTGCGCCAAAGCGTATGACAAGGCCATGGCAGATGAGCTGGTTTTTTTAGACATCACCGCATCTCACGAACGCCGACAAACGATGATTGATATCGTCACTCGTGTAGCCGAATCGGTTTATATCCCGTTCACTGTAGGCGGCGGCATTCAAACGCTGCAAGACATCCGCGATCTCTTGAAGGCCGGCTGCGACAAGGTTTCATTGAATACTGCCGCCGTAGAAAATCCTGAATTTATCAATCGGGCCAGTGGTCATTTCGGAGCTCAATGCATCGTTTTGGCAATCGACGCCAAAAAATTCGGTGATTCGTGGCGGGTCTATACTCACGGGGGACGCAATGTGACAAATCTTGACGTCCTATCATGGGCCCGTGAAGGTCAGCAGCGAGGCGCCGGCGAAATTCTTTTGACAAGCATGGACCGGGACGGCACCAAAGATGGTTACGACATTGCGCTTCTCAAAGCGATCTCGAGCGCTGTTAACTTACCGGTTATCGCATCCGGTGGAGCCGGCAATCTTGAACATCTATATGATGCTTTTGCCGAAGGAAATGCAGACGCCTGTTTGGCGGCTTCTATCTTTCATTTCGGCGAAATTTCTATTTCTGAGGCAAAAAAGTACCTGTCTCAGCGAGGTATCCCTATCCGTAGTTAGTCCGGTTTTCTCATCGCTTAGGTGAATCGATAAGAAAACCGCTTTGGACGCATGGGGTTGCATCCAAAGTTTTGCGCCCGCGTTTTAACAGGGCGCAAAAGACAACCCCTGTGGTACAAATGAAAAAGCCCATTTGCACCACAGCCTCCGCGAGGGCATTTCTCATTGGTGATGAGAAATGCGGGTTAGTGCTGCGTCAACCTTGTTTTTGACGGCTGCGCGGCACCGTGTGATTGAAATGAACAACCCGTCATTTCAATCCGGACGGTGCACTCGCATATTCCCCTTTAAAAGTGTAACTACTTGACACACTCAGTAGTTATGGCATACTCCTCCATGCTCAGCTGGTACAAATGAAAAAGCCCATTTGCACCACAGCCTCCGCGAGGGCATTTCTCATTGGTGATGAGAAATGCGGGTTAGTGCTGCGTCAACCTTGTTTTTGACGGCTGCGCGGCACCGTGTGATTGAAATGAACAACCCGTCATTTCAATCCGGACGGTGCACTCGCATATTCCCCTTTAAAAGTGTAACTACTTGACACACTCAGTAGTTATGGCATACTCCTCCATGCTCAGCGCATTCAAATGAAAATAAATTTAGTGATAACTTATGATAACGCCTGACGTTAAGACATTTTTGAAATTATGCCGCAAAGGGAATTTGGTGGCATTAATCCACGGCATACCGGCCGACCTTGAAACGCCCGTCTCGTGTTTTTTGAAACTAGCCGCCAATAAACCCCAAGCCTTTTTGCTTGAGTCGGCGGAACAAGGTGAGCAAATCGGACGCTATTCATTTATGGGCTGCGCACCAAAACTGATCATCGAAGCGCGCGGAAACTCTATCAAGATTCAACGCCGCGGCATAAAAAAAACAGAAAACGTCCGCTATCCCATTCTCGATTTTCTGTCAAATTTGCTTTCAAGGTATAAACTGGCAAACCCGGATGCTCTGCCTGATTTCTGCGGCGGTCTCGTGGGGTACTTGGGATATGAATATGTCCAGCAGTGTGAAAATATCACACTCCATTCGGCCAAAGCCACCCAGGTTCCGGATGCCGTATTTTTTTTGGTCGACAATTTGATTATTTTTGATCATTTCCGTAAACAAATGCTGTTTGTCCGTATTGCAGAAATACCGAAAGCATCCTCGAAACAAAAGCTGATTGCGCTTTATCAAAAAGAGCTGCGCGATCTCCGCTTGCGCGTAAACGAGTTGTCTGCGGCAAAAGTTATTCCGCGTGCATCCGCCGCCGGATCTGTGACAGTCTTAAAACTTAAATCCAATACTTCTCCCGCGGCGTTTTATAAGAGAGTAAAAAAAGTAAAACAGTATATCCGGGCAGGGGACTGCATCCAGGTCGTACTTTCGCAGCGATTCAAACTTTCTCATGCAGCCCATGATTTTCAGATCTATCGTGCCTTGCGTTCTATCAATCCCTCGCCCTATATGTTCTATTTCCGCCACAACCCGTATCGTTTGATCGGATCATCGCCGGAAATGCTGGTAAAAAAGGCCGGCAGCATTGCGGAAGTGAGACCGATAGCAGGTACGCGGCCGCGAGGCAAAACTTTGAATGAAGATCAACGCTACGAAGAACAATTACGAAAATCCCCGAAAGAGATGGCGGAACATTTAATGCTTGTCGATTTGGGCCGCAACGATCTCGGTCGCGTGTGTCAATTCAACAGTATTAAGATCAAAGATTTTGCGCGCGTTGAAAGATATTCCCATGTCATGCATCTGGTCAGTGATGTGATGGGAAAATTGAGGCGCGGACAAAACGCTTTTTCGCTGTTAAAAGCCGCTTTTCCGGCCGGTACCGTAAGCGGGGCGCCAAAAATCAGGGCCATGCAAATCATCGACGAACTCGAAAAAGAACAACGAGGGCCTTATGCCGGATGCCTTGGATATTTCAGTTTCACGCAAAATATGGACATGTGCATCACGATCCGGACCCTTGTGCTGGACGGCAAAAACATCTATCTGCAGGCGGGCGCCGGGATCGTCCAAGATTCACACCCCAAGCGGGAATACATGGAAACGTTGAATAAAGCAAAAGCGCTATTGGGTGCAATTCAAAATCGGGGGCAATTTTAATGCTTCTGGTCATCGACAATTACGATTCATTCACGTTTAATCTGGTGCAGTATTTTGGCGAATTAAAAGCTGCTCCGGTTGTTTATCGCAATGACCGCATTACCGTGCCGCAAATACGCCGGATGCGGCCACGCCAAATTGTGATATCGCCGGGACCGTGCACTCCTATTGAGGCCGGAATTTCTAACGCCGTCATCCGTGAATTTAGCGGGAAAATTCCCATTCTAGGCGTTTGCCTCGGCCATCAATGTATCGGTTTTTCGTTCGGCGGAAAAGTGATCCGCGCCAGAAACATCATGCACGGCAAGACATCCTTAATTTATCATAAGAAGAACGGGGTGTTTCGCGGCATCCGGAATCCTTTTCCGGCCACCCGTTATCACTCGCTTCTTGTCGAAAGAAAATCGCTGCCGGCATGCCTTGAAATTACCGCGGAAACCCACAAAAAAGAAATCATGGCGCTTCGCCACCGCACCCATCTTACATGGGGAGTGCAATTCCATCCCGAGTCGATTTTGACGCCCGATGGAAAGAAAATATTGGCAAATTTCTTAAAACTGGCGAAGCAGCGCTAAGTGATCGCCATGGCTGACTCACGGCATCGCACGTTGCTAAAATATTTGACCGGTAGCCCAAAAAGCCCGCGCGAAACGGCACTTCTCTTCAAGGAGCTTTTTCAAGGTCACGTGGCCGAGGCTGATGCGGTCGCGCTGCTTACGTTACTTGCAAAACAGGGAGAATCCGAAGAAGATCTTTGCGCATGTTTGAGTGCAATCCGCGGCCTTGAGCCTTATCCTAAAACTGTCCCATCCGGACTTTTGGACACATGCGGCACAGGCGGGGACCGCAGCGGAAGTTATAATATTTCTACGGCTTGCTCTCTCATAGCGGCCGCAGGGGGAGTTCGCATTGCCAAACACGGAAATCGAAGCATCACTTCAAAATGCGGCAGTTCCGATCTCCTTGAATCTTTTGGCATTCCATTATCGGCGACACGAAAACAAATTATCAAAATGATTGAGAAAACCGGATTCGGTTATTTTCACGCGCCCAATCACCACCCGGCATTTGCCAAACTCCAGGCGCTCAGGAAAAAATTACAAATCCGAACGATTTTAAATCTGCTGGGCCCGTTGATCAATCCGCTTCCGCTTTCATACCAGATGATAGGCGTGTCGGATAAACGGCATTTGACATTATTTGCGGCGGTTTTAAAACAAAGGAAAGAATTGAAACGCGCATGGGTCTATCACAGCTCCGACAGAACCGATGAAATATCCGCTTCCGTTAAAACGTGGGTCAAAGAAATCAATCACGGCAAAGTTTCAAATCGAATCGTTGACCCTAAAATGCTGGGATTTGGTCATAAAAAACCGCTTCACAGTTATCGCGGAGGCAACGCAAATCAAAACAAAAAACTAACGCTTGCGCTATTCAAAGGGGATTACCATGGGCCGCTCCGCGACTGGGTTGTCCTGAATGCCGCGGCCGCTTTCTATGTTTCAAAAAAAGTTCCGGATTTGAAACAGGGGATCTCGGTTGCGGAACGAATCCTAAGATCCGGTACGGCGTACCGTTTTTTAAAAAAGCTGCCTCATAAGGTCTTAGCGTTATGATTTTAAATGACATTCTTTCTCAAAAACGCAAAGATATCGAGGAGCTCAAGCGGCGGTTCCCGTTAGCACGGCTGCAATCTGTGGTCGAGCACAAACCACCGGCCGAACACCGTTCTTTTTTTAAGGCCATCAGCCCGAATAAAGGGATTCACATAATCTGCGAGCTTAAAAAAGCTTCCCCGTCCGAAGGGGTTTTGCGTGAAGATTTCCAGCCGCTGCGGCTGGCTTCTCAACTTGAATATGCGGGGGCATGCGCGATTTCAGTTTTGACGGAACCTCATTACTTCAAAGGACGGCCCAGCTATTTAAAAACGGTCCGCCAGGTCACCAAAATACCGCTTCTGCGCAAAGATTTTATTCTTGAGAGTTACCAATTATATGAAACATGCGTCTTGGAGGCTGATGCTTTTTTATTAATCGCGGCGATCCTCACGGACCAGGAACTCCATCACCTCATAAAATTAGGAACCTCTCTTGGCATGGATGCATTGGTCGAAATTCACACGGAAGAAGACTTGAAAAAAGCGGTTCAATCCGGCGCAAAGATTATCGGAATTAATAACCGGGACCTCAAAACCCTATCAACGGACGCGGACCGGGCTAAAAAACTGATCCCGCATATTCCGAAAGGGATCCCGATTATCGTTGAAAGCGGAATTTACAACTCTGACCAGATTCTAGAATACACAAGTTTAGGTGTTCACAGTTTTCTTGTGGGAACGCATCTCATGAAGGCGCCGGACGTTGTGGAAGCGGTTCAATCTTTACTTAGAACCAATGCAAAGTGGAAGTGAGGGGACCGTCACTATGACTCGAGTTAAAATCTGCGGCAACACAAACCCTGAGGATGCAAAGCTTGCCATAGAACTCGGTGCGGATTATCTCGGGTTTATATTTGCCGAAAGCAAGCGAAAGATCAGTCTTGCCACGGCAAACCGCATCGTCGCTTCAGTGCCTCATTTTCATCATTTTGTCGGCGTTTTTTTGAACCAGCCCCGAGATTACGTGGAGCGCATCGCCGGTGAACTGGCGTTGCCATATCTTCAGTTTCACGGTGATGAAACCGCACGATACTGCAAATATTTCATGGATAAGAATTACCGCGTGATCAAAACATTCCGCATCAAGGATGAAATGAGTCTGCGCCGCATCGATGAATACAATGTTAGTAATTTTTTATTCGATACCTACGATAAGGACCAGTTCGGCGGAACCGGGGTCGCTTTTGACTGGAACCTCATTTCAGACAGACCGTTCATCCATGAAAAACTATTCCTTGCCGGCGGACTTAATATTCGAAACGTTCAAAATGCCATCCGGAGCGTGGCCCCTTACGCCGTAGATGTGGCAAGCGGTGTTGAAGTTGAGCCCGGAAAAAAAGACCCACAATTGCTTGAAACGTTCATGACTCTTGTCAAGAAAGGAGGGGGTGCGGGTGCCGCAGCAAAATCTGTTCATACATAAGGTTCTAAATCGTCTTGATAAGATTGATCCCGCTCAAGTGCGCCAATATGTCACCGAACTCCATCATACGGCTTCCCAACTGGCCGACATCATTGAGGCCGTTCATGAAGGTATTTTGCTTATGGACCGGACGGGACAAATTAAATTTTATAACCGACAAGCCGCTTTATGGCTGCAAATCCCCGATGCCCCTCATCGCACACTGTCGATTCATAACCCAATCTTCGATGCTCAATTATCGCGGATCTTGTCACATTCTCTTAACACCTCGACCGTCGCGCAAAGCGACATATCGCTTTTGACTCCAAGGGAACTTACTTTCCGCGTTTCGATTTCGCCTATGACAAATTTTAACGACTGGCTTTTGATTACGCTCGAAGACATGACGGCCGAAAAATCCTCTTTACAGCTTTATGAACAGCTCGCACGCACCGAATCCCTGATGAAGCTATCGGCAGGGATTGCTCATGATATCGGAAATCCGCTGAATTCGATCGGCATTCACCTTCAGTTACTGCGTCAGGATATTGCATCGCTTTCGGCTGCCGATAAAAAAAAAATAGCTTCGAAAATCAGCGTGATAGAATCCGAAACGGCCCGCCTCGATAAAATCATCAAAGATTTTCTCAAAGCCACGCGCAAACACCCCCTTCGCGTAAAAAACGAAAATCTAAACCGCGTTGTCGAAGAGGCTCTAAGATTTATGAGGCCTGAATTGTTAGAAGGGAATATCCAGGCTTTGGTAACCCGCGATGATAAGCTTTCGCCTTTTTTGTTCGACCCTGACCGAATTTACCAGTGTTGTCTCAATTTGATTAAAAACGCATTGGAAGCTATGCCGAAGGGCGGACGCCTTGACATTGTCGTCTCTCATAAAAACAAAATTGCCTCGATTTCATTCAAGGATACGGGTGTCGGTATTCGCGACGATGTATTGCCCCATATATTTGAGCCCTATTTTACGACAAAAAAAGAAGGCTCCGGGCTCGGGCTGATGACTGTATTCAATATTATTCAAGAACATGGCGGACGCATTGATGTGCAAAGCAAGGCAGCTAAAGGCACCGACATTACACTCATCCTTCCCATGCGTCAGCCTAAATTACAACTGCCCACACCTCAGTCGCGGCCCGTTTAAAGGAGACCCTTATGTCCGTCTGTCCTACGATTTTGGTTGTTGACGATGAAAAAAATACACGCCAGGGTGTCCGCCAATTTTTAGAAGGCAAGGAATGGGATGTCATCACGGCCGAGAACGGCGAAGAGGCGTTGAAACTTTTTATTTCGGAACATCCTGATGTCGTATTGACGGATATTCGAATGCCCGTCATGGACGGAACATTGCTTCTTGAAAAAATTCTAGCTCACGATCCAAACGCAATTGTCATTTTATTAACTGCTTACGGGTCAGTCGAAGATGCGGTGCGCGCAATGAAGAAGGGCGCGTTTCATTATCTGACGAAGCCGATTAATTTAGAAGAACTTGGATTTTTGATTAACAAAGCCTTAAATAAACAGCATCTTGAGGAAGAAAACACAGACCTGCGCCAAGCGCTTTATCGGGAAAGATATGAGCATGGTCAAATGCTTTATCAATCTGCCTCAATGAAGAAAATCATCCTGACCATTGATCAAATTGCAAAATCCAATTCAACCGTTCTGATTGCCGGCGAAAGCGGTACCGGTAAAGAACTTATTGCTCACCGCATTCATGAATTAAGCCTCCGCAAGCAAAAACCCTTTGTGGCGGTTCATTGTGCTGCCCTCACGGAAACACTGCTGACAAGCGAACTGTTTGGTCATGAACGCGGCGCTTTTACCGGCGCATACGAAAGAAAAATAGGCCGGTTCGAAAAAGCTCATACGGGAAGTCTTTTTTTGGACGAGGTTGCCGAAATCTCACCCGAAACACAGGTTAAACTGCTGCGCGTCTTGCAGGAAGGTGAATTCGAACGCGTCGGCGGGACAAAGACGATCAAAATTGATGTAAGAATCATCGGAGCAACAAATAAAAAACTGCTTGAAGAAGTAAGAACCGGACGCTTT
>MHFC01000134.1:0-295 GCA_001804025.1 Omnitrophica bacterium GWA2_52_8 | reverse complement strand
GCCATTACGGGAACGCCGTGAAGATATCCCGATGCTGCTTGATGCATTCATCAAGTATTTTTCCGCAATGAATCGCAAGAAGATTACAGAAATCGAGCCGGACGCAGTAAAAGCGCTGTGTCAATATTCTTGGCCGGGAAATATACGGGAACTTAAAAATATCACCGAACGGATGATCGTGCTGTCTACTTCAAGTAAACTCACACTTGCCGACGTTCCGAATGATATTCGCGGCGGAGAATCACTGCCTTTGAAAAGTAATCTAAATGAAACAACAGTAAAACTGGATGATGCG
>MHFC01000133.1:15737-17910 GCA_001804025.1 Omnitrophica bacterium GWA2_52_8 | reverse complement strand
AATTAACTGCCTTTTGTGGGATGCACCCGACAGTCAGACGGTACTAGGCAAAAAGAAAGAGCTATGATAATATAACGCACATTATGCCGAGCTTATACGAGCAGCTGGAAAAGCAGGACAGCGAATACCGCCACGGTTCTCCCGCATTTTTGCGGACAGAGCCGTTTGAAGTCCCCAATTATACCGGCATCAAAATCGCAATCGTGATGGCCTTCATTCTTTCCCTCATCGCTTTGAGCGGCGCTTGGTTTTTATATTCCTCCCTAAGCTCCGAAAGGTCTGAAAATAAAAATCAGCAACTTTTGCAGAACGAATGGCAGGACGAGATCGGGAATCTCGAAAACCAGCTGGAGGCCTACAGGGGGCGCGTTGCGGACCTTCAAAGCGAACTTGAAAAAAATGTTGCCGAAAATCAACGGCTTCAGCGCGATGTTAAGGAAGCCCGTGCACTGGTCCAGGATTTGCGGGACCAAGTGAGCGAGTTTGAGCAGCGTTCCGTAGACCTCCAGTCAAAACTGCGCAACATGGAAGCGCGCAATTTGCCGCAGGCCGGGCCTGTCGAAGCGGTGATGCCCGTTGTGGCGCCGGAATCCGGTGAGCTTGAATGGGCTTCGCCCGCGGATGCTTTGCCGCAGGAAACCACGCAGCCGATCGGGACGCTTCCGCAGGAATTTAAAGGGAAGCCGCTTAATGCCCAAATTTTGTCGGTGAACCGCCAGTTTAATTTTGTCGTGGTGAACCGCGGTTTGCAGGACCAAGTCAGGATCGGCGACCGTTTTTCGGTCCGGCGCGGGGATGATATGATCGGTGAAATCGAGATTGAAAAGCTTTACGACAACTTTTCCGCAGCGGCCATTCATCATGAGTCTTCGCAGAATCAGATCCAGGAAGGTGATGAAATCCTTACCGCATAAAAGCGGAACTTTTCGGGCGTCATGCCTTGAATTCAAGGGCCGCCGCTCGATTATCGCTTTATGTTTCTTTTTTGCCCTGATTCTGATAGCGGATGCTCCCGCGGTATTGGCGCAGCAAGCGCAGCAGAAAGAAGTTTTGGCCAAACTTGAGGAATTGCAGGCGAAGCTGGACAAGATTGAGGCTGGTCAAAAAGCTTCAGAGCAAGCCCACCAGGCTATTTTAGAAGAGCTTAAGGTTTTGAAAATCTGGGTCCGCCGTAACTAACCCTTGCCGATTTTAAACCGATGAATTCCATAACACTTACGAAGCGGTCGTCTATCCGGGGGCGCTGGGTGCCTTCCGGAGATAAATCTATATCACACCGGGCCGTGATGTTCGGCGCTTTGGCTGATGGAAAAAGCCGCTATACCAATTTTCTCGAGGCCGGTGATTGTCTTTCGACACTGAGCGCTTTTGAAGCGATGGGGGTACCGGTCCGCTGGGTTCGCGGAAGCGGGATCCTTGAAATTGACGGGGTCGGCATGAGGGGACTCCGTGTTCCGGGCAAAGCACTTGACTTGGGGAATTCGGGAACCAGCATGAGGCTCATGCTGGGGATATTGGCCGGACAACCGATGGAAGTGACTTTGACGGGCGATGCCTCATTGCAGTCGCGGCCGATGAAGCGCGTCACGCAGCCGTTAAAAGATATGGGCGCCCAAATCAAGGGCAAGGACAAGGGGAACCTGGCCCCTTTAACGATTCGGGGCGGCCGCCTCAAGGGAATCGATTTTGATAACAAACTCTCCAGTGCGCAGGTCAAGTCGGCGCTTTTGTTTGCCGGCATGTACGCAGAAACTCCGACCCGCATTCATGAAAAAATTCCTTCGCGGGACCATACCGAACGCTTTCTTGAATCCTCGGGTGCCCGCTTCAGTAAAGAAGGGGAGTGGATGACCATACAGAAAACCGAAAAATTAAATGCGCTGGATTCAAAAATTCCAGGCGATATGTCCTCCGCCGCTTTCTTTGTGACCGCGGCGGCAATGATTCCGGGGTCGGACTTTCTGGTGGAGGATGTCTGCCTCAACCCCACGCGCTGCGGTTACCTTAAGATCCTTGAAAGAATGGGGGCAAAATTTGAAATCACCGTCAAATCCGGCATTCCCGAACGCCAAGGGTCGGTCCGCGTGTCGGGTCAGCGGTTGCGCGGAACCCGCATTGCCCGTGACGAGATCCCGAGCTTGATTGACGAGTTGCCCGTCCTTATGACGGCGAT
>MHFC01000133.1:14696-15727 GCA_001804025.1 Omnitrophica bacterium GWA2_52_8 | reverse complement strand
GGCTGTCTTATCCAGGGAGTTGAGAGCTTTTCGGGGGGCCCGGTGCATAGTTTCGGAGACCATCGCACGGCTATGAGTATGGCGGTTGCCAGCCTCGTTTCTGAGGGGGCGGTTGAGATCCGGGACATCGACTGCATTGCCACCTCTTTCCCGGCATTTTTTGATGAATTTCGCCGGCTGACAACTCATTGATCCGGTGCGATGCCGTTCGGCAAATGATTAAGGCTTCCATGCCTTGATTTCAATTGACATAAAAGAGGCCTTTAGCTATACTCAGTCGCTTCGTAAATTCCCCTAGTAAGGAAGTTTAGGCAAAAATGATAATTTTGGATCGTCTTCTCGGATTTTTTTCAAGTGACATTGGTATCGATTTAGGAACGGCAAACACACTTGTCTACGTTAAAGGACAGGGGGTTGTTCTTTGCGAGCCTTCCGTGGTGGCTATTGACCGCCAGAACCATTCGGTCTTAGCGGTGGGGGAGGAGGCCAAACGCATGCTGGGCCGCACACCCGGTAATATTGTTGCGGTTCGTCCGATGAAGGACGGCGTCATTGCCGATTTTGATATCACCGAAGCCATGCTTCGCTATTTTATCCGCAAGGTCCACCGTAAGAGCCGCCTTGTCAGCCCGCGTGTCGTCATTGCCGTTCCGAGCGGCATTACGGAAGTTGAAAAGAGAGCCGTGAAAGATTCGGCCGAACGCGCCGGTGCGCGCAGTCCCGTTTATCTTGTCGAAGAACCCATTGCCGCGGCCATTGGCGTAGGGCTGCCGATTCAGGAGCCTGCCGGCAACATGATTATTGACATCGGCGGCGGGACAACCGAGATCGCCGTGATTTCGCTTTCAGGTATCGTTTTTTCAAAGAGCATCCGCATCGGCGGCGACGAGTTTGATGAAGCCATTATGAGTCATCTTAAGAAATCCTATAATTTAATGATCGGCGAGCGGACGGCCGAAGAGATCAAGATCCGGATCGGTTCGGCATACCCTCTGGAAGAAGAGACGACCCTGGATGTCAAGGGGCGGGAC
>MHFC01000133.1:11692-14688 GCA_001804025.1 Omnitrophica bacterium GWA2_52_8 | reverse complement strand
AACGCCTCCCGAATTGTCGGCTGATTTGATCGATCGTGGACTGATTCTGGCCGGCGGCGGGGCCTTGTTGAGAGGCCTCGACAAGCTGATTGCCGAAGAGACCGGGCTTCCGGTGCATGTTGCGGACGATCCTTTGACCGCGATCGCGCTTGGGACGGGACGTTATTTGAGCGATTTTCATATGCTGAAGCGTCTGGCTGTCAATAGTTCCAACGGTAAAAGCTACTAGGGCATCGTTCAGATTGAAATGATGGGTTATTCATTTCAATCGCACAAGTGCCGCGTATCCATCAAAACAAGATTGACGCGGCACTAAACCGTCCTCTCTGATTTTCATCATCCTCAATTCTTAAAATTGTCATGGATTTGCTAATTTCCATGCGCCGGCGCCTTGCTCCTGTGATACAATACCCCGCCTCAGTCTCAAACAAAAAAATTATCCGGAACCTTTTGGAAACTGCGTGATGCGTCCCCGGCGGCCCTATTATCTCTTTGCGGTTTTTGTACTGCCCGCTCTCTTTGCGCTTCAAAAATACCAGATCAGCGACCCTGTCCAGATCATGGCCCTTTCGGTGATCAAACCTCTCCTTGTTGTCGGCGAATCCGCCTCGTCCGCTCTTTCCCGCATCGGGTCAACGGCTTTTCGTTTTTGGGATGCGGTAAGTCAATATGATGCCATGAAGCAGCAAGTCGCCGTTCTCGAATCCAAGGTCATGCAGACGCAGGAACTCGAACGGGAGAATGTGCGGCTCAAAAAATTACTGGATTTCCGCGACTCGCTGAAGGTTCGGTCGGTCAGCGCCCGCGTGATCGGGTGGGATCCTTCACCTTGGAGAAAAATTGTCATCCTCGACAAAGGGACACGGCATGGGATTCAAAAAGACATGGCGGTCATCGTCGTCGAAGGACTTATCGGCAGGATTTTTAATGCGGGACCGGAAACTTCAAAAGCCATTCTCCTGATTGACATCGACGGCCGCGCCAGTGCTCTTGCAGACAATAGCCGGGCGCAGGGTGCGGTTGGCGGCGATGGGACGGGAACTCTCAGCATGCGGTATTTAAATTTGGACAGCGGCGCTGCCGTCGGTGAAACAGTGATCACATCCGGCATCGGGGGTGTTTTTCCAAAAGGGATCCGTATCGGAAAAATCGAAACCATCAGCCGGGATGAAACGGGGCTGCATCTTACCGCGGCCGTCCGTGCTTTTGCCGATTTTAAAAAAATCGAGGAAGTTTTATGCGTCGCATCCTATCCGGAAGGCTGATCCTGTATTTGTTTTTTATACTGATTCTGGATATTTGCTTTATGCCCATGATACGGGTCGGGTGGGTACGTCCTGTCCTCAGCTATTTAATGGTCGTCCATGCGTCTTTGAAATGGGGATGGCAGCGGACTTGGGGGCTTGCGCTCCTTATGGGAATTATCCGCGAACCGGTCGGTGTCCAGCCGATCGGAGTTGAAATGACGGCGCTCGTGACGGCGGCACTTGTCCTGGATTTTTCTGCCCATAAATTCGAACATAAGTCGGCCGTGATACAAGCGGTAATGGCTTATTGTTTTGTGTTGTGTGTCTGCGTGTTTTCAGCAATCCTGGAAGTGATGATCGTTCCGGACCGGACATTGGAGTGGCATCCGGTGACGGCCGGCATCAAAACGGCATTGTATACGGCTGCATTGTGTCCTGCTTTTTTTTATTTTACGGCGCGTTGGTTTGAAGACCGTCCCCGAACGAGACAATTCGAGTTGTTTGATTACTCTCAAAATTAGGTATCATGAATATGCGTGTTGTGATCATGCGTTTTGTTTTTTTTGCCGGGCTCAGTATTCTTGCGCTCGGATTGTTCCGAACTCAGGTGATCGGGGGAGAGGAATACCGCCGGTTGAGTGAGCAAAACCGTGTGCGTCTGATTCCCCTGGAAGCCCCCCGCGGCCGGGTTTTTGATGTGCGCGGCCGTCTTCTTGCGACCAATCGTCCGGCTTATGATGTGACCGCAACACCCGAGGACGTGACCCCTGAAGTCTTTCCGATTCTCGCGCATTTGCTGAACATTCCGGAATCCGAAGTCCGCCGGCATATGAGCGGACAACGGGAGTCTCCATTCGCGCCGGCGGTGATCAAAGAAGACGTCAGTATGGAAACCGTGCTTAAAATCGAGGAAAGGCGTGCGGAATTGCCCGGCGTCGAAATCCGGATTTCCAGCCTTCGTTTTTATCCGTATGATGAGACGGCCTCGCACTTAATCGGCTATATCGGGAAAATAAGTCCGGAAGAATACAAGAACTCGGACCGGCGGCGCTACGGGTTTAATTCTTGGGTGGGGCGCTACGGCATCGAAAAACTTTACGATGATAAATTGCGCGGCTGGCGGGGCGGCCGGCAGATCGAGGTAAATGCACGGGGCCAGATGATCCGGATTTTGTCCGAGCAGCAGCCCCTTTCCGGCGATGATTTGACCGTGACGCTTGATCTTGATTTTCAAAAAGAGGTCATGGAGATAATCCGTGACAAGCATGCCGTTGTCGGAATCATGGATCTGAAAAATGACGGCCTGATTGCGCTGGCAAGCACGCCCGGCTTTAATCCTAATGTTTTTGTCGAGCCCGGACAAAGTCAGGAGCGGTTGGAATTTTTGCGGGACCGCAATGCGCCTTTGTTGGACCGCGGCGCCAATTCGGCTTACCCTCCCGGTTCCGTATTCAAGCTTGTGACGGCGCTGGCCGCGCTTGAAAAGGGGATCATCACACCCGAGACGCGCTTTTTTTGTCCCGGATATTTCCGGCTGTCGCCCGGCGGGCGTAAATACAATTGCTGGTATCACAACGGTCACGGCAGTGTTAATTTGTATGAAGCGATCGAGAGGTCCTGCAACGTTTATTTTTATAACTTAGGACGGCGTCTTTCGGCCGACAGTATTGCCAAGTATGCCCGGGAGCTCGGGCTCGGCCGCCGGCTGGAATTGGACGTCTCGCAGATGACGGCGGGTCTTGTGCCGGA
>MHFC01000133.1:10921-11676 GCA_001804025.1 Omnitrophica bacterium GWA2_52_8 | reverse complement strand
GCGCAGTTAAAAGATAAATGGTATCAAGGCGAAACCTTGAGTTTTGCGATCGGTCAGGGGTTTTTATTGTCCTCACCGGTCCAGATTTTACGGTTATGCGCGATTATTGCGAAAAACGGCGAATTTGCGGAGCCCCGCTTGGTCTTGAATCATGATCCTCACGAAGGACCTCAAAAGCAAAAGATTGCGATCCGTGAGGAAAATTTAAAAACCGTTAGAAGAGCCATGCTCCGGGTCGTGAATGCCGAGTATGGAACGGGTCAGCTGGCACGCCTCGACTTTACGAAGCTTGCCGCGAAAACCGGCACGGCGCAAGCGCCGCCCAAGCAAGCGCATGCCTGGATAACCGGCTTTTTCCCTTATGAGAACCCTGAAATTGCATTCGTTATTTTTATTGAACACGGCGGCTCCGGGGGTGTAGCGGCCGGCAGCATTGCAAAAAAAGTATTGGAGGCCTGGCAGACCCATGTTACGGCGTTTTCTTAAAGAGCTTCATTGGCCTTTGGTTTTATCGGCGCTAAGCCTGATGATTTTCGGCACCCTGTTTATCTATAGTGCCTCTTATCATGATTCCGGTCATTATTTGGACCGGCAGCTTTTTTGGGTCAGCATTGCGGCCGGGATGATGTTTGTTATTCCGGCTATGGGATACCGGGCGTTTTTGAGTATGGCTAATTTGCTTTATGTGCTGGCAGTCATAGCGCTCGTGCTGGTATTGCTGGTGGGGCAGGAGCGGCTCGGTGCGCAACGGTGGA
>MHFC01000133.1:5677-10906 GCA_001804025.1 Omnitrophica bacterium GWA2_52_8 | reverse complement strand
TTATCGTGCAACCGTCTGAATTTGCGAAACTGGCGACCGTGCTCATGCTGGCAAATTATCTGGGGTCTCACCAGGAATGGGACAAGCGCGGCAAAGTGATTTTTACGGCCATTACCCTGGGACTGATTCCTGTTTTTTTGATTATGAAGCAGCCGGATCTCGGGTCATCGCTTTTGTTCCTCCCTATGGTCATGATGCTTCTTTATGTCTGGGGGTTGAGTTATAAAAGTATTTTAGCGGCGGCGCTATCGGGGATTGTAGCGGTGCCTTTTTTGTGGCTGTACTTGAAACCTTATCAAAAAAGAAGAATTCTTGATTTCATGGATCCGAGCCGTGATCCGCTGGGCTCCGGATATACGGCCATTCAGTCAAAAATTGCCGTCGGGTCCGGGGGTTTTTTTGGCAAGGGATATTTGCACGGCACCCAGAGCCAATTGCAGTTTGTTCCGGAGCACCATACGGATTTTATTTTTTGTGTTATCGGTGAAGAGGCCGGATATTTAGGCAGCGTTCTCCTGCTTTTTTTATACGGCTGGCTTTTTTATGCGGCTTTTCAGATCATGGAAAAGACAACCGACATCAAGGCAAAACTGCTGATCACCGGCCTGATTACGGTGCTGTTCTTTCAGGTTTTTATCAATATCGGAATGAGTTTTGGTTTGATGCCGATTACGGGCATTACACTTCCGCTGGTCAGTTACGGCGGTTCTTCCCTGATTGCGACCACGATAACAATCGGCTTGATCTTGAGCGTTTATAAGGAAAGGTCCATTTTTTAGGAAACAGCGGGCCGGCGGGAAACGGGTCGATTGAAAGACGGTTTTCGGGGCGTGGCTCAGCCTGGCTAGAGCGCCTGCTTTGGGAGCAGGATGTCGCAGGTTCAAATCCTGCCGCCCCGACGTATTTGGAATGAGATCGGCGGAAACCCAGATATCAGGCTTGAGAATTGGCCGTGGATTCGTTATTATAACTGAACTTTTGCAAAATGGCCGGCGCCCATAAGGGATACTCAGTGAAGTATTGTCCCCTATGGGAAGCACACGCCGCCGGCTGGCCATTTTGCTAAGGTTCTGTTATAACGCAGCTAAATCGTTCTAGGAGATCAACATGAGTATGCCGGGACCGCTGGAAATTGTCGTCATTTTAGTGGTGGTGTTACTGCTTTTTGGCGCCAAACGCTTGCCGGAAATAGGCCGGGCATTCGGAGAAGGAATCCGTGAGTTTAAAAAATCGCTGAAAGACACGGATTCCAATGACAACTCAAAAAAACTTTCATAAAATCCTCCCGGAACTTTTTTAAAGGTCATGTTTTCGAGCGGGTTTTTAATGAGGATGGCCCACCCCGGGATGAATCGACGGAGCCTTGCCGTGATGTTCCTGATTCCTGCGGCGGCCGTTATGGCTTGCCACAAACCGGCCCCTCATGAAGCGGGTGTTCCTTCCGGCGGTTCTTTGACAGCCTCCGAAAACGCAAGCGGCGAAGCCCGTGCAATTAGAAAGGGCGATTCGCCGCTCGGATTCGTCCGTCGGATTGATCAACCGCCCGTAACCCTGAAGGAAGGGGATGGCCGTATCCTTTTTTCAGTGCATCTGCAGGACGGGTATGGTTTTACGCCGGAAACGGTATTTGAACTGCGCAGCCGTTCCCAGCCGCAGGGGCTCATCGAAATTTCTGACCCGTCGGGGGCCTATTGGGACAAGATGGTATTTCCGGTTGAAATACCCTACAGGGTTAACCGGGGAGAAGGCATTTTGTCTTTTGAAACAACCGTTTATTATTGTACCCAGGACCATCGGCGCTGTTTTGTCGACTCGGTTCTCGTTGAGATGCCTTTTTCTGCCGGTGTAAAAGGCGACACTCATCCTGTCGTGGCTTTTGAGGTGCTTAACCGGCCGTTTTCAGCCGCAAATGAGACAGGGCAAAGTTCCGGGGTAGTTTCAGAGCATTCATGACGGCCCGGTTTCGGATGAAAGGGCGTAGGTTTTGTCTGTTTTGATGCCCATTGTTGGCAATTTTTATCCGGCTGGTGTACAATTTTTTGTGGGGAAGCCGGTCATTTGAAACCCTCAATTAGCGTAGAAAATTCGAGTTCAAGCGTGTTGCATGCGTAGCCTCGTTGCCATTTTATGCCTCATTTCTGTAGCGGGTTGTTCCTCGGCCTCAAAACCCGGGATGAGCGGAAATGATCCGTTGTCGATACCGGAAATTTCTTTATTTCAAACCGCCGAATCCAGAGCCGCTTATGTGGAAGACTATCTGAAATCCCGCCAAACCATTACGGAACAGGACAAAATCAGTTACTTGCTCAATGTGGTCCGAGATAGCGGTCTGGTTTATTACCGCAACGGGGCGAAACACCCCGGCAATACCGCAAGCTTGTGGTTTCGATGGAAAATGAATCACCGCCAGTTCCGGAATGATCCCATTGTCACAGCCGACGATTTTGTCCACCGGGTGTGCGGGCACTCCAATAAAACGGGGGAGCCTTACCTCGTCCAAATGGCCGGGGGCCGATGGGAATCTTTGGAAGCGGTTCTGGCGCGGGAACTCAAATTTCTCGCTCAGGCGATCCTCAGCCGCGGCATTACGATGATCTCGAAGCCGGCAGAGATATCCCATACTAAGACGACCCAGGATGCTGTTTCTTCTTCGGCAGCAAGGATGATTCCTTCCGGAACGGCCGCTTAACCGGATCTGATTTCCCGCCTTCTTTTTTCTTTTCTCATCCCATCAAAGCCGTTATGATAGTCGGGTATTTTACCCTTGGAGGAGGCTATGGATCGCACAGCGGTTCGTTCGAGAGAGATTGCGCTGATCGGATATGATGAAAATACGCGCGTTTTGGAAGTGACATTCCGGCGCGGGGGGGTTTACCGTTTTAAGAACGTCCCTGCCGACATGCATCATAAATTAATTCATGCCGAATCCATCGGCACCTTCTTTTCCGGGGAAATCAAGGGCCGTTACGATTACGAAAAGATAAGTTAGTCCGGTTTTCTCATCGATGCGTCTAATCGATGAGAAATGTGGGTTAGCGCCGCGGCAATCTTGGTTTGATGGGTGCGGGGCGCTGTGGGGTTGAAATGAATCACCCATCATTTCAATCTGGACGATGTGCTAATCCTGTGCCTCCTTCATTTTATGGATTGAAACGCAGGACAATCCTTGTCTCCTTTTATAAACACCCTTAATTTAAATGAAAACATTACATGAGCATGAATACGTACGATCCACCCGGTACCGCAAGAGCGCAGGAATTTTTTAAGCCGGTATCCCGCGGTCATCTTTCCGCATGTCCGGTCAGCCTGCCCGCGCCAATCATGGGAACGGTTAAGGGAACAGGGGACGGAAATGATTTTTGACCTTTCCCGCAACCATCTTATTATCTACTATTCCGCGGCCCTGCTGGCGATGGCCACCGTAGCTTTCCGGAAGCGTAAATTTCATGGGCATAACTCCAATCTTGCGGAGTTTTTGTTTCTTGCGGCTCTTGGTTTGACCGTATGTGTTTTGCTCGGCGAAAAAATTTTTTCCTCCGTTTACCAATATCATAACTGGAGCCGTCTGCAAAAAACCTTTGCGATTGCTTACGGGTTCCGCCTCTATTATCCGGCGGATGCCGGTCCGGCCATGATCACGCTTTACGGCCCGATTGCGGCTTTGGCCTATCTTCCGGCAGCAGGGTCAAGCTCACCGATGACCGCGATGCGCTTGGCGGAGACTCTGAATATTTTCTATTTTTTCTTTCCTGCCTTTTTGATCTTGCGTTTGCCCGCATCTCACGCTGTCTCGGAACGTCTGCACCGGACGATGCTTTTTCTTATTTTCTGTATGCTGTCTTTTTTATCGTCAACACTGAAAGAAGCGGCGTTCAACGTTCATGCGGATGCTGTCACGCTCGGGTTTGCCGCCATGGCCTGCTATTTTCTTCAAAAATATGATTGGGATTTAAAAAAAAAATGGCTGTGGCTCTCGGCTTTTTTTGCGGTCAGTTCCGTCTGGTCGAAACAGGTTGCGGTCCCTGTGGTGATTGCGCTGCCGCTTTATTTGTACTTTCGCTACGGTTTAAAAACGGCGGCCCGATATCTTTTTTGTCTGTTTGGGACAGGAACGGCGCTGCTTGTCTTGTTTGTCTGGATGTACGGGATCCACGACATGTTTGTGAACATGTTTTATATCCCGGGCCGCCATCCTTACAGGGATGGCGGCGGTTTCCCCGTAGGGTTCAAATCCGCAGTAAAACTTGCTCGGGAATGTCTCCTTCCGTGGGTGATTCTGCTGATTCTTTTTATCGGGGCAGGGCGAGGCAATAAGCAGTCCGCGACTCCCGAAGGCCGATGGATGCGGCGGCCCTGGTTTCTTTATTTCTTTTTGGGCCTATGGATGATCCCGGTATCGATTTTGGGAAATATTAAAGTGGGGGGATCGAACAACACTTTTTCTTATGCCGTCTATTTTTTTACGCTTGCTGCGGCGACGGGGTTTATGACAACCGGCGTCCTCGGCGGCAGCCTTGCGGGACAGAAACTTACCCGGGCCGCAGGCTTGCTGGCGTTTGCCCTGTGCCTGATCGGAATTCCCATGGCTTACTACCGTTTGTGGACCAGCGGCCGGCAGCATAATTTTGCGCTGGAAGCCTACCGGTATGCCCAGGCGCACCCCGGCAAAACCTATTTTCCGACTTTGCCGCTGATTCATCTCTTGGCCGAGAAAAAGCTTTATCATGATGTCGTGGCGTTGATGGACCGCGACTGGGCCGGCATTAAGATTACCGAGGAGCATCTGCGCGCACATCTTCCCGCGCAGCTCGAAGTGATTGCCTTTCCCGATGTTTCCGACAAGCTCATCGACTGGATTCCGCTCAAGGAATTTAAACTTGGGGCGGAGGACGAGGAATTGCCCGGATTTCTCGTTTACCGCAAATATGATCCGGAACGCGAGAAGCGCTTTACCGGGCGGACATGGCAGGAAGCGGGGTTGGCATGAAGGAATGCGGCAATGTGCGGGACGGGCGCCCATGATCAATGAACTGCCTGGCGGCGGCCTGACGTATTTAGGTGTTTTTATCTTGGGTCTGGGACTGAATTTGACTCCGTGTGTTTACCCCATGCTCTCGGTGACGCTGTCTTTATTCAAGGATAAAAAACATCCGGGACATTGGCATGCTTTTGCGCACGCGCTGGTCTATGTCATCGGGATGTCTGTAATGTACAGTGCTCTCGGGGTCA
>MHFC01000133.1:4880-5664 GCA_001804025.1 Omnitrophica bacterium GWA2_52_8 | reverse complement strand
CGGAACACTTGTCGGAGAATTTCTTCAAAATCCGTGGGTGTTGACGATGATCGGAGTTTTGATGGTCTGGCTGGCGCTGAGTCTTTTCGGGGTGTATGCATTCCAGCTTCCGTCAAAACTGCTGGAACGGTTGACGCTAAAAAAACACGCCGATTTTGTCAGTCTCTTTTTCACCGGCATGTTTGTGGGGTTATTCGCGGCGCCCTGCATCGGTCCGCCGGTTATTGCGCTGATGACTTATGTCGGAACAAAGGGGGACCCAGGCACGGGATTCCTCGTTTTTTTTGTGATGTCGCTCGGATTGGGAGCGCCTTACCTTGTGTTGGGCACCTTTACGCGGCTGTTGCGCAGGATGCCGAAAGCCGGAGTGTGGCTCGTTTGGTTCGAAAAACTGTTCGGGGTCATTTTGCTCGGCCTTGCGGTTTTTTATTTTATCGTGGCGTGGAAAGCGGCCTGGCTGCATACCCTATGGCCCGTATTTCTGGTAGGCGCAGGACTTTATCTCGGGTTTATCGACAATGCCAAGCATTATTCCCGTATGTTCAACGGCCTGCGAAAAGCGGCCGGGACCTTGGCCGTCGCCGGCGGCTTGATTCTGCTGACTTTCGGAGCTTCCGAACGGGTCTCCTGGGAGCCGTATAGTCCCGAAAGTCTTGCGGCTGCCGGTAAGGCGGGGAGATCCGCGGTGCTGGATTTTTATGCGGACTGGTGCATTGCATGTCATGAAATGGAACAACTTACCTATACCGACCCGCGCGTAATCGAAGCGGCGTCGTCCTTTGAC
>MHFC01000133.1:2381-4865 GCA_001804025.1 Omnitrophica bacterium GWA2_52_8 | reverse complement strand
TTAACAAGACCCGATAATGAAGAGGTCCGGGAAATTATCTCACGGTACGGAATTTACGGAGTTCCGACCGTTCTCTTTATTGATGCCGCGGGTCAAGAAGTCGAGGGGACAAGAATCGAGGGGTTTGCCGACGCGGACCGGTTTTTGACCGCATTAAAAATAACCGAAGCGCGCTGCGGTACGGAATCCTGCGCCGCTTCCTAAAACTCCGCTGATTAGGACTGTGATGAACGAATCCGCTGCCAAAGCTCGAGCGGCCTTTAAAGTGCTGCTCGTCGAAGACGACCCCGCGGAGGTCCAACGTATCCGGCAAGTGCTTTCCCGCGGTCCCGCCGGGATCTCCTATGAGGTTTCAATGGTCCCAAGACTGGAAGAGGCCTTGCAATACCCTTCCGCGAGCGACATTGATATCGTCCTTCTGGATCAGTCCCTGCCCGATGCGTCTGGCCCGGAAGTTTTCCAATCCATGGCCGAAAAGTATCCGCTGCTTCCGGTTGTGATTCTTGCCGCGGCGGAAAACGCCGCCGAAGCGCTGTCGGCCTTGGGCCGCGGGGCGCAGGATTATCTCGTCAAAGCGCACATCAACGCGCACAATTTGCACCGCATCATTGCCCATGCCGTCGAACGTAAAAGAATTCAGTGCGAAATCCGCATTGCGGAAGAAAAATACAGAAGCATCTTTGAGAATTCGGCCGTGGCCATCACGGTTTGCGACACCCGCCAGATCCTCATGTCCTGGAATAAATTTACCGAAGACATGCTGCGTCTCGCCCCGGAAGATCTGAAAGACAAACCCGTTGAGGCGCTTTACCCGCCCGCTTCATGGAACCGGATCCAGCAGGCTCATTTAAGGCAAAAAGGCTGGCAGCACCGTCTTGAAGTGCAGATGATCCGCAAAGACGGCCATTTGATTGATGTTGATCTGTCGCTCTCCGCTTTAAAGGACCCTTCCGGTGAAGTGATGGGGACCATTGCCGTCATCCGCGATATTACCGAGCAAAAAGCGCTGGAGCGGCTTAAGGATGAGTTTGTCAGCACGGTTTCGCACGAACTTCGGACCCCCATGACGATTATCCGGGAAGGCGTTGCCCAGGTTATGGAAGGCATGCTGGGTGAGATCACGGAGCAGCAGAAGGGTTTTCTGGCGATGTCCCTTGACAACATCGACCGGCTGACGCGCATGGTGACGGATCTGCTGGACATTTCTAAAATTGAAAGCGGGAAAATAGAAATCCGCAGGCAGCGCTTCGATCTGGTGCAGTTGGTGATAAAGTCTTGCAAAATTTTTGAAACGGCTGCGCGGGAAAGACAAATTGAGGTCCGCACCGCTTTTGAAAAACCGGTTATGGAGGTCTATGCGGATTATGACAAGTTGATGCAGGTGTTTCAAAACCTGATCGGTAACGGGCTTAAATTTATCCGGAAAGGCCATGTGCAAGTCTCCGTCCGCGACAAGGGCGACTATTTGGAGTGCTCGGTCGAGGACACCGGGCCGGGGATCAATGACGAGGACCTGCCCTTTGTTTTCCAAAAATTCAAACAGTTCGGAAAGACGAAAGGCATCGGGCAAAAGGGTACCGGACTGGGGCTTGCGATCTCCAAAGGGATTATCGAAATGCATTACGGAAGAATTTGGGTCGACACCCGGGCGGGACGGGGAACTTCCTTCACGTTTACGATTCCCAAATTTTCGCTCCCTAAATTTTTTCAGGAACAAATGAAAAAGGCAATCCAGGAAGCGCGGCGTTCCGGCATGTCGCTTTCCTGGATTGTTTTCCAAACGACCAACCTGGAATTGATGAGCCGCGAAATCCGCCGGCGTCAAATGGACATCAGTCTCAGGCGCGTCAAAACATGGCTTGACGAAAATCTGAAACAAAAATCCGAACTGGTGTCCTTCGATGACCGCGCGATGCTGCTCGCCATTTATGCGATGCAGAAAGAGGAGGGCCTGATGGTTGCGGGCAGGATCCGCCAGTGTCTTGAAGAAAGCCTGAAAGGGTCCGGCGGCAGTAAAGAACAGGAGTTTCATTGCCGGGTCATTACCTATCCCGACGATGGTCCCGACACCGAGACGCTTTTGTCGAAGATCGGGATGCTAGAAAACAGGCAGGATTAGCGGCAGATCAATCGTGTTTTGACAGGTGTGTGGTACGGAGCGATGCTCTAAGTTTTGACCCGCTGCTGCGGTTTTTCTTTCCAGATCCCGACCTTTTTGTTCCGCGCATAATCTTCGGCTTCGAGAAAAAGCCCCTTATACTTGTAATCCCCGGTCCGGTCTGCGCGCGCATAGCCTTGTTTGATCAAATCCGCATTGATCATGATTTTTTTGAAGGTCGCCAGCTGGACCTGGGCCTTTCCCTGATTTTCTTTTAGAGACTGAATCATCAGGACGGGTTGTTCGCCGGGGCGGTCACGGGGATCGACCTCAATTTCTGTCGCCCGGCTCAGGAAGTAAAGGTAGACTTTTTTACGCGGGCCGGA
>MHFC01000133.1:1659-2356 GCA_001804025.1 Omnitrophica bacterium GWA2_52_8 | reverse complement strand
TCCGGTAATCGATCGCCAGGACCCTCAGCGGTTTTTCGGCGTTTGCAGGTTCGGCAAAAACCCTGTTGGGAATTGCTCCGAACAAGAGTACAATGACCACGAACTTCAAAATTTGAGCCGGTTTTACGAGGGGCATTGTACAGGGCCCTTTTTAACAAGTTTAGCACAGACGAAAAAGACGCCTGATCGTTCATGTCATCGGCAAAAAAACATTTTTGGACTAGAGTCTTGTTTGCGGTCGTGATTCTGCCCGGCATCGCGTATCTGGCGCTCAGGCTGCTGCCGGTGTTCAAGCCCGCCGCAGTTGTATCGGGATTGGCGCAGAGTGAAAGCATTCCGGCCATGCTTAAAAGAGTCATGCCCGCGATCGTCAACATCAGCGCTGAAGTACAGGCAGTTTTAAGGGGACAGCCGATGCTGGCCTTGAACCCAAGCACGAACCAGCCCGTGATTATCAGGCCGCTGCGCGGAGTCAAATCTACAAAAAAAGGGGCGGGTGTGGTCGTCAGTCGGGACGGATTTATTATTACAAATGCCCATGTGGTGGAGGGGATGACGCGGGTGCGCGTCACGGTCTCTGACGGTTCCGAAAAAATCGGGGATGTTTTGGGCGTTGAACCGAATTATGATCTCGCGGTCGTGAAAGTTCAAGACCCGGGAAATGTGGAAACCATTACCTTCGGCGACTCAGGGCGCT
>MHFC01000133.1:1176-1589 GCA_001804025.1 Omnitrophica bacterium GWA2_52_8 | reverse complement strand
TGATCGGAATCAATCTTGCGGCCCCGGTCGGAACCCAAGGCATCAGCTTCGCTATTCCCTCCAACACGGTGAGGAAGGTTTATGAGGAGTTCCGGGCCGGTAAACCCGGAGGGGCGGTGCCGGCTTAACCGGCTCAAGCAGGCTGCGGCTTTGGCCGAAACTTTAGGACAAGGACGAGTTTCAAAAAAAGCGGACGGTTTGAAATCATATGAGCTATTTTAAACTTCTGGGTTTTGAAAAAGAGCCGTTTTCCACAAGTCCGGATCCGGATTTTTTCTACCTCTCACAGGCCCATGACGGCGCGCTGACGAATGCCCTGATCGAATTGCGGCTGCACCGCGGCATGTCCGTGATTTTGGGGGACGTCGGAACGGGGAAGACCACGCTGTCCCGCAAACTGGTCCGCTGTCTCA
>MHFC01000133.1:271-1151 GCA_001804025.1 Omnitrophica bacterium GWA2_52_8 | reverse complement strand
TATGGTGCTTGACCCTTCTTTCGAGAATGAAGACGTTCTCCTGAGTTATTTAATCAAAAATTTCGAGATCGAAGCGGACCGCTACAAGGACCGCGGAGATTCCGCGGGCGGACTGTCAACCGTGCTGGAACGTAAAGAGACCCTCGAAAGATTTCTCTATCAGAAGACCATCATTGAAAGCAAGACGGTGGTGCTGATTATTGATGAAGCCCAAAAACTGAGCGCCGCGACGATGGAAATGCTCCGCGTCCTGCTCAACTATGAGACCAATGAAAATAAGCTCCTGCAGCTCGTGCTGCTGGGCCAGCTGGAACTCCATTCCAAGATTATGAACATTCCCAATTTTTTTGACCGGATCAGTTTTAAATACACCCTGAACCCGCTCGGTTATCAGGAGACGCGGGACATGATTCATTTCAGAATCCGTCAGGCCGGCTACCGCGGCGCCAGCCACCTGTTTTTAAATGAGGCGATCGAAATCATACATCGTGTTTCAAAAGGATACCCCCGTAAAACCACCATGTTATGCCATCGCGCGCTCAAGCATCTGGTCATGAAGAAAAAATGGGCCGTCGATGAAAACGTTGTCCGCGAAATCGTGGATGAGGATATTCGATCCGGATGGCTGATCCCAACTCTTCAATGACCCCGGAAAAAAAACTCCTCAAGCTCATTGAGGAGCCTCCCGCGGGAGGCGGGTCAAACCCGCCGGGAAAACTGGACCTCAAGGCGGTCTTGTCGCCGGAGGCGATCCGCGCGAGGATTTCTTATGCCCGGGAAAAGGGGGCTGCGCTCCTCAAATCCGGAGGCGGCGGACTGACGCTCCGGCGGGTCACCCTGATTTTGCAGATCATAACGTTTTTTTTAGGGACGGTGCTTT
>MHFC01000133.1:0-180 GCA_001804025.1 Omnitrophica bacterium GWA2_52_8 | reverse complement strand
TTCGAGCTCCCCGATCTTTTCGTCTGGGATTTCGCTGGATCCCTCGTCCCGCAATGTGTTTACCCCCTATATCAAACCGGAAAAGCCGGTGGCGCCCGAAGACACGGTTTCGACCAAGCTGATCGAGATGACGCAGCAGCTGAAACTCACCGGGATATCCGTTTTTCCGGGAGACAAGAA
>MHFC01000132.1:13239-17057 GCA_001804025.1 Omnitrophica bacterium GWA2_52_8 | reverse complement strand
CATCCCCGAAATCATTTATCGCCTGCCTGCTGCGCGCAGGAATCCGCCTTGGACGGATATCGGGAATTCGGAAGACCCTCTCCCCGTGGGAGAGGGTTGGGGTGAGGGGGCACAGGCATTAAACCATGTAAAAGTTTTTAAGCCCGGATTTCCCCGCGCACCAAGCTCCAAATTCATGCGGCAGGCCCTTCAGCATAATCTAGCTTTTGCCAGCATGCTCAATCATGACGCCTCGATTTTTTCCCTTTGGTTTGACCTTAAAAAATCATGTGTTATCCTTCAGCATCTTATTTTGTAAAAAGGACTTACGGCAGAAAGTCCATGCTCCAGAATTCCTCGGGTATCGTTTCCTTCCGGGAACATCATAAAGGGCGTTCCTTGAGATTCCTTGCGTCTCTCACGGCCGCCCTTTTTCTGTCTTATGAGCTTCTTAGTTTTCCCGCGCAAGCCTTCGCTTCTTCTCGCCCTAACATTCAGTGGGGGACACCGCAACAGGATCTCATGCCTTCTGCCGAGGCGCTTGGGATCGCTGTCCCCCCTGAGTGGGGCGTTATTGAGGAGACGTATTTCTCAAGGCACCGGACTCCGGTAACCGGAGGCCAGAAAATTGGATCGGATAATGCGCAGCCGGATTCCCGTGTTGCTCCCACAATAATTTTTATCCAGGATGCACACGATTCGCTTGAGGCGCAGGAGCACATCGCAAAACTAACGGCCTTCTTTGTCGAACACAACGGGGTGCGGACAGTTTTCGAGGAAGGTTATGAAGGTCCCGTGCCGACGGATGATTATTTCGGCTTTATTCCGGATGCGGAAGACAAGCGCAGGGTTTCCTACTTTTTGATGGACAAACTGCGTCTCGGCGGCGCTGAGTACGCGCACATCAACCGCAAGCGGGAATTTGAATTGATCGGGGCGGACGGCGCCGATCTGCACCGGAGCAATCTCCGCGCCTACCGCAGGGCTTTTGCCAAACAAAAAACAGTCCTCCGCGATCTGCGGCTTCTGGAATCCGAAGTCTTGAAACTCGCAAATCTCCGGTTTCCCGCGCCGCTTAAAGCGTGGATGAAATCCAAGGAGCGCTTCGATGCCGGTGAGACGGACGCTTTGGAATATATTAAAAGATTAGTCCGGTTTTCTCATCGATTAGGTGAATCGATGAGAAAACCGCTTTGGACGCATGGGGTTGCATCCAAAGTTTTGCGCCCGCGTTTTAACAAGGCGCAAAAGACAACCCCTGGGGTACAAATGGAAAAGCCCATTTGCACCCCAGCCTCTTCGAGGGCATTTCACATGGGCGATGAGAAATGCGGGTTAGCCGCGGGTCGCGAGCCGTGGGCCGTGAATGAAAACAGATTTCCAAATATCCGGATTCTCTTGTCGCTTGAAAGGCACGCGGGTCCCGGCCCGCACGATTCAAGACTCAAGACACAAGATCTTTTCAGGGAACTCGATTCCCTTGAGAACGCTATCGCGGTCCGTTATTTTAAACATGAGCGGGATCTGAAAATATTTAATGCCTACCGCGAAATCAAGGCTTTGCAGCGCCTCGCCCGGCTCGAAATTCCGCAGCCCGAGTATGAAGTGCTGCGCGAAAGCGTGATGCGGAAATATGCCGTCCGCGGGGCGGCCTCCATGACCGAGTCGCTTGCCGATTTTATCTATGAACAAACGCGCCGTCCGCTTGTCTTGTCAAAGGCCTGGGAAAAGCATATCCGGCGCATGGCGGATTTTTATGAGTTGGCCAAAGCGCGGGAAGGGGCGGTCGAAAAGAGTCTTGAGTCTTGGGTCTTGAGTCGTGAGAAGTCTCAGTGGGATTTTACGCAAGACTCACGACACACGACGCACAACAAGGCAGTGCTCGTCTTCGGCGGATTTCATAAAGAAGGCATCAAGGAAATTCTTAAACGGAACGGATATTCCTACGTTGTCATCACGCCCGTCATCACGGAAATCAGCGAACGGCACCAGGATTATTACAAGCAGCTCATGGGGATCGGTCATTACCGTTACGAATTGCCGTTCCTGGCTTCCCGCGCCGCCGATGCGACGGCACCGCAAACGCTTGGAACCGGAAGTTCCAACGCGCGGGCCGCCCGTGCGGATGCGGTTTTTGCGTTAGGAAACGCCGGCCGGGCCGAAGTCCGTGCGGTTTATGACGCGCTTGCCTCGCTTGGCGAAATTTCCGGTGATGATTTGTGGATGCGCGGCGTGGATGAAAAACTGCGGTTACTCAACCGCTCCGAAACGCGTTCATCGGAGCCCCGCAGGATCGCCGGACCGTCTGTTGTCGAACATCTTTTCAAGAAGACTCTTATGAGAAAGCTCCCGCTTTTTGGCCCCGGATTACCCGAAATTCCCATCTCTCTTAATATCCGTGCCGAGCGTTTTCAGGGCTTGGGTTTACGGCGTGTGCGCCTGGGCCCCGGTCAATACGCTATTGAAGACTATCAACGCCCTGCAGGAGAGAACGGCAGTGTCCTTAATGTCAGAGTGGTTCCGGAAATCGGGGCCCGCGGAGGACATATCAGGGCCAATTGGGAGACTCACGATCTGACCGAACTGGACATCACGCTGCATGGCCTTGAGTTAAGAGGGCTCGGGATCATGAAAGATCTCTGGTCCCAGGAAATGAGGACAAAAGTTTTTAATACGCCGGGGATGACGGCCGAGGGCGAAGTTTTTAATGATCAGGCATTGATGCGATTTTCCGATTACGTCCTGCGTCACGAAAAAAATGAGAACACGGATTTATTATCATTGAGATCATCCCTCGAAGCTTTTCAAGCGCTTTCGGCAAGGGTTCATAACGCGCAGTTGGCCAACGAGGATCGAATGGTGTGGGAATCAGATTACGAAAATTACAAGAACGCGTCTTTACGGCTCGCCCTCGCCCTGGGCCGGAGTGTTCATGATCTGAAAATCGAAATTCCCGAAGCGGAAGCTGCTGCGACCCCGATCGGAAAATTATTTACCTACGGAGGGCTGGAAAACCTGCAGGTCTATCCAAAGCAGGTCAATTTAGATCAGCCGGATGAAGAGCCTCTCTACACCCTGTTTCTTAAAGGGACCGTTCTCCGGGCGCCTGCTGTCGCCTCAAGCGATCGTTTAGAAAACAACCGCTCCGAAGCGAGGGTTCAAACGATTCAGATCGGGGGGGAGAGGATTAAGCTCCACAGCAATTTTTGGTATTTTCAGCGGCAGGTGATTGAGCGGGCGCTTCAGCTGATCGCCGAAGAAACAAATACGTCTCCGGCAGACATTAAAGAATTCGCAGAGGAAAAATTGCGCAGGGAGAAAGATATTGCAGGAAAAAGAGACGGCTTTAAGCGGCCGATATTTTTCAATTTCAGATTTGGCGAAGCTTCTATGAGAAATGTCGCGGTGGATGTAAGTTTAGATTTGCTGCCCGTTATCACCGTTCTTGTCTCGCTTGTGGCACAGTTTGATATTAAGCAGTTTTTATTTAGCGTTGGGGTATCTTGGTTGGCGCCCCTGTTTTTACGTAAAATTATCTTCTCGCCGCTTCCCATGGAAGAAGAAAGCGTATACAAACTGGCGCGAGTTGCAGGGCTCATTGATGCGTATGACTATGACCACCTCATCGCGAATCTGCAGGCGATAGACCGTGACGGAACCATGCGTTCCGAAGCGAGGCAGCCTGATAAACACCAAGGTTTTGCAGGTACGGTATCTCCTTTGATCGCGCGCCAGTTGCGGCATCAAAGCCGGGGGTTCAGACAACGGTTTGAAATAATCCGCGATGTTTTGAGAAAACACACGGCCCTGCCGGGTGAAGCGGCGGATCGCACGGCTCT
>MHFC01000132.1:4629-13215 GCA_001804025.1 Omnitrophica bacterium GWA2_52_8 | reverse complement strand
TCGCCGCTGGATTCCGCTTGCTCAGGATATAGCTGCCTATGAAATGGCGGGCTATCACCTGATTCCTCAGCCTGGGAAAGAACGGATCCGCTTCGGCTTTCTTCCGGGCGGCCGTGGTCATGGTCCAGTTGATGACGCGGGAGAGCAAAGGGCACAGCGAATGGGGAAAGTCAGCGTTGGAATCAGCAGGCCTTATTTTGGCAGTCACAGCTATTTCCCAGACTTGCTTCAGGAGGAAATCGGGCATGCTGTCGATGATCTTTCGCTTAATCTATTCGGCTTTGGTTCCGGAGAAATATTGAATACCCGTCAAAACATTCGGTGGTATTCGTTTCAGTTTGAAAGACCGAAGGGCAACCCCGCGGCGGATCATTTCGCGGAGGCGACGGCCTGGTTGCGGCGTTTGGAGTTTGGGTTCCAGGATAGCCATGATTTTGATCGCAAAGCAGCTACCGCGCAGACGCATGTTGCCCAAAGTCTGGCTTCCACGCATAGCCGGGCCCTGCCCATCAGTTATTGGGCAAAACGGTTTGTTCATTCGACGCGATCACATGCGGCCAGGGGAAAAATGTTCCGCCTCATGATTCCTTTTATCAATTTTATGCGTACTCGGGATTATCATTGGCCGGCAGACAGTAGGTCTGGGTATCGCTACAGTCAGAGGGCAGAAGCTTCCTATAAAGACATCAAAGCCGATGCGGTTTGGCTGTTAAAGCAGCAGAAGGCGAATGCTGATGCCGAATGGAAGAAAAGAAAAAAAACCTTCAACCAAAAAATTGATCAATACCGTTTGCTTCTCCGGCGCGAACTTATGGGTGCGGTGATTTCGTCCCCGATGCTTCTAGAAGGCAGGGCGCAGGTATCCAAACTTGCCAGGGTGGAGTGGCACAAAACACAAAGCGATTTATTAACATTAGGAAGCGACGTGACGCGGGCTCAAGACGCAGAAGGTTTGAGTTTTAGTGTCAGACTTCAGTGGATGACAGGCGCGATCCAGTATCCCAAGCCGCATTTGTCGCCCTCGGAAGTTTCGGAGCTTTTCGCCAGCCGGATGATCAATGCTGAAATGGAGCAGCTTTGGGAAAACTCAAAAAAGGATTACCGGCCTTTGTTTGATAGTTTCGAGCGCCTTTTGGATTCGCTGGCTACAGGTTCCGGTAAAGTCGAAAACAGGGATCCCAGGGCGGAGGATATATTAAGCGGACTGAGAGTTGATCTCGCATTCCTCAGCCGTGCCTCACATCGCTCCGAAGTTCGCGCGATTCACGATGCTCTGCGCAATGCCGGTGATCTTGATGACGGAAAACTGTGGTTGCGCGAGGTTTCAAAGCATCTCAAAGCTTCGGCAGCGAACCGTAGTGAAACTCGTATCATCCAAAATCCTTATTCACTGGATCAAGCCTGGAAGACAGATCTTTACGGCGATCCAAAAATCTTCGGTCAGATGCCGGCTGAATTTCGGGAGCGTGTTGAACTAAGCCTAACCCAGACAAGAATGCGGTTCGATCGTATGTCTGGACGGAGGTCTATTATCAATAATTTCCCCAGGGCTATTGAGACGAGAGGAGGCATCCTTCTCGCGGAAAAAGACAAAGGCGTGATTTATCGTCACCGGGGTTCTGAAAAAATAACGCCTCCGCTTATGCAGGATTTCGTGGTCGGCTTTGGCCGGCCGCCGATTAAAATTGATGTTTCACATGACGGAACCTTAATACCTTCGAGGACGGAGAATCGCCCTTCGGGAGCCATGCCGCTGACGCGCGCGATGAATGAACTGGTGATGTCGCGAGCTCTATCCAACCTGGGGTTTAATGTGCCTTATCCTCTCGGATATGGCGAATACACGGACCTCCGTTTCGAGGATCAACGTGTCGGATTTGTCCGGCTTGGGCTCAAGGATCCTTTTGATAAACGTGTGATCTCTCTGGAATGGCGCCATGTTCCCGACGCTTTTGATCATAGTGCAAACACTGTCCGACAAATGCAAAGATACGGTTATTTTCATACCTACTCCCATATCGAAAATTTTGCGTATGGGCCGGAAACCGGTGAGATGATGGTTCACGACCTGGACCAGGTCAAATTTATTTCATCGGAAACTTCAGTCAAGAAGGAAGTTGCCCTGCGTTTTGTCGAATTCCTGAATTTACCCTATTCGCTCGCGTATTTTTATCCACCGGATAAGTATTCCAAGAAACAGCGAGAGCTTTTGATTCATCGCTATTTTCAGGGATATTTTGGCCGGGAAGTAATGCCGGGACAAAGTTTACTATATTACCGGGATGTCATGACTTTTCGCAGGCAGGTTATCCGGATGTACCGGGGGTTGACCGTCAAACCCGAAGCCGAGTATCAGAAGACGGAACTCTATAGTTTGTTAATTCAGATTGTAAATGCGGACCGGGCCGAAGTCTCGCGAACGGAACCCAATCGTGATATGAGTGCATGGCAACGGGTCACTATAGGGCAGGGTGTAGTTCCGCCTGAGCGTTCCGAAGCACGGCAAAATGAGGAGCTGGACCGGAAGCTATTAAAAAAATGGATTGAGGGATGGGGCCGGCATTACGGATTTGAAGATCTGGATTTTGAGATGCATATCAATCCTTTGGGAAGCTCGCAGATACGGATTTTTCAAAATCCCGGGAATCTTACGGATACTGTGGCGCGCGTGGATTTTGAGTTAAAGGATGCCATCGACATAAAGCGGCTGGTCATCACCGGGAAACTGGTGCCGGGCGAAAATATCGGCAACGCAGACTTTCAAAATAAACGCATGATGTCGCTCCTCATTCTTTATCTTATGCACCAATACCCGGATATCGAAACACTTGTTTATGTGGTGGACCCGGATTCTTTTACCGACGACCAGCCTCTCTTTGAAGGCATGCGGCGTTATGGTTTTTTCAAAAAAGTTTTAGAGAACCAGCACTATCAGGGATCATTAAAGGCGCATTACGCCCGCATTGACCGTGAGCGCGTGAACGATCTTGCGCGGGAAGGCAGCATTCAAAATTTTATCACCAGGATTGATCCGCCATCCGGAGATCGGGGTGGACGGCAGAGCACCAACCCGCGCGCGATGCAAAACCCGGATGCCGCCGGCAGTTCTCCGGATGGTTCGCCGGAAAAAACAACCTATGACGATGTCCCCGGAGGTTTGAGAAAATTCGCCGAACAGCTCCGGGGCCAGCTCGGCGAGTATGGTTATGATGTAAGCCGCGATGAAGTTGTGGCTTGGACGATTGAGCAGGTGCTGGCGGATTTTGGGCCCGATCCCAAAGCCAAATATGTGAATTACCTGCGTATGCGCGGCTCGCAGGGCGCAACGGCCGCAAGCCCCGTGATCCTGCATCCGAATGCCTACCTTATCAGGCAGGGCCTTAACGAGCGGTGGCCGTTTCAAGACCGGACTGTTCGCGTTGTTTTGAGTTACCTCATCGGAAAAACGCCTTTGGCAGAGCTTCCCCGGGAACTTCTGCACGATGCCTCGAAAGTCGATTACGCTCATATTGCGGGCGAGGTCGACCGCATTGTTTTGGACCGGGGTTTTGCTTTTTTTGATTTGCGCCCTTTTTCGGATTCATCCGGCTTGATCCATGCTTTTACGGAACGCGGCGCATTTTTTCGGTATCAATTCGGTGATTACGCAATATTTTCACGGGTGCCGGTACAGGATCTTTTTGCGGAGATCGCTGCGGAAATTCTGGCGAAACGCTCCGAAGCGCGGGGAGGTGCGGCAGTCGCATTGGCGGGCCGCCTGCGGACGCTTTACGCGGAAGGTTCGGCGAAGTGGCGGCCGCGTTACCGGGACTGGCGGAACTTAAAATTAAGCCGGGAGAAAAAACGGGGCGCCGGAATCGCGGTACTGCGGCGGATGAACGGCGCGTGGCATTTGCTTTTTGCGCAGAAAACCGGCGCAAAAACGCCCGGATATTTTATTTTTCCTTCCGGAAAGGCGAACCGTATAAAAACGCGGCGTGATGAAAAGAAAGCGGCTGTTAGAACCCTGATTCAATCCAAACTTGCGGCGGTAACGGACCGCCGGAAAAGATTTGAATCAATTCCCGCGGCCGCCATACGAGAACTTCGAGAAGAAGCCGGGATCGACGGCATTATCGCGGGACGTCTTGATGATACGCTGGACCGTAAAAAGGGAAGGCTGGTTCACTGGTTTATCGTTGCGGACCCGAAAATGACGGGCAGGGTCGTTCCGGAAGATAAGGAGCTTGAAGGCTTCCGCTGGGTCCCGCTCGATGCCTTGCTAGAGTCCGGGGACGGTAAGGAAGGGAAAGCCGTCGAGCGAAATTTGCGCGGCCGTGTCCCGAAGCTTTATGCGGCAAAACTTCTGCCGCAGCTAAAAAAGGTGCTTAAGGACCCCGCGCTCGGACTGTCCCGCGCCGAAGCGCGGACGGGTCCGGTACGCCAAGACCCTCTGGCCGGAAAATACCTGGATTTTAATATCTGGGACCGTCCCGGATTTATCCGCAGGCAGCGGACGGCCGCCGCAGGCCGTCCCGCCGTAATCTTCGATCTCAACGGGACGATTGGTTACTGGAGCGACCGGTCAAAGAGGTTCATTGTCAGGCCGGGCATCGTCGACGAGATCAGAAAGATCCATGAAGCGGGGGCCTTGATCGCTCTCTGGACGGATACCCAAACGCGCTCGCTGAAACACTTCACGGCCGGGTCCCCGCAGCTGGCAGAGGCGTTAAGCTATTTTGATTTTTTTGTTCTGGGTGACAACGATAAAACATTCCATAAAGAAGCCGGCATTCGCAAGGCTTATGAAGCGGCCGGGGTCCCCGGTGCAAAAATAAGCGGCTTTTTAAAAGAGAACCCCGGCGGGATATGGAAAGACGCAGCGCTTTTATTTGGAAACAAGGCCGTGATCATTGAAGACGATTCAAGGCGTGTTGAAATCGCAAAAAATTCTCCCGCCGGCCCGTTTCATGTCTTGATCATCCCGGGCGGAGTCGTCCTGGAGTTTTATCGCGGGGATGACGTCAGCCGGAACTTTGTTTGGAAGCCGGAATTTGTCCGCAAAAAAGTCCCGCAGCTGGCGGAACAGGTTTTGAAGGCGGCCCAAACGGCGGCGTCTTTAAAGGAATTTGAAACGCCGGTTCCTCTTGCGGTTGAAAGAACGAAACTCTACGGACATGACAACATTTACACGGGGTATTCCGGCGTTGCGCTTGCGCAGGCCATCGGAATTTTTATTCGGGCCGGCCAATCGGATGCTCAAAGCATGTTTTCTCAAAAGCTTGCCGGCATTGAGGTTCATTATGAGCAATTTGATCCGAAAAAACGTACCCGCGCGGCGGTTTTACTCGAGAAAATCTCCCTTAAATCAGCCCGCGCCCTGGGTGAAGCGGTGCTTCAAAAGGTCCCTGAATTGGACGCGCAGGCGCAATATGGATTGACAGCCGCTTTGACGGAAAATTCTCCGCGGCTGGAAATTAAAATTAGGAGGCGCGTAGCATCACGCGACCGCTCGGAAACGCGGAGTATTGCGGACTTATTTGAGCCGGGGCCTCTCGACGAGCCGCCTTATGACTCTATCGGAGTGGCGTACTCTCTCGATGGGTTTTTTCGGGACCGGCTCCGCCCTATATCCAAAGAGAAGTTAGAAAGCCTCGAAAAAAATATGATCCCCGCGGCTTTTCTGGAGCACGGAAAACTTCAGTTCAGCGAAACGGCGGATCCCGGATGGCGGGATAATGTCAACGCTCATGAGGAACAAATTTTGCGTTCTTACAGAGCGCTTGAATCGGCAGTTGGCCGGCCGCTTAAACTTGCGCTTTATGGTTATCCGGTCCCAGTAGCGGCCGCGCAGCATTTTGAATTGCAGGTGGACAAAACAGCGCTGGGGATGTCTGCCTGGGACGGCATCTTCAGCTTCAAAGACCGGGAAGGCCGCATTCACATGATGATTGATTTTCTTTTGCCCGGTCCGGACCAGGAGTTTCAGAACCTGTTTGCGGTCCAGGCGGTACTGGCTGCGCTCGCCCCGGACAGCCATGCCGTGGTCCGGGACCTTCATGAACACACCCGCCGGGTGCTTTTTGAAACAGAATTTTTTCCGGTTTCGGACCGTGAGGCATTTAAAGAAGAGTTTGAAAGCGGCGCTCTCCGGCCCTTTTTAAACGAAGTTTTGTCCTATCAGTCGTTTTTATACCATGTGGCGCAAAATGAAAAAATCAAGAATCCGGCGGCCGGGGGCGCAGATGCGCGGGCCGAAGGCCTCAAGGTGCAAGCGCTCGAACATATTGTGGAACGCTTCGGCGTTTTTGCACTTTATCATCAAAGCGAAAAATTTATCTCTTTTCTAAATACATGGTTTGAAGCGGCTGCGGCAGATGTGATCCTGAACTTTATCCGTTATGGGAACATGAAAAAGGTCCAAGCCCTTACGCCGGACGAAGCGCTGACGGCCCTGCGCGTCATGTATGCCATGGCTGCTTCCGGCGTCTGGGGGAAGACGACGCTGGAAATTATAGCGGACAGAGGAAAGACGCAGGATTCCGAAGCGGACACGCTGCGCCGTCAACTTGCGGACCGGCGGGAAGACCCGGAAAAACTGCTTACCGGAATGATCCGGGAAAACCGAGTTGTTTTTATTAACGCAAGCGCTTCAAGCAGCCGGGATTTTATCAAGCTGCTTGAAAGACCCGGGGTCGTTCCGTCCGGCACAGTTGTTGTTATGCCGTTGCTTGCGCCGGAGGATCCTGCGGCCGGCCAACTCATAAGGGATGAAATTATGTGGGGCCGTGCCACGACTGACTTGGGAAAAAGCTGGATTGATGTGGCAAGGGCCGCCGGCCGCTACCTTGAATACGGCGATGAAGAGGCTTTGAAAAAGCTGTCTCCCGATATATTTGAAGAAACCAAAAGGAATCTGGGCGGACTTGTCTCAAGAAACCGGGGAGGGGAGAAAGTCCTTTACTTTCCGATGCTCCAAAGCAAGCTGCTCAGAGTGCGCAAGGTAAATAATAAAGAAGCACTGATGGCACAGCTTGAACAATATGTTTCCGAGCTTAAAACCTATGCGGATGAACACGCGGCGAAAATTGTCGTCGTCCAGGACTTGTGGAATAACGACCCGTTCAACGGAGAAATGAGGCGGCTCCAGAAGCCGGGCTGGTCGGAAGAAGACATGCTTCACACGGTATTAAAGAAGGTTTTTGCAGCAGAAGGGATTCAAATTGCGGTGCATGTGTCCCATGATCTGAAGCGAAACACCCGCTCCCAGCTTTTTGAAGTCCTGGAAGGCTGGGAACATGGGGAGTTTGCCGTGCACGTGCCGGACCTTCTGAAGCCGCGCCTCGTGAGTCTATTTCCGATGCCCGGAGACACTTATGTGTACGGGAATTTCCCCTATGCTTTTTTTACTATCCATGGGGATGATCGGGGCGGAGACAATGGATCGCCGGATTCGGTGCCCTTGATTTCTAAACCAAAAAAGTCCGCACCTGTTCTCAGCCGTTCCGAAGTGCGGACGGACAGTGGGGAAAAAATGCCGGCCTTTGATGTCTTGGGACTGGACAAGTGGGAGACCATTTGGCATGACCAGCTGCGGAATGCCGGAAGATTTCCGCCGGAAAATCCGCAGTCCTCATATCCTCCCAACCGGGCCTTGATCCCGCGTCTGGTGGAGATCATGAATCAAAAATTTGAGGACCGTCCGTCTGCGCCCCTGCGTTTATTGGCGGTCGGTCCGGGTGCCGCGAATATTGAAAAAATGCTGCGGCTCATGGTCCCAGTTCCTGGGGACATGTTCTTGACACTGGTGGAACCTGGGCTGGCGGATGATTCTTTGCGGCGTGCGGCAAGGGCCGGCTTGGCGGCACACGACCTGATTTTGACCGTGCCGGCCCAGGAAACGTCACTCGAGATGCTGGGAGGGGAGCGTCAGGACCTTGTCTTCGGCACGTTTTCGCTGGAATATCTTCCGCGGGACGAAATTTTTCAAAATCAGTTTGTCCATTTGACCGAGGACGATGCAGAATTTCTTTTTATTCTCCATCATCCGGACTCCGACCTGGTGCAAACCCGCAGGCGCCATATTGCCGCGACCCGGGATTTTGTCGAATTGACCGAGCTGACGGGAAGGTTTCTGTTACAGCAGGAAAAGCGGGAGGTTTACCAAAGCCGGGTGGGAGAAATAGGCAGCCGGATTCCGGATCCTTATTACCGGGATATTGCTGCCGGGCTGATGGAAGCAGCGCTCCGGGCGGATAAGAGCCGGATCTCAAAAGCAGATGTCTTGGATATTCAGTGGCGGCTATTGGAGCAGGAAGGCCGCGCCTATCTCAGCCTGTTGAGCACCTATGCCCCCCTTATTGAAAATGAGGCCGAGTATATTCCTGCTGGATTCCTCATTCCCGAACAGGAAGCGGCCTTAAGAACCCGGTTTAACCGTGTTTTCCGGAACCGGGAGCAGATCCAAAACTTTCTCGAAGAGAAGGGTTATGAAGTCATCGAAATTCAGGAAAATGTCCGCGAAAAACCGTTTTTTTTCACCGCCCGTTTCAAAAAGGGCGAAGCGTTAAAAAGCCGCTCGGAAACGCGGAACGCAAAAAAATTGGC
>MHFC01000132.1:3277-4612 GCA_001804025.1 Omnitrophica bacterium GWA2_52_8 | reverse complement strand
CCGCGGCCGGCGGGATTCGTCAAGGCCGCCGGGTCAAAGTGATTTCCGATCCCGGTGCGGGGTTTTTCTTTAACCAGGACCGCCAAACCGGAACGGTTACGATCAACCTTGGCAACCCGCGATGGTCCGCGGACAGGATCTTGCTGACCGCCGCTTATATCGGCACCCATGAAGCGATTCATGAAGAAAATAGCGCCGACGCGGAAAGCGAAAGGAGGCTTGCCGGCATTTTGCATAGCGCTTTTCAGCATTTTGGGGATAACCAAACGGCCCTTGGAGTGGCCCGTGCGGAAGATGTGTATGAGTCTCTCATCAAGGAAGCCGAGGAAGTTGTTACGGATGCCGTCACGGTCTCCAGACTGGGTAAAGAAATTTTAAACGGTCTTTTTTTATTTCTTCAGGACGCACTTGTGTATCTGCAAAGTCACCTGCAACCGGCCAAGGTCCCCGCAGAATATCTTCCGTTTGTCTTCAAACTGATGTACCGCACCGTCACGACGGAAGGCTATGCTGAGATTCTCGAACCCGGGAACCCCCTTAAAGCCGATTTTGAGAGAATGTCAAACCAGTGGGCCCAGCTTGCGAAGCGGTATGCCGCAATGTCGGGCCGTCCCGGACTTGACCAGGCGCTTTACGGGCCCATGAAGTATCTTTTCGACACTTTTTATACCGGCCCTCGTTCCGAAGCGCGGCAGGACGATGTCGTGAAGCCTGAGGACGCATCCGCGGCGCAGGAAGGTCCGGAAAAAGCCTCAAATGAACCTAAGCGGCTCTTTGACGCAGCTGTAGAGGTTTTCCGGAAGCAGTTAAAAATTCATGAATCCGGACTTCCCTTTAGGATTCAAATGAAACCGGCCTATCCGCAAGGGATCTACTTTGATTTTTTCCCAAGGGATGAGGGCATGGAAAACTTGTTCCGGGCGGCCGAAGAAAAGGATCAGACCGATAAAATCGAAGTTCCTGCAGGCGCAGCGGGCCGGGCAGTCGTATCCATCATCAATGCGGGGGATGAGAAACCGGCATTTTTCATTGAAGAGAATATGCCCTCCTATGCTTTAAGAAAGCTCAAATCCGGTTTGGGGGGGCAGGAACGCTATTCGGAACTTCCGAGATTCCCCGAATATTTTCGAGACCTTGTTATCGAGGCCTCCCGCGCTTTGGAATGGCCGTTGGTTTATGCCAAGCCAAAACCGCTTGCGGAACTGCAGAATCCGGAGATGGGACACGGGGCCGGGCTTCGTTACTATAATAAGCCCTTCCGAAAAATCTTTGCGACGGCTGCCCGGATCCGTTTCCGGAATTATTTTGTTTCTTGGGATGATGTTAAAAAAAATA
>MHFC01000132.1:775-3242 GCA_001804025.1 Omnitrophica bacterium GWA2_52_8 | reverse complement strand
CGCCGTTTCGTTCGGAAGCACGGCAAAATGACAGTGGGCAGAGGCAGCAGCATTCCCGGCACCGGATGCCTGAAAACACCCTTGGGTATGTGCCCGATTTTTCTGCCCCAATGCCTATTCGTTTAAACACTTCCGACACCGGAACGGTTTTTATTTCCTACGGTGAACTGGATACGGGCATGCGGCAGTCTGTCGCGGGACTTGCAAGTGCGCTCGGTAAGGGGCAGCAGATTGTCATCACGGGGGCTGATTTAACCGATGAAAGCCTCGCCGACTTGCGCGCGCTCGGCGTGGAAACCACGCGTTCGGAACTGCGCGAAGCTTCCGCGCGTTATGTGAAACCGGGTGAGACGGCCGTCAATGTGTCAGGCGACACGGCAAAGCTCAGACAGCAATACGGCGAAAGTGCAAAGATCAAGCGTTTCCGACTGCGCCAAGCCACGGACATCTGGGCTGTGCGCCTGCTGCTTTCCTCCGGGACGGTCATTCCCGGATTCGCCGAAGAAGGCGGGATTATCAGCCTCATCGATGAGGCCTTGGCCGAAAGGTTCCGGCAGCATCAAAACAGCCTTGTGATCAGGATGAGCGCGTAAAAGCAGTCGTTAGTCGATAGTCTTTAGTTCCGGTTTACGGGTGAATTACATCTTGCTTGTACTAACGGAGCTTTTGCAAAATGGCCAGTCGGCGTTGTGCTTCCCATAGGTAAACGTTTAAAATTTTTTGATATTTGCGAGCTGTTATTTCCCTCTCCCGCCGGGAGAGGGCTAGTCCGGTTTTCTCATCGATTAGGTGAATCGATGAGAAAACCGGACTAACGACTACCGCCCAGCAAAACACCCTGTCGATTAAGCACCCGTGCTCTTTTTTCCTGCTCTTTTTTCCTTGTGACTTGTGTCCCTGTGACTTTATAATGTCGCGGTGATTAATGGACCCTTATATAAATGAAGAAAGAATAAGCAAAAACCCTATGGATCTCGATTTCACGCCGCTCGAAAGCGCGCTCAAAAGCCTGAAAGAAGCTGTCAGAAGATCGGAAGAAGCGCCGGCGGACGATGTGATTCGGGACGCTGTCATCCAGAGATTTGAATATACTTATGAATTATGTTGGAAGATGCTGAAACGCCAGCTGGAACGCGAGGTGCCCAGCCCCGCGGAGCTTGATGCGTTGTCGTTTTCGGATCTTTTCCGTGAAGCGGCCGAAAGAGGGATTGTCCGGGAAATAGAACCCTGGATAGAGTTCCGGCATCAGAGGAATACCGTCGCACATACTTACGATAAAAAGAAAGCTGAAAGTGTCTATCAAACAGCGCTTAAGTTTTTACCGCATGCCGTCCGTTTGCATGAAACACTTCGAGGGCGCGCCTCCTGAAATGCATCTTCAGCCGTCAGCTTTACGAACCGTAAAAAAAATTCTAGCCGAACAGGTTCCGGCATATGAAGTATGGGCTTACGGATCCCGGGTCCATGGGCGGAATCTGAAGCCTTTTTCGGACCTGGATCTCGTGGTGAAAGCGCCGGAAACGCTGCCGCCTGCCAAGCTTGGATACTTGGCTGAGGCGTTTTCAGAATCCGGTCTCCCGTTTAAAGTTGATATTTCAGACTGGAAGTCTTTGACCGGAGAGTTTCAAAAAAAAATAGAAGAAAGTTATGAAGTTATTCAACCCAGGAAAACAAAAGAGTAGGAGATAAATTTTTATGCCGTCGTCATTGAAAATTGCACAGATTAAAGGCCGCGAAATTCTTGATTCGCGCGGTAACCCGACCGTCGAGGCCGATGTGATTTTGGAAAGCGGCGTCCTCGGGCGCGCGGCGGTTCCGAGCGGGGCGTCGACGGGAGAGCATGAGGCCGTGGAACTTCGCGACGGCGACAAGAAACGTTATCTCGGCAAAGGCGTGTTGAAAGCCGTTGCAAACATCAACACCGTCATCGCCAAGGCGCTCAAAGGCAAGGACGCGTCAAAACAGGAAGCGATCGACCGCGAGATGATCGCGCTTGACGGGACCGAAAACAAAAGCAAACTCGGGGCCAACGCGATTCTCGGCGTTTCGCTGGCTGCGGCGCGAGCGGCTGCCAATGCCAAAGGCCAGGAACTTTACGAATATATCGGCGGGCCCAAAGCCAACCTGCTTCCCGTTCCGATGATGAACATTATCAATGGCGGCGTGCATGCGGACAATAATGTCGACCTGCAGGAATTCATGATCATGCCCTTTCTCGCCGGAGGCGAGTCCGCCGCGGGCGGAGGTGCTCCGAAATTTTCAGATGCCCTGCGCGCCGGGGCTGAAGTGTTTCATCATCTGAAAAAAATTCTCAAAGGAAAAGGTTGCAACACGTCTGTCGGGGACGAAGGCGGATTTGCGCCCAATCTGAAATCCAGCCAGGAAGCGCTCGAAGTCATTGTGGAAGCGGTCCAGGCGGCCGGCTACAAACCCGGCAGCGATATCAAGATCGCGCTCGACGCGGCCA
>MHFC01000132.1:0-764 GCA_001804025.1 Omnitrophica bacterium GWA2_52_8 | reverse complement strand
ACGCCGGGCTTTGCGAAAAGTATCCGATTTTCTCGATCGAAGACGGCCTGGATGAAAATGACTGGGCCGGCTGGACGACTATGACCCGCAAACTCGGTGACAAGATCCAGCTCGTCGGCGACGATCTTTTTGTCACCAACACCAAACGGCTGCAGCGCGGCATCAGCGAAAAGACCGCAAACTCCATCCTGATCAAGGTCAATCAGATCGGGACGCTGACGGAAACGATCGAAGCCGTGAAACTCGCACATGCGAACGGCTACACTGCCGTCATAAGCCACCGTTCCGGGGAAACCGAAGACAGCACGATTGCCGATCTTGCCGTGGCGCTCGGAACGGGTCAGATCAAGACCGGTTCGGCATCACGCACCGACCGTATGGCCAAATACAACCAGCTTCTGCGCATCGAGGAAAAACTCGGCGCGAAAGCGGTTTACGCGGGCCTGCCGGGCCGCAAGACGGACAAGCGGGAATTCGCGAAAACGAAATAGCAACAGACCGGCAGAGGGTGAAGCGTGAGGGAGCTCCGGAATAAAGAATTTTACACCCCTTCATCCCAGCCTGCCTGCTGCAGACAGGGGAACTTCCGCCCGAGGCGGGCAGGCACAATTTCGTGGATCCCCGACAAAAGATTTCGGGGATGACGAGGGCTTCATTGGCCCTCGTACTTCCCCGTGCTGGTTTAATGAAAAACCAGCCGGGGATGACTAAAAAGAAACTAGTACCGCGTCAACATTGATTTTAGGGGAAACGCGGTACTGTAG
>MHFC01000131.1:300-19373 GCA_001804025.1 Omnitrophica bacterium GWA2_52_8 | reverse complement strand
GCCGAAGGACGCCAACGATGTTTGGCGGACGGGACGCAAGAGAGCAGGGTGAGGGGGCGCCAGTGCGCCTTGACGCTTGAAATTGGGCGTTGCCATTTCAAGCGGGTATAGTACCGTCTTCCCATACATCAGCGTAGTCGGACATCTAGTCCAACACGCTGAGTACTGGCGCATAAGCGCCGGTAAAATTAAATGTCAGACGGTTCTAGCGGCCCGCCAAGAAAATAACAGTCACGAGCAAAAAGCCCGCCGTAAAAAAAAGCAGGGGAAACTCCATCGGATTAAAAGCTTTCCAGAAACGCACCGGATCAAGAACGCCGTTCATTTCTTCAATCATTGCGGTCCAGCGGGACTGCACCTGCATGTGAAATTCCCCAAGCGGGCGGCAAACCCGGGTCAAAATCCATCCTGCGCCTTTCCGATAAAACCAGTCTATGTCCAGGTTCAATTCCGGTTTTACTTTTAAAAGTTTTCCGGCCACTGCAAAGGTAACGCCGGTTCCAGCCAATAACTGCAACGAGCCCAAAATTGAATTTATCTGAAAGGCGTCAAAATCAACGGGAAACGGCAGCAGGCCATAAAAAAAGTCCGGGAAGAGACCGGCTGCCGCGCAAAGCGCGGTCGTGAGAATCATCGCAGCATACATGTTGACGGGGACCGGCTCCGTGCCGGGCGCTTTCTTTTTTTCTGAGGCCGTTCCCCAGAAGGCAAAGTAAGCCAGTTTTAACCCGATCGAAAAAAATGTTCCCGCAGCCGCGGCTAGCAGGACCCATTCGATAAGTGTTTCATGCTGCTGCGCGAGAGCCTGCAGCAGCATGCCCTTGCTGATGTATCCGTTTAATCCCGGCATGCCGGAGATAGCCAGGGCTCCTGCAAGATACAAACCCAAGAGCAGCCGCATTTGTTTTCCAAGTCCCCCAAGATCGGATAGTTTTGCTGTCCCGCACCTATGCAGAATAGCTCCCGTTGCCATGAATAAAAGCCCTTTAAACAGAATATTTCCGACGGCATGGGCGGAAGCGGCATTGATGCCTTGTTCCGTTCCGAGACCGATGCCGCAGAGCATATAACCGACCTGGCAGATGATGTGATAGGCAAGCAACTTGCGCATATCATTTTCCATCAAGGCATAGACGACCCCGTACACGGCGGCTGTGGCGCCCAGACCGATTAAAATGTCGGAACCGGCAAAGCAGCGGGCAAACGCATAGACCGCAACCTTGGTCGTGTAACCGCTCAAAAATACGCTTCCTTCCGGCGTTCCTTCAGGGTACGCGTCGGGAAGCCAAGCGTGAAAGGGGGGGATGGCGGCGTTGACAAGGAATGCCGCCAAAAGCATCCAGCGGGCCGGAGAGTCTTCGGCAAGCTCGGATAAAGAAGCGCCGCCTTGCAGCTGGATAAAAATCACCGCACTAAAGAAAAAAAGTCCTCCGATTAAATGGACAGCCGCATACCGCAGCAGAGCCCCGAGGGAACGGGACCGCGCAGGATTCCAAATCAGGATGGCCGAGAAAACCGCCATCAATTCCCAGAAAAAAAAAAGCGACAAAAAATCCCCGGCAAGCACCGCGCCTACGGAGCTTCCCGCATAAGCCGCAGCCGCAAATGCCGTCAGCCGTGATTTTGAATGCAGGGCATAAAGATTCCCCAGCCAGGTAAATACAATCAGGGCATAGACAAAAATCAGTCCCAGAGCATCGATATGGACCCAGCGGATCGGGAAACCGAGGACCATACTTTGAAGGCCGAGTCCGTGCGGGGATTCTGTCATGGCTCTCACGCATAGAAATGCGGCAAACGGTGCGGTCAGTTGAACGAGTTGGCGTAACCGGTGCGGTAGCACCAAAGCCAGGAGTGCGGCAGCGAATAAAGGGAGTGCGGGATGCAGGTTATTCATCGTAATAATCCTCAGGACGGCTGAGAAAGTTGTGGCTCAGCAATTTTGCCAAAGCGAGCAGAAGCGCGGCCCCGAAAAATCCGAGAATAAAATGGGTCCCCGGCAGCATGGCGTGTCCGGAATGATTTTTGTGCCATGCGATCACGGTTTCGGACAAAACAAGCAGGGCGCTTGCGAGCCCCAGAACGAAGATCTTTTTTTTGGCGTTCACGGCATCCCTCCCATGAAGACGGAAGCTGCTGCCAGATCCGCCAGCCCTTTTTGGATTTGAATCCATGCGGGGACGGAACCGAACGCGAGGACGGCTGCGGCAGCAATGATTGGGGGCACCCAAAGCGTCCAGGGTTTTTCTTCAACGGCCTCATGTTTTGCTGAGCGCGAAAAACCGATGATGACGATCGGCAGTAAATAAAGCAGATTCAGCAGGGCGCTTGAGAGGTAAATGGCAAGGGCGGCCCCGTGATGGGAATCTATAGCGCCCATGCAAAGCATCCACTTGCTGATAAATCCCGAAAAAAGCGGAAAACCCGACAGCCCGACCGCGCCGATTGTAAATGCCGTAAATGTAAAGGGCATACGATAACCCAGGCCTTTGAGATCGGAAATATTTTCGCAATGCGTGCGGCAGTAAATTGCGCCTGCGGCAAAAAACAAAGCGATTTTCATCATGGCATGATTGCCAAGATGCAAAACCGCGCCGGTATAGGCAGTTTGGGATGCCAGGGCGCTGCCGAGAATGATATATGAAAGCTGGCTGATGGTCGAATAGGCGAGCCGGCGTTTTAAATTTTCCTGCGCGAGGGCCATGAAAGATGCGCCGAGAATCGTGAAACCGGCGATCATGCCGAGCGCGTCACCCAGGCCGGTTTCTTTAAGGACCGAGGGGCCGAAAACAAAGCCCGTGATGCGCAGGATGCCGAAAACCCCGGCTTTGACAACGGCGACGGCGTGAAGCAAGGCGCTGACCGGTGTCGGGGCCACCATGGCGGAAGGCAGCCAGGCATGCAGCGGAAAGAGAGCCGCCTTGACGCCGCAGCCATAGATAAAAAGAAAGAAAATAATAAAAATCATGCGGCTGTCTTTCAGACCGGAAAGGAACCCGCCGGGAGTAAAGTTTAAATTTCCAGTGGCGTGATAGGTCCAGAGAATGGCGAGCAGGAGCAGGCCGCCTGCACTCAGGGAATAAACGAGATACTTCCGGCCGGCCTTGATGGCTTCATCCGTCTGTTTGTGAGTTACGAGCGGGTAGGTGACGACGGCAAGAATCTCAAAAAAAATAAAAAAAGTCAGCAAGTCGCCCGCAAACGCAATCCCAAGCGTCGCGGATAAGCTCAATGCGAAAGAAAAAAAATAGCGGGTCTGGTCTTTTTCTTTCAACGAGCGCATATATCCGATGGAATAGACCGAGGTTAGAATCCACAGGGCCGATGCGACGGCCGCGAAGGTGAATCCGAGCGCATCCACGCGCAAAAACATTCCGGTATCCGGAAAGATCTCGCCAAGTTTCCACACGACGGTATGTCCGGAGCGGATCCATGGGTACAAGGACAAGACCAAAGCGGTTTTGACGAGGGCGGCCGTGACGGTCCAGAATTCCCGCAGATTCGGACGCTTGCCCGAGAAGAGAATGAGAACCGAGGCGGCTGCCGAAATCAATAGGGCCAACAACGGTTTAACCGAAACGATTTCCATAGCGATCTCTAATTTATGAGGACATGGTTAAGGCTCCAGCGAAACAGGAGCGGCGCTGTGATTCCCAGTGCGAGCAGCCCAAGGGCCGACAGGGCCGAAATCAAAAAAGGGAAATCGGTAACTTCCCGCGGGCCGGAAGGTGTTGTCTTGCCGCCGGCGAAAAACATTTTTTCCAGAAATCTGAAAATGTAAAGTGCGGTCAGCAACCCCGAAAAAATTACGATAGCCGCCGAAACGAAATGCCTCGACTCCAGAGCGCCGCTGACCATATACCACTTGCTGAAGAAACCCCCGAACGGCGGTATGCCAATCAGCGAAAGTCCTGCCATGCAGAAAAAGAAAGCCTCTGCCGGCATGCGCTTGGCGAACCCTTCAAACTGCTCCAAGGTTTCCGCTCCGAGACGGTGATGAGCCGTTGCGGCAATCACGAACAGCCCTGCCTTGCTCACGGAGTGACAAATCATGTGAAGCAGAACCCCGGTTAACGCCACGGGATTTTGAAAACTGAAGGCCAGCATCATAAGGCCGATTTGGCTGACGCTTGAATAGGCCAGCATTTTTTTTAAGCGGTCTTGTTTGAACGCCAGCACACTTCCCGCGAGAATGGCGGCTATGGCCAGGAGGCGCAGCGAAGAAATTACCGGGTAATCCGTGAGCACCGGCGCCTGAATAATCCAGCCAAAAATGCGGATGAAGGCATAAATCATAACCTTTGTGGACAAAGGTGCGATGAGGGCGGAGGCCCCGTCGGGCGCGAACGTGTAGGCGTTGGGAAGCCAGCTGTGAAAAGGAAACAGGCCCATCTTGATGCAAAGTCCCAGCAGGATAAGAAGCAGGCCCATCATGACGGTTTTGGACGGCGGAATCGACGTCAGAATTCGCGTCATATCGGCCATGTTCAGGGTCCCGCTGGCGGCATAGAGATAACCGACGCCGAGAAGATAGAAGGACGCGCCGATCGTTCCTAGTATGACGTAGCGGTAACTTGCCATGAGTCCATTTTTTGAACCTCCTGCCGCAATCAGGGCATAGCCCGTTAAACTTGCGACTTCAATAAATACAAATAAATTAAACAAGTCAGCCGTCATCACAATGCCGAGCAGGCTTGTGATGTGCAGCATTGCGATCATGTAATAGGGGACCGTCCCTTTGCGCATTTCTTTTTGAACGAAACCCGAAGTTCCGAGGATAACAAAAAAGCTTACGGTCGAAACCAGGGTCGCAATGAGCGCACTCAGGCCGTCCAGGCGCCATTCAATGCCGTATGGGGCCGCCCATCCGCCGAAATAGTAATGCTGCGTATGGCCGTGCGAGATTAAAACCAGCGCATATACGGAGAAACATGCGGACAGCAGTAATCCGGCACACGACAGAAGATAGGGCGCCCGTTTCCAGCGCAAAACAAACGGAATCAGAAACACGGGGGTAAACGCCGAAAGAAATAATAAAACAGGAAGCTGCCGGACCATCAGGAATCGCTTTCCATTTGTTTAAGGATGACATCTTCCTCGAGGCTGTGAAAATGCCGGTAGAGGGACACGGCAAGCGTTAGCGCAACGCCCAGGGTCGCGACACCGACCACGATGGCAGTCAGCATGAGGGCATGCGGCAGGGGGTTTGCATATTGAGCAGGGTCGATACCGTTATGGCGCGCATGCGCCCCAATGATCGGGATGAGCGCCCGTGTTTTTACGGAGAGTGTGATGTAGAACAAAATCGTCCCGGTTTGTAAAACGGACATGCCGATGATTTTTTGGATCAAATTCAACCGCGTCATCATGGCGTAAAGCCCGAAAAAAATCAAAAAGATAGCGGCGGCATAATTGAATAGATCGACGGATATCTTCATGGGGTTTTATTTCTCATCCGGTAAAAATGCAAGAATTTGAAAAATTAGAAGAAGCGTCATGGCGACGACAATCGTAACCCCGATTTCGGCCGTCAAAATTCCGTAATACCGCCTGTGGACTTCCGACCCCGGAAAAAAAGCAAGGCTGCCGTAGTTGAGAAATTCACCGCCGAAAAATAGCGCCAGGCCTCCCGTCAAAAAATAGATGGCAAGCCCGCCCGCGGCCCCCTGGAATTCCCGGGTCGGCGAAAAACGCCGTAATTGACGGTCTGTTGCAACAAGAAGCTGCAGGATGAGACTGCCGCCGATCAGAACCCCGGCCTGAAACCCGCCGCCCGGGCTGTAATGGCCGTGCATGAGGACGTAGTACGCAAACAGCTGGATCGGGGGAACCAGGAGACGGGCGACCTGCTGGACGACCAGGCTGTCGTGGCGCTGGATCATTTTAATATCCTTTCCTCGCGGGACTGGATAATCAGCAGACACGCGATGCCGGCCGTGAAAATCACGGTGGATTCAATCAGCGTATCGAATCCGCGATAGTCCACGACGATGGCCGTTACCGCATTGGGTGTTTTGGCGTGCTCGTAGCTGTGCAGCAGGTAATAGGGGGAAAGATATTCATTCGGTGCGGATGTCCCGGATCCAAAAAGCGGGAGATCGCTGCTGCCCCAGACAAAAAGACCCGCGACCGCGGCCACGAGACAAAATGCAAAAAAGTCTCGATGTGCCGTGTCCCGGTTCTGGACGTAATGCTTGGATCCGAACAGGGCCAGGATAAAAAAAATCGTCGAAGCGCTGCTGCCGACGACGGCCTCCGTAAATCCTACGTCGGGAGCGCCGAGAAGAGTCCAAAGAATTGCAAGAAAAAAACTGAAACAGCTTAAGAGGAACGATGCGCTGACAAGCTCGCCGACATAAACGGCGGCAACGCCCGAGATGCAGATAAACACGACTAAAAACACATTGGCCCATTCGAGAAAATCGTTCATGACGGCAGCTTCCCGGAACTGGGCTTCAGTCCCGCCCTGACCGCGGCCCGAAACAGGACATGAGTGACGGCCGGATTGGCCATAAAGAGAAATAAAATCGCAAAGATCAGTTTTGCCGATACCAGAGTCAATCCGAAGTAAAACACGAGGCCGCTGATGAGCAGAAGACTGCCAGCCGTGTCCGTGACGCCGATGGCATGGGACCGGGTGTAGAAATCGGGCAGGCGGATTGCGCCGGCGGCTGCAGCCGTCAAAAATATCAGCCCGGCAAAGATGAAGGCGGCGCTGATGATGATCATTCCTTTATTCCTTTGCGTTCCAGGTATTTCCCGATGGCTACCGATCCCACCAGGTTGAGCATACCGTAACTAAGACCAATATCAATAAACATGTCCAGTTGGCCCGTATAGGCACCCGCAAAGATCAAAATTAAAATGGATTTTGTCGCAATGCCGTTCAGTCCGATGAGGCGGTTGAATAAATCCGGTCCCTTGACGGCCCTGTAAAGGTAGATGGGAATCAAGAGCAGCAAGAAAGCAAGGCTGAAAAGTAAAAGGCTGGTTTCTTTCATGATGGTTTCGAAATTTTAGCGATGGCGATTTCCATGAGCCCGGTGTCGATATCTCCGGACGATTCTTCATCCAGGCGGTGAACCACAAGATAGTCGCCGTCAATGTCTACCGTAATCGTTCCGGGAGTGAGGGTAATGGAGTTGGCAAAAATAACTTTTTCCAGATCGGACTTTAACAGGGTTTTATGCTTGATAAATCCAGGCTGAATTTTTAACTTTGGGGAAAGGACGACTATGGCAACGTGATAAGCGGCCAAAAAAATGCGGCCCGTAAGCCACAGCGCATAGCAGACAAAACCGAAAGCGAGAATACAATAGCGGCTGAACGGCAGCCGCGGCTGGGCCGCCGGTGTATGGATCCATGCGATGAACGTGCACCCGAGAAGGCCTGTGACCAGATAAAACGATTCAAATTTTCCGGAAAGCAAAAGCCAAAAGCAAAAAAGAGCGGCTGTTTTAAGCAGCCAAGGCAGCCATGAAGGGATCTTCCTGCTCATTGCTAAGTCCTTTATTAACAGAACCTTTGCAAAATGGCCAGCCGGCGGCGTGCTTTCCATAGGGGACACTCAATATTTCACTGCCCCTATGGGCGCCGGCCATTTTGCAAAAGCTCAGTTATTAATATAAAAACGGGTTTCGCAAAAGCACATGCTAAATGAAAATTCCGTTAGTCCGGTTTTCTCATCGATTAGGCGAATCGATGAGAAAACCGCTTTGGACGCATGGGGTTGCATCCAAAGTTTTGCGCCCGCATTTTAACAGGGCGCAAAAGACAACCCCTGTGGGACAAATGAAAAAACCCATTTGCACCACAGCCTCCGCGAGGGCATTTCTCATTGGTGATGAGAAATGCGGGTTAGGATAAAAAAACCAGCGGACAGCAAAGGCTGTATTATAGGTTAACCGCAAAAAAATTAAACTAGATTCCTGAAATTTAAAAGCGGCAGGTCCAATCGACGGACTCATAGCGGTTTTTGGCGAGGTCGTGGACAAGTTTGTCAGGAACGCTGTTGAGCGGTGTTTCAGCCTGAAAAACGGTGCGGATATTGTCTTGCAGGATTTCAGGCGTGCAGGCAAGGTTTCTCAAAAAATCCGAATGGTTCCGGTTGCTGCGATAGGGGGGTTGAAGTTTGGGGTGGGCCAAGTATTTTCCGCATTCGGCAATGTCGAAGTGATGCAGAATCGTACCGTGAAAGAGAACCGAATGGTGTAGACGGCGCTGCGAGTTCCCTGAAAATTTGAAACCCGAGCAGGTCAGATCCGTATGACCCTGAATCTCGATCTTGGTGCGGGTGAGGGAGGCAAGGGCGCTTTGCAGTTTTTGCATCACCCATGTATTGGTCAGCGTGATGCTGCGGAGGTTATGGCGCGTGATATTTAAGACCAGCGAATAGTTTAAACATCCGGGTCCGAGCAAGACGGTGCCTCCGCCGCTGATCCGGCGGTGGATCGGGAGCCGGTCTTTTTCACATTGATCGACGTTGACTTCATCACGGAACTTTTTGGAATAGCCAAGGACAACAGAATAGGTGCGGGGTTCCCAAAAACGGAGGACTTCGGCGTTTCCCGACGAGCGCTCGCACAAATCGAGCAAAACCTCATCAAGGGCCAGGTTGTGGGCTGGAGAATCAAATGTGAAATTAAAGTATTTCATTATTTTTAAAAATATTATATCCTAATGAGCTTAAAATTAAATCGGATTCATCTTAAAGGTCTAAAAGGTTATCACCTTTGTCAGCTTAGGGCTTGGAGCCCTGATTCTATGCCGGGAAAAAATTCAGTCGACAAGTCCTCACCCGCAAAAGGTGCGGACGTTGCCCACGTTCCGAACGCCGCAGTGACGGAGTCCCCGCAAAAGTGGCTGGAGTCGGTCGAGCATGTGCTCGATTTGCTTTTTAAGCAGCAGGATGCGCAGCGCGTTCCGATGGCGTTTGAGAAGCTGATTCAGCGACTCCGTCAGGATGGTATCCCGATTCCGCAGCTTGTAAACACTCCGTATATTAATACGATCCTGCCGGACAAGCAGCCCGAGTTTCCGGGAAACCGGGAAATCGAACGGAGAATCAAAAGTCTCGTGCGCTGGAATGCCATGGCTATGGTCGTAAAGGCCAATCGTGTTCATCCCGGTTTGGGCGGCCATATTTCCACGTATGCGTCATGTGCCACACTTTATGAGGTGGGGTTTAATCATTTCTTTCGAGGCGGGGACGGCGACCGGACCGCCGATCTTGTTTATTTTCAGGGACATGCCTCGCCGGGAAATTACGCCCGGGCATTTCTTGAGAGGCGTTTCGATGCGCACCATTTGCATCATTTTCGCCAGGAGCTCGCGGAGAAAGGAGGATTGTCTTCCTACCCGCATCCTTATTTAATGCCTGATTTTTGGCAATTTCCGTCCGTATCGATGGGATTGGCGCCCATCACTTCCATTTATCAAGCCCGGTTTAACCGTTATTTGAAAGCGCGCAATATTATAAAAGAAGAAGAGCCGAGAGTCTGGTGTTTTGTCGGAGACGGCGAATCGGACGAGCCTGAGACGCTTGGAGCTTTGACGATGGCCGGCCGTGAGCAGCTGGATAATCTTGTCTGGGTACTCAATTGTAATTTGCAGCGTTTGGACGGCCCTGTCCGCGGCAACGGAAAAATTATCCAGGAGCTGGAGGGGATCTTCCGGGGCGCGGGATGGAACGTCATCAAGGTCATCTGGGGATCGGATTGGGATGAGCTTTTGAAGCGCGATACCAAAGGTCTGCTGTTAAAAAGAATGACGGAAGCGGTGGACGGCGATTATCAGAAATATTCCGTTGAGCCCGGCAGTTATGTCCGCAAACACTTTTTCGGAAAATATCCCGAGCTGCTGGAAATGGTCAACCACCTGACCGACGATCAGCTGCATAAACTGCTGCGCGGCGGCCACGATCCTTTGAAAGTTTATGCCGCGTATAAAGCTGCGGTCGAGCACAAGGGGCAGCCGACGGTGGTTTTGGCAAAAACTATCAAGGGGTACGGTCTCGGGGAAGCGGGGGAAGGCCGGAATATTACCCATCAGCAGAAAAAAATGAACGAAAAGGAACTGAGGGAGTTCAAGGAGCGGTTTCAGATCCCGCTGCGCGACGAAGAGGTCGTCGACACGCCGTTTTACCGCCCGCCTCTCGACAGTGAAGAAATGACCTACCTTATGGAGCGCCGCAAGCATCTCGGCGGGTTTGTCCCGAAACGGCAGGTCAAGGCATCGGCGCTGAATGTGCCGGAGCTTAGCTTTTTTGCAGAGTTTTTCAAAGGGTCCGGAAATCTCAAGGGGTCAACGACGATGTCCTTTGTCAGAATGCTGGGAAAACTTTTGCGGCATAAAGAAATAGGGCGGTTTATCGTGCCCATTATTCCCGATGAAGCGCGGACATTCGGCATGGATTCGCTTTTCCGGGAGATCGGTATCTATTCTTCTAAAGGACAGCTTTACGAACCGGTGGATAAAGAAACGCTGCTCTATTATCACGAGGACAAAGATGGCCAAATTCTTGAGGAAGGGATCACGGAAGCCGGTTCCATGGCCTCCTTTGTTGCCGCCGGGACGGCCCATGCGACACACGGCGTGTCCATGCTTCCTTTCTTTATTTATTACTCGATGTTCGGGTTTCAAAGAGTGGGGGATCTGATTTGGCTTGCCGCCGATACCCGGGCGCGCGGTTTTATGCTCGGCGCAACCTCCGGACGTACAACGCTGAACGGTGAAGGGCTGCAGCATCAGGATGCTCACAGCCTGTTGGCAGCATCGACGGTTCCTACCCTCTATGCTTATGACCCAGCGTTTGCCTATGAAATTGCGGTCATTATTCAAGACGGGATGAAGCGGATGTATCAAAACGGCGAAGATATTTTTTATTATTTGGCACTTTACAATGAGAACTATGAGATGCCCCCCATGCCCGCAGGCGCTGAGGAGGGCATTCTGAAAGGGATGTACCGGTATCTGAAAGCGGCCGGAAAGCATAAGCGCAAGGTCCAGATTCTTTCTTCGGGCCCGATTTTGCTTCAGGCGTTGGCGGCCCAGAAAATTCTGGAAGAGCGCTATAAGGTGTCGGCGGATATCTGGAGCGTCACCAGTTTTAAACGGCTGCGCTCGGAATCGCTTCAGGCGGACCGTTGGAACATGCTGCACCCTTCGGAGGCCCGCAAGTCGTCTTATTTGCTAAATATTCTCAAGGATGAAAAAGGTCCGTTCATTGCCGTGACGGACAATCTTAAAATGGTCGCCGACCAAATTGCACCCTGGGTGCCCGGAGGGTTGACGACTCTCGGAACCGACGGTTTTGGGCGAAGCGACACACGCGAAAAATTGCGCCGGTTTTTTGAAATCGATACCGAAATGATTGTTCTCGCCGCACTCTATGCGCTGCATAAAAAAGGCGAGGTGGAGGCCGGTGTCGTACAGGCTGCGATCAAGGACCTGGGGATTGATCCGGAGAAAACCTATCCGGCATTTGTTTAAAGACGTGAAAGGATCATTATGGAAATAAAGATTCCGCATTTGGCAGAGGGGATTAGCAGCGGTACGGTTGTCAGCATTTTAGTGTCTGAGGGGGATGCGGTGAAGAAGGATCAGACACTTCTTGAGCTCGAAACTGAAAAAGCGGTCGCGCCCATTCCGGCACCGGCGGCCGGGAAAGTGGCAAAAATCAAAGTTGCTCAAGGAGACGCTGTCACGATCGGTCAAAGTGTGATGCTGCTCCTTGTTGAAGAAGGCGGCGACAGCCAAGCTCAGGGCGAGTCTTTGAAAAGGCAGGCGCCCGCGGCGCCGAGTGAGGCTCCTATGAATGTGCCGCAGCCCGCCGTTTTGCCGGCTCGTTATGAAGCGGTTCAAGCCGGCGGCCAACTGCCGCCCGGAATTCCGCCTCCGGCTTCTCCGTCGCTCAGAAAAATCGCCCGGGATCTGGGGATTGATCTCGCGCGCGTGCGTGGTACGGAACACGGCGGTCGTATTACGCTGGCGGATTTGCGGGATTATATTCAGCAGTTACAGCAGGCCGGTGCGGCGCCGGCGGCCTACCCGCCCGCCGCCGCGGTAAGACCCCCGAGTCCGCCGGTTGACTTTTCAAAATTCGGTCCGGTGCGCCGGGAACCTATGACTCATCTCCGGAAAAAAATCAGTGAAAAGATGAGCGAGTCGTGGAGTTCTGTCGTGCAAGTGACACAGATGGACGAGGTCGAGATTTCGGCGTTGCTCGCGTTAAGAAATAAGCATATGGCCGCTTATGAAAAAGCCGGTGTGAAGCTCACACTCACGCCGTTTATTCTGAAGGCCGTCGTGCGGACACTTCAGCATCACCCGATTTTTAATGCGAGTATTGACGGGGCATCCCAGGAAATTGTATTTAAGAATTATTTTCATATCGGGATAGCTGTGGATACGGAGCAGGGGCTGATTGTCCCGGTCTTAAAGGATGTTGACAAGAAAAGCATGCTCGAGATCGCACGCGAGGTCAATGATTTGGCCGGCAAAACCCGCGAAAGGAAAATCGGGCTGGAAGATTTGCAGGGAGGAAGTTTTACGATTTCAAACCAGGGCGGTATCGGCGGTGCGCATTTCACGCCGATCGTTAATAAGCCGGAGTCGGCGATTCTCGGCATCGGCCAGGGGCGCGAAAAACCGGTTGTCAAAAATCATCGTGTCGAGATCGGGACGCTGATGCCGCTTTGCCTGTCTTATGATCACCGGCTCATCGACGGCGGCAATGCGGCCCGTTTCATCAGCGATCTGGTTCAGGCCCTCGAAAAATTTGACGAATCGGAAGTTCTGCTAAGATCCTCCGAGACGAAACCATTAGCGGTTAAAAAAGGAAACAAAGTAAAAAAATGAAATATATCGAAACAGAAATCGTTGTTATCGGATCGGGTCCCGGGGGATATGCGGCCGCTTTTTATGCGGCGGACCACGGAAAAAAAGTGATTCTCGTCGAAAAAGATCTGGAATTGGGGGGTGTTTGCCTCAACCGCGGGTGCATCCCGTCAAAAGCGCTGTTGCATGCCGCGCATCTCTTGAACGAAGTAAGACATTCGAAAGAGATGGGGATTTCTTTCGGGGAAGCCAAAATCGATCTCGATAAATTGAGGTCCTGGAAGGATTCGATTCTGCGCAAACTTAGCCAGGGTGTTCGGTCCATGGGGAAAATGCGCGGTGTGGAAGTCATGCACGGGCGCGGCTATCTCGAGGATTCTCGGACTTTGCGGGTTGAAACCACAGAAGGCCAGAAGTTTGTCCGGTTTCAGAAAGCCATATTGGCAGTCGGTTCGGAGCCGGCAATGCCGAAGGCGTTCGATCTTGGAAACAAGCGGATTATGACCTCCACCGAAGCCCTGGAACTGGAAGATGTGCCGGCTCGTCTGCTGATCGTGGGCGGCGGCTACATCGGGATGGAATTGGGCACAGTTTACGCGGCCCTCGGGAGTAAAATTGTGCTCGTGGAAGCACTGCCGAACATTTTGGCGGGTGCGGACCCCGATCTTGTCAGACCCGTGATGAAGTTTGCCCTGGCGCATTTTGAGGAAGTCCGGTTAAGTTCCAAGGTGTTGAAAATGGAAACTTACCTCAAACAAATCAAAGTGATCAGCGAGACGGCGGGGCAAAAAAGGGAAGAGCTTTACGACCGCGTTTTGGTTTCGGTAGGGCGGAAGCCCAATTGCGATGAACTTGGACTCAAAAATACAAAAGTAGCATTGGATGAAAAGGGTTTTGTTAAAGTGGATGTGCATCAGCAGACATCCGACCCGGCCATTCTGGCCATCGGGGACGTTGCGGGCGGGGTCATGCTGGCCCATAAAGCGGTCAAAGAGGCTCGCGTTGCTGTCGAGTACCTCTGTGGTGAAGCCACCGCATTTGAAGACATCGTGATGCCGGCCGTGGTTTTTACCCAGCCGGAAGTGGCATGGTGCGGGCTGACCGAAGCCGAGGCAAAAGCGAAAGGGATTGAAGTTAAGGTGGCCCGGTTTCCCTGGGCCGCGCTCGGCCGGGCGCTGACGATCAACAAGCCGGACGGATTGACTAAACTTATTCTTGATCCCGATACGGAACGCGTGCTGGGTGTCGGGATTGTCGGAAGCGGGGCCGGAGATATAATCAGTGAAGGTGTTCTTGCCGTTGAAATGGGTGCGACGGCGAAAGATATTGCCGAATCGATACACCCGCACCCTACCTTGTCAGAAACGCTCATGGAAACAGCCGAAGTATTTTACGGAATTTCTGCCAATTCGATGTCCGGCCGTAAAATCGAGCGGCAGCCGCAAACCTAGCACCTGATCATTTTAATTGTGATGAATTGGAACGCCGTACAGGACTTGTCACCTTATAAAAAAACCTGCTAATGCGTCTTGACGCTTGTAAGTGGGCGTTGCCATTTCGAACGGGCAAAGTACCGTCTTCCCACAAAAATTAAATGCCAGACAGGTACTAAACTGTAATGAAACAAGGGACTAAGTAATCGTTCAAAAGTCTTTTGATATTTGTGAGCTGTCATTCCCGCGGATTGTAAGCGGGAATCCAGAGTCTGGATCCCCGACACAAGCATTCGGGGATGACATAACATTAAAAGACTTGTGCGCTGTTATTTAGCCAAAGCTGCACAGATAAAATGAACGTATCGCTTCCAAGATTGATAAGAGCAGTTTTCACGGCTTTTTTTCTGCCGGTAATTTCCAGCTGCGCTTCGCCGGGAGATATCAAAGACCTAAGAGTGCTGGCCTCTGTCAGTTCGGATGCCGAGGATCAGGACAAAATCCTGAATCAAGAAACCCGGCAGTTTGAAAAGCTAAGGGAAAGCATTGTTGACGGGAAGATTGTTTCGGGGCAGACGATGCAGAAGGTTTTGGATATAGCAGGTGAGCCGGTGCTGGTCATGAATGACGGCGATGAGCTTAAATGGGTCTATAAACCTGGAAACACGGGGTGGTTCAGCACTTCAAAAATTTATTTCTGGTTTGATCCGGAGCAGGGGCTTGTGCGCTGGGAATGCCTTAAAGTCGACTGTGCCCGGAAATAATCATCAAAGGCCCACTTCCTTATGGGCTGCCAGGATTTTCTGAATGGCCACGACGTAGGCAGCGGTCCGGTAATCCTGGACATTTTTTCGAAGCAAAAGCACATCGCGGATTTCCTGATAGGCAAGCCGCATCGTGTCATCCAGCCCGGAACGCACAAGGTCGATCTCTTCAGCGCCCAGAATGATACGGTCGCGAATCTCTTCCGGGACCTGTTTGCCGACCGTTTTTTCGATCGCATTGATGATTTCACTTCCCCGTTTTTCGTCCAGGCGGCGGTCCATGCGGCCGAAGCGGATGTGCGATATGTTCTTGATCCATTCAAAATAGGAAACGGTCACCCCGCCGGCGTTCAGATAAATGTCGGGCAAAATGACCTTTCCTGATTTTTTTAAGATTTCGTCCGCATCAAAACTGACCGGGGCATTGGCAGCTTCGGCAATCAAGGGCGCCTTGATCCGTGATGCGTTGTCGCGTGTGATTTGGTCCGAGGCGGCGGCTGGTATGAGAATGTCGCAGTCATGCTCGAGAACGGTCTTGCCGTCGACCGTATAATGACCGTTGGGGTATCCCGCGATCCCGCCGGTTTCCAGCAAATATTTTTTCACCTCTTCAACGGCCAGCCCCTTTTCATTCACGAGTGCGCCGTCACGTTCGATAACGGCGATGATGCGGCAGTCGTCTTCTTCCTGCAGGTATTTTGCGGCGTGATAACCGACCTTTCCCAATCCCTGAACGATTACCCGTTTGCCGGTCAAATCACCGTGCTGATGGGCTTTTGACGCATCGTCCGGGTGACGGAAAAATTCCCGCAGAGCGTATTGAACGCCTCGGCCCGTCGCTTCTTCGCGGCCGGCGATGCCCCCTTGCGCACGCGGTTTCCCGGTGACGCAGGCGATGGCATTAATATCACCCGGCCGCAGGGTGCGGTAGGTGTCGGCAATCCAGGCCATTTCGCGCTGTGAGGTCCCCATATCCGGGGCCGGGACGTTTTCGCTTGGGCTGATAAAATTTTTTTTGATGAGTTCTTTGGCAAAGCGGCGGGTGATACGTTCCAATTCCGCTTCGTTAAATTCATGAGGATTAATCTGCAAACCGCACTTGGAGCCGCCGTACGGCACGTTGACGATTGCGCATTTGTAAGTCATGAGGGCCGCCAAGCCTTCAATGCTTTCCTGAGAAACCGTCGGAGAAAAGCGGATGCCGCCTTTGGTCGGGAGCCGGTGCTCGTGGTGCACTGCGCACCAGCCTTTAAAGATATGGTAATCTCCGCGAAATTCCACAGGAATGGTGATCTGATAGACCGCATTGCAGGTTTTGATTTGCTGGGCCAGGCCGGCGGGAATTCCGAGAACTACGGCGGCCCGGTCAAACATTTTGGCGAGGCCTTCAAGAAAGCTGGTTTCCTTCATTTTATTAACCCACTGGGTTAACTAATGATTATTAGTGATATTTCTTGCTATATATTTATACAAATGATACACGATGTTATCGAAGCCGGTCAAGGGTGCTGGGGAACTTCTCTGGCTCAGAATCAGAGAATCTATGGCGAATTGCGGGCTGACTTGTCCTATAATCCGGTGCTGCGGGCATGAGTTAAACGAAATTTTTCGGCGGGTTCGTGCGAGTGCCGGATTTAGTCCGGTTTTCTCATCGATTAGGTGAATCGATAAGAAAACCGCTTTGGACGCATGGGGTTGCATCCAAAGTTTTGCGCCCGCGTTTTAACAGGGCGCAAAAGACAACCCCTGAGGTACAAATGAAAAAGCCCATTTGCATCACAGCCTCCGCGAGGGCATTTCTCATTAGTGATGAGAAATGCGGGTTAGTCAGCAGTCATACAGTCATAAACATCAGGCCGGAAGGTTAGGGTTCCGGCCTCAGCGGAGGACGGTCAGAAGCATCAATGTAGCCGGCAGCCGTGTCCGGAATGAATGCCGTTTGATTTTCAAGTTAAGTTGGCGGGTTAGATCGCCGAGATTAAAGGAAGCGTTGATCAGCTCCGGGCCGCTTAAAGTCATGGAAAATCTGCGGAGACCGCAGCATTCATTTTTATCGGTCGACATGGACGGAGCTTAATTCCGGTTTCAAATCATCTCAAAAGGAGAGTCGCAATGCCTTATGATCCAAAGTTAGACCAGAGAATTTGGGGTAAAACCTGGGAGAATGATTTAGGGAAAATTTCCGTCGGGATCTTTTCCTATAACCAAGGGGCCAAAAAACTCCAGATTACCCGCGAGAATACGGACGCAGAAGGCAATGTCCGCTTTGCCAAACTCGGGCGATTAACTCAGGACGAGCTGGAAGGCATCCTGCCGATTCTTGAAGAGGCCCGCAAACAGTTTGCATCCTGATGAAACCGGCAGTCCGGGTGATGTGCCTGTGCGGTTTTTTTTGTGCATTTTTTTTGCCCTCCGATTCGATTTATGCTGGATCTAACCCTTTGATTAAATTGGGAAACGGGATCGAACAGATTGTTTTCTCTCCTATAGAATTGCTCCTCCAGCCGGCACGCGTGCGCGAATCAGAAACCTCGTTTTCGGCTTATACGGGCGGTATCTTGCAAGGAATCGTCGTCGGGGGCAGCCGGATCCTTGCCGGGGTTTATGATATCCTGACATTCCCGTTTCCGGTGCCGGCGGAGTATGAGACCATCCACCCCGCGGGCACCCCGCTTGAAGCCTGGAATGCTTCATTTGGCAGAGCCAGCTCCAATCCCTCAAACTGAGAAAGCCTTCCGGCCGTCCCCAAATCAGCCACCCCTGATCAATAAAAGAAGTGATTGATCGATCTGCTTATAATGTCAGCCGGAATGCGATAATTTTCCTGCGATAATTTTCCTTTTAATCACGCTTACTTCGTGCGAAAATGTCCCGGAAAAGTAAATGTAACCGCAAGCAGTATCAACGGTTAAAGGGAACCGCTTAAGAAAATTCAAATCCGTCTTTGTCCGATGCTGAGCCGGACTTTGAAAATTAATATTATGTCAGAGACAGCCCCTCAAAATATATCCTGGACCATCGTCCTTCCGCTGATAGAAAAGAACGAAAAATACCCGACCGCGCTTAAAGTCGCCCAGCTTTTCTTTATATCGTTTAATGATTCCCGCAAACTGCTTGCCAAAACGCCCATGGTTTTGTTCGACGGGCTGCAGGAGGCCGAAGCGACCGCGCTGCAAAAAGCCTTAAGAGTTTCCGGCATTCATGCCCAAGCGAGCTGTGATCCCGACTATGTGCGGCGATGTTTTAAAACATCGTGGAGCCGTTCCGACAAATTTCTGCAGTTTCAAAAAAGTGTTTTAAGCGGCCCTGAGATCGACGCTCCTGAGATTCCGGGCGCGGAAAAACAGAAAGATGTAAAAAATCAAAGTGCTGTTCACAAGCAAAACGGAAGCAAGTCCGCGGCTGATGCTGCGGGAGATCCATCACGGGCTTCTCTTCCCGAAGAAGTGTTGACGAGCCTTCAGAGTACGGATGTGTGGCACAAGCGTGCCGATGATATGACAAAAAAAAGCAATCGGATCCGCAATGAAACCTTGCAATTTCAAAAGCAGCGTTTCGAGATTATGAAGTCGTTGCATCTTCACATTAAACAAGCGGCCGACGCGCCGTCGCCCGGCATCAAAGAAGCCTGGCAGTTGTTTGTCGATGAGGAGGAACGATGGGAAGTCGTCATCCGCGAACATCAAAGCGTGATCGCAGAGCTTTTGCAGGGGGTGACGGACACGCTGCGGGATTTTCCGTCCCTGCAGCAATGGATTGAGTCCGCGCGCCAGCGGATCCATCAGCTCGAAGATGTTTTGCTGAAGCACGAGGCCATGCAGTCGCGCCGGCTTGCAGAAATCCAGGAATGGGAAAAAGCGCAGAAAGAATGGCAGATCAAAGTCAAGGCGCTGGAAGCCGCTTATGACAAACTGGCGGATGACAGCGGGCAGGCGCAGAGCCGCACTCACGGCGAATTGCTGGAGATTAAAGCGGCATTTGAGGAAGAACGGCAGACGATGCAGCGGCAAATGGCAGAATTGCGCGAAGATTACGAGAG
>MHFC01000131.1:0-283 GCA_001804025.1 Omnitrophica bacterium GWA2_52_8 | reverse complement strand
AAGATCAGATTGGCCGGGAAGCGCAGCATGTACAAGATCTTCAAAAGGAATACGAAGAGCTGCAAAACCAAAAAGGGCAGTTGATAAAAGACTTTGCGTCTGAGAGAGAGGCCTGGGCTTACGAGCAGGCCGGGAGAGATGCGCGCCTGCAGGCTTATGAAAACGAGATCGAACATTTCAAGAAATTACTGGCGGCTTTGCGGGAAACGGTTGTGCAGCGTGAGGGTGAAATTGAGAAAAGGACTTCTGCAGAGGAAGCGCTGCGTTTGCAAAATGAAGAGCT
>MHFC01000130.1:22728-29655 GCA_001804025.1 Omnitrophica bacterium GWA2_52_8 | reverse complement strand
TGCGGACCGCTTCCGCGACGTCATAAACGAAGATCTTGCCGTCGCCGACGTTTCCGGTTTTCGCGCAGGAGATGATCGTCTGGAGGATGCGCTTGACATCCCCGTCATTCACGACGATCTCGACCTTGACTTTCGGCAGCAGGTCGACGCGGTATTCTTCGCCGCGCCATTGCTGGGTAAAGCCGCGCTGTTTGCCGTGGCCCTGAATTTCAGTGATCATAATTCCGGGATACCCCGCGGCTTCAAGACTCTTGCGTACAAATTCCAGTTTTTCAGGCCGGACAATAGCTTCGATCTTTTTCATACAAGAGCCTCCTCTCTGCGGTGCGGCCCCTTCGGTGCGGACGGGTTCGGTCCGCCGGACGTAGGGAACGCATAAGATAATTTACGGACAACAAATTCCGGATAAGCGAAGTTGCCGTGCTCGCCGATATCCAGACCTTCGATTTCTTCCTGCAGGCTCACGCGCACCCCGGCAACGGCCTTGATGACAAGCCAGACGGCAAGCGAGCCGAAGAAAACAAATGCCGCGACCGCTGCGATACCTGTCAGCTGGGCCATCAAAAGCGTGGTCCCGCCGCCGAAAAGGAGGCCGTTACCCGTTGTTCCCGGGCTGACCCAATCTTCGGCAAAGAAACCGACGCAGATCGTTCCGAAAACACCGTTGACCAAATGGACTGAGAGCGCACCCACGGGGTCATCGATGTGGGATTTATCAAAAGCGATCACAGCGAGAACAACAATGACACCCGCGATTAAGCCGATGAGGGCTGAACTTGCGACGCTGACAAATGCGCAGGGCGCCGTGATGGCAACCAAACCGGCCAGACAGCCGTTGATGGTCATGCCCAGATCCGGCTTCTTCAGGAGTGCCCAGGACATCAGCGTCGAGGAAAGAATGCCCGTTGCCGCTGCCATATTCGTTGTCACGCAAATATGTGCGATCAGGCGCGGGTCTGCGGCCATCGTGCTTCCGGGGTTAAACCCGAACCAGCCGAGCCACAAAATCATAACGCCGATTGTTGCGAGCGAAAGGTTGTGTCCCGGAATGGCCGTGATTTCACCCTTGCTGCCGTATTTGCCCAGTCTCGGTCCGAGTACAAGAATGCCGGCCAATGCCGCCCATCCTCCGACAGAGTGGACCACGGTTGAGCCCGCGAAATCCCACATGCCCAGTTTCGCGAGCCAGCCGCCGCCCCAGATCCAGTGTCCTGAAACCGGGTAGATCAAACCGACCAGCACAAATGAAAAGAGGATAAACGAAACATATTTGATTCTCTCTGCGACTGCGCCCGATACAATCGTCGCTGCCGTGCCGGCAAACACCAGCTGAAAGAAGAACTTGGCCAGAAGAGGCACTCCCGTCCAGGCGATTGCGCTGTAAACACCCTGATACGCATCTCCGGTGGCCGGGCTGTTATCGGCGCCGCCGATCATCCAAAGGCCCTCCAAACCGAACCAAGAACTCCCATCCCCGAACATCAGTCCCCAGCCGAGCAACCAGAAAGACACGGTGGAACAGGCAAAGACAATGAAGTTCTTGGAGAGAATATTGACGCAATTCTTACTACGGCAGAAACCGCTTTCGACGCAGGCAAAGCCGAGGTTCATAAAAAATACGAGCATCCCGGTAATGAGCGTCCAAAGGGTATCGACCATCACTTTGGTTTCCATATTCGATTTTCTCCTTTTCCTTTCTTCCCGGACGGAATATCCGGGTCATGAATCAAACTCTTACCGGGAACAATTTCCGGTTTAGCAGATCATGGATAGGCGGGGGAATGCATAACGCGTGCCAGGTCGGATACTATAGGCCCGCTATAGAGACAGACAGGCGGTCATATTGATCGATGTACAAAATTGTAATATAAAGGCTGCCGCCAACTAGACAAAAATGTCATTTGAATTTAAAAACGTATCTGCCGATGGATAAGGAATAAAAGTTTTAACTTTTGCGTCATTTGGCCAAAAAAGTAAATGTTACAGTCAACCATGCGACAGCTAATGCATAACGGCGTATGTCTTTCCATCTCAGCCTTCCTTTCGGGGGCTAGTCCGGTTTTCTCATCGATTAGGTGAATCGATGAGAAAACCGCTTTGGACGCATGGGGTTGCATCCAAAGTTTTGCGCCCGCGTTTTAACAGGGCGCAAAAGACAACCCCTGGGGTACAAATGAAAAAACCCATTTGCACCACAGCCTCCGCGAGGGCATTTCTCATTGGTGATGAGAAATGCGGGCTAGTACCGCCCGACATTTGATTTTGGGGGTAGGCGGTACTGTACACGACGACACTTGAAATTGCTTGCCCCCAATTTCAAGTGTCATGAGGTACTAGCGGGCTTTCAGCCCGACCCAAGCCTCACAATCCCTAAACTCTTAAAACCCTTCCCGTGTCTACGGTTAGCTGAGGCTCAACAATTCGGTGAAATGAATTATGCATGTGGCAGAAAACTTCGCATTTACAGGGACCGCGTAACGCTGCCCGTGGCAACCCGGCTGTAACTCCAAGATTTAAAAGGAGTTGAATGTTGGCCGATATTCCCGTAGTTTATCCGCATAACTCATTGTAAAACATGAGCTTGCAATAAATCTGGTTTAACCGTTGTCAGGATCGGTCGATATACAATGCCAGATCTTCTCAAAAGCTCTTTGGATTTTAAGCGCAAAGTTTCAGCAATTATTATCGCTCCGCCGAATTTTTTGGCTAACGGCAAAAGTGATATTTGGCACAGCAGTTGAACAGAAGTCTGAATCGACCGGAAAAGGAATTACGCCATGGCAAAGAAGAAAATTCTGATTGTTGATGATGAAGAGATATTGACGCGAACGTTTGTGAATATGCTGGAAAAGAGCGGTTATGAGACTTATACCGCCAGAAACGGTCTGGATGCAGAGATTATCGCAACCGAGGAGAGTTTTGGCCTCATTATTTGTGATATCCGTATGCCAGGTATCAATGGCGTCGAAACCGTCCAGCGCATCAGGAAGATTTCAAAGAATCCTGATTTTAAAATTATATTCGTAACAGGGTATGCCGATACAAACACCGAAAAAAAGGCAAAGGAATTTAATCCTGCCGGTTATTTTCATAAGCCTTTTGATATTCAGGAAATTCTTTTGGCGGTCAAGAAATCCATGCCGGAAGCTTAATTAAACACAATATGCGGGTGGCGAGAGCACTATGACCTTTAGATCAAAAGTACGGGATTATAAAAGACGGGTTGCCGAAATAAAAGCGAGCCTCAAAAAAAATCCTCACGAGTGGGGGCGCTTTCAAAGCGAATTCAATCAGGAAATCAATGGTATTTTCAGAGAGTTGATGTTATTTGAAAAAGAAAATTCAGCCCATGGAAAGGAAGAAAAAGTTTACAAACTCAAACGATTGTTCGTTGAGCGGTTCAGGGCCGACTTCGTTGCCGGTAAATATTTGCAGCATAGTTTGGGAAAGCCCTATGGTTATGCCGGTGATTTTGAAATTATTGATATGATCTATCAAAACGATCCTGTTTCCATAGGGTTTGACCGCCTTTACGACAATTATTTTCAGATGTCAACCATCTGTGTTGCCGTTAGAAATCGAAAGGAGGATTTTAAAAGGTTGATTGCAGAAGCCATTCGAGATGCGAAAAGCCAAAAGTATTATCTTCTGGATCTCGCATCTGGACCCTGCCGTGATCTGCATGAAGTCTACGCTGGTCACGAATTCCAGGGAACCGAAGGGGAAGTCCATTGTTATGACGCGGACCAACACGCCATTGATTATGCAAAAAAGCTTAACAGCCGATACCCGCAGTTACATTATTTCAGGGAAAATGCTGTTCGAATGGCTTTAATTAAGGATATTGAAGCCAAAATTCCTCAAAAATACGACCTTATTTATTCTACCGGGCTTTTTGATTACCTGGATTACAGAGTGGCTGTGCGGCTGGTATCAAACTTAAAAAAGCTTCTGAAAAAAGGCGGGACTTTGGCAATCTCAGATGTCCGCGATAAGTTCAGTAATCCATCGATCTATTTTATGGAGTGGGTTGCGGACTGGGAATTGATCTACCGGGACGATGATAATTTTAGGCGGATATTTCTGGATGCCGGATTTGACAAGTCTCAATTAACATTTGCTTACGAACAACAAGGGGTCATGCAATACATTATTGCCAGGGCTTAAAAGAAAATGATGTCAACGGTACAATTGTTTTGCGGGCTCACAGGCGCAGTCAATACTATTTCGTGCTTATCGCTTGCCGTGTTCCTTTATTTAAAAAATCCTGCCGGAAAAATAAATAAAATATTTGCGTTTTGGTCGCTCAGCGTTGCTTTTTGGTCTTGGGGTTATTTTATGTGGTTGTTTACACCCGGCTATTCCGGCGCTCTGTTTTGGGCTCGTTTTTTGATGGCGGGTGCGATAGTCATCCCATCAACATTTTTACATTTTACGGTCGTTTACTTGGGGATTAACAAGAAATTTGTCCTGTTAATCCGGGCCTGTTATTTGTTCAGCGCTAGTTATCTGTTATTGGACATGACGCCGCTATTTATAGAAAAAGTGGTGCCAAGATATTGGTTTCGTTGGTGGCCTATACCGGGGCCGCTTTATCATATATTCCAGATTTACTTTGTTGCGACCGTGGTGATAGCACATATTTTGTTGTTCAGGCGTGCGTATTTGGAAAGAAACGTAGTTAGAAAAAATCAGTTCCGAATTGTCGCCATTGGAACATTAATAGCTTATGCAGGCGGCAGTACTAATTATTTCCTTTGGTATAACATTCCCGTACCGCCAATATTTAATTTTCTCGTTACGTTTTACGTTGCATTTATTGCTTATGCAATCTTGCATTACAGGCTTTGGGATCTGGATTTCATTATCCGCAAAACGATTGTCTTCACCGGGCTGTTTACGGCGGTGGCAGTAGCGGGGGCGGGGGTGATGGCGCTCACGCAGGGGGTGATTGGGAGATATTTCAGAATCCCGATGCCGGTAACCACCGTGTTGAGCGTCGCGATTGCAATTTTCCTGTACGAGCCGATAAAAAATCTACTTATCAACCTCACCGACCGGTTTTTATTTCAGAAAAAGTTCAAAATTACGGAGATTGTAACGCAGGCCAGCGAGGCGATTGCACTGGTGCAAAGCCTGAAATGGCTTTCGCGCCGGATCGTGGCGTTTTTGGTGACCAAATGCCGGATCACCAGCGCGGCGGTTTATTTGCGGACGCGCGACAATAAAAGTTTTTTTATGCGCGCGCGCCGGGGCGAGCGCGCACGCGTTGAGCATTTATCAAGAATCATCTGGTCGGATGACGCGGTCATCAAATATCTTGAAGAGCGGGGCCGGCCGGTGGAACGGGCGCAGCTTGAGGATCTGCAGGGAAATGGGAAAAATGCGGCCGTGGTCGCTAAAGTCCTCGAATTTTTAAAAGAAAACAAGGTGGAGGTCATTGTCCCGAGTTTTTTGCGCCGCCGGATCAGTGAAGCGGGAATGGGCAAGGAGATGGAACCGGGCGAGCGCGAAGCGAGCCTGCGCAATGTGCTCCTGCTCGGCCCTAAAAAATCCGATGAGGCCTATACCCAGGAAGAACTGGATGTGTTTTACAGCCTGGCGCAGGAGTCGGCGATTGCGATTGAAAATGCGCGCTTGTACGATGAAGCGGTCGAGCGCTCGCGGCTTTTGGCTGAAATTAACAGCGAACTGGAACATGCTCACGACAAACTCAAGGTGGCCCAGGCGTCGCTGATCGTGGCCGAAAAGAAGGCGACGATGGTCGGGATGGCCAAGGCGATCGGTCACGAAGTCAATAATCCGCTTTCGACGGTCATTTACCGGTCCGAAGATATTTATAAAGATAAAATGATAAAGCTCAAAAATTTGCTCGCTGAAAATGCCGGCTTGCTGCCGGGCGATATAAAAACAAAACTCGACAAGCTGCTCTTCCAGATCGAAGATGATGCGAGCCGGGCCGGGCGCTCGGCACAGCGTATCAACGCCGTGATCCGGACGCTGACCGATATTTTGCGCGATACAAAAGGTGAGTTAAGCGCCCTTAGTTTGTACGTTCTTTGCCGTCAGTCGATTGAGGCCGCGCGGTTTTCGACTTATGAAGAAAATCTTGGCGGCTGCACGATTGATCTGGATTTCGGTTCAAACCTGCTCATCCTCGGCAATCAGGACCAGCTCATGCAGGTTTTTTTGAACCTGATCAAAAATGCCTACGAGGCCATGGGCAATCAGCGTGAACGCAAAATCGTGATCCGTGCGAATGTGGACACGGAAGACCGGCGCATGGTGCGCATCGAATTTATCGATAACGGGCCCGGCATTCCTCCCGAGGTTCTGCCGAAAATCTGGGAACAGGGATTTTCGACCAAACAAAAAGCCGATAACAGCATCGGGGCCGCCGGGCAGGGACAGGGGCTTTACATCGTCAAGCATATGATTGAATCCATCCATAAGGGTTCTATCGTGGCCGAAAGCAAACCGGGCGCGGGAACGACTTTTATTCTCAAGCTTCCGATGCCTGAAATAATTCAGGAGGCGGCGGCAAATGCTTGAGGCGCTTGTGGTCGATAATGAAGGGGAAATTTGCGATTTTCTCAAGGAACAGCTGGAAGAAATGAACATGACGGTGCGTGCCTGTTTGACGGGCGAAGAGGCGCTGCAGGTCATTGATTCGGGCCGCCGCATCCATCTTGCGGTCGTGGACCTCAAGCTTTCGACGCGTACGACGGGACTCGAAGTCTTGGAATTTTTCAAAAGAAAATTTCCGGGGTCTCCGGCCGTTGCCATTACGGGTTACATTGATATGGGCATCGAACAGGAAGTCAAACGCATGGGGGCCGACGATTATCTGCTGAAACCCGACGGCATTCAGCCGGCGGTATTTTTAAGCCATATCCGGAAATTGCTTGCGAAAGCGGGTTTTTTCGA
>MHFC01000130.1:22295-22643 GCA_001804025.1 Omnitrophica bacterium GWA2_52_8 | reverse complement strand
AGGACCATTTCCGCAAAAGGAACGGGGAACCGCTTCCGACCCAGGACCCGGCCGCGGTCGTTGATGCCCTGCGGAATTTTTCGGTTAAATTGATGCTGCTCGATTTGAAAATGCATTCCATGGACGGATTTGAAGTGCTTAACCAGATCCGGAAGGCGGGACTGCCGATTCCTCCGACGATTATCATGACCGGGTATCTTCCGAAATTTGAGCCCCGCTTGCGCGAATACGGGCTTAGTGAAAATGATGTCGTTACGAAGCCTTTCCAGTTTGATGTGATGGAAGCCAAAATCAATGCGAAGCTCGGATCCCAGGTGCTCGGGCCTGAAGTGGGAACGGAATATGAAG
>MHFC01000130.1:21270-22258 GCA_001804025.1 Omnitrophica bacterium GWA2_52_8 | reverse complement strand
GAACCGGAAACGCTCAAGGATCTTCTTGAGAATCCTGCCGATATTGTCCTGCTTGACCTCCGCCTTCCGGGACATCAAACCGGCGAGAGAATTGCCGCGGAACTTTGCCGCCGGAGCCATCCGCCGGCAGTCATCCCCGTGCTGACGGGCTCCGTTTCCGACCAGGTGCGTGCCGGGCTGAAGAAGGCGGGGTGTCTGGAACCCGTCTCAAAACCCTTCGACGTGATCGAGCTGATTGAAATCGTTAAGACCGTTGCCGTCGGGCGCAAGCTTTTGGGGTGACGCCTTTAAACAGACTTTTGGTATTCGGGCTCAAAATTTAAAACCTATAAAAATTCTCATGCTGACCCCGGCACAAAAAGCAGCGATTCAAAGACAGTACCTAACGGCGGCGATAACAGCCGGGGCCATGTCGGTCGCTATTCTATTGTATTCGATGATTGCTTCCGTCCTCGAAAAAAAACTTGCCGGGGCCGCGCATCCGATCCAGCATTACGGGATTCTGCGGCTGGTGATGTATCTCATCGCGATCACGCACATCGGCGTTGCTCCCTTCATTCAAACGTTTATGCTGGAGCGCAAAGAACGCATTCCCGCAGCCAAACTCACCGATGCGGTCATCGAGAACCTGTGCCGGCGCAGGATGCAGGGGATGCTGGCGATCATGGCGCTTTCGCAGGCCACGGCAATCTACGGACTGATTTTGATGTTCCTGACGCATGCCATCGGTGATTTTTATTTTCTTTCAGCCATCGCGCTTGCCGCGATTGTTTTTTTCTTTCCACGTCCTGCGCAATGGGAAGCATGGGTATTGGAAAACACCTCCAAAGCGGTCTAGGACTGTGTTTCAATAATTTTTATGAATCGGAACACAGCACCGTGCTTGTCTCCTTATAAAAAACCTTTTAACCCGCATTTCTCATCGCCAATGAGAAATACCCTCGATGAGGCTGGGGTGCAAATGGACTTTTCCATTTGCACCCCAGAG
>MHFC01000130.1:14650-21262 GCA_001804025.1 Omnitrophica bacterium GWA2_52_8 | reverse complement strand
TTGCGCCCTGTTAAAACACGGGCGCAAAACTTTGGATGCAACCCCATGCGTCCAAAGCGGTTGTCTCATCGATTCACCTAATCGATGAGACAACCGGACTAATGCGCCTTAACGCTTGAAATTGAGTGTTGCCATTTCAAGCGGTCATAGTGCCGCGTACCCGTCAAAACAAGGTTGACTTGGCGCTATAACAAAAACAGTCATTCCACAGTATAGCCATAACTTAATACACCAAAATGAGTTGTGATGTCATTAGCCTGCACTTCAGCCATGGCATTTCAGCTTTTGGTCAGGTACACTTTGTTTTAGGATTATCGGACGTTACTTGGGTATCGGGTTAAACCCGGTCCGTTATCGAAGGCATTATCGTTCGGGGGGTGGAGCCGTCGCCGGCTCCGAAGGAGGTCACATATGAAGAAAATTGCATGTTTGATGGCGGTCCTCATGATGGTTGGGGCCGTGCCTGGATTCTGCGGAATGAGCGCAACGGTCGACGGATTTATCGAAGACCGGATGAACTCGGATCTGAGACCAATCGAAGATACGGGCCGAATCCTGGACGTCACCAACCGGGGGATTGACCGGGGTTATCGCGTTGTCACGGATCCCATGCATCCTGTGCTCGATCCTGTACGCCGGGTAAGGGATGAGTCGGTCAAAGGCGTGAAGACGGTCACGAACACGACGTGGGATATTTTGACGCTGCGCCGTTTCCGCGACAAAGGGTAACCTGTAAGAGTATTTGGATTTTGAATTTCAAAAGGGCCGGGTGTCCTCCAAAAGACGCCCGGCCTTTTTTATCCGCAGGAAGGAGGGCTGTGATGTTTAATGTTGCGCTCAAGCAGATCATGACATCGCCGGTTGAAACCATCCGCAGCGACGATTCCTTCAGCCGCGTGGCCGAAAAATTCGAGCGTAAGGGCATCCGCCATCTTCCCGTGGTGGATCATCAGGATTGTCTGATAGGTCTTGTCACACAACGCGATCTCTACCGCGTTTATTCTCCCCGTATGACAGATGACGGCTATTTTTACGACCCCGAACAACTGAACAAATTTATTCTTGCCCGGGTGATGGCGCACGATCCTTTTTTTATGGGGCCGGATGAAAGACTTTCAGAAGCGATCAAGATTATGGCCGCCCGCAAATACGGCTGCATCCCGATCGTTGACGCGGACCGGCATGTGATCGGAATCATCACGGAAATCGACGTGCTGAAATACCTCGGCCGGCTTTTGTAGCCGCCGGGGACTTTTTAAAAATTCCGGAATTTCCTTCTAAAACGAAGTACAATCCATACGCTATGAAAATTTTCCCCTCTGTTTATCGCATGATTCTGTTGGGAATTGCTCTCGGTCTGTTTTTGCCGCAGGCTGCGGCGGGGCAGGACCCGGCGCTTAAAAGTTTTATCGGGTTTAAGGAGGACGCTTTCGGGATGATGGAAAAATCTCCGCAGGCAAGCGGTCCGCGCGTTATTCAAGACCTCGGACGGGCCATTATGATCCTCGATAAAGAGCATGGAGTTGCGCAAGGCCGCAGCCGTAAAATGCTGCGCCACAGCGCCGATGATCTCAGGCGGATGCAGAAACGGGCCGGGTTTATGTCGGGGAAGAATCAGAAGTTGATTCGCTCGGCCTTTGAAAAAGCCCAGCAAAGTCTGGAGACCCACCTCAAAAAAGCAGGGCGGATGGATTAAAAGCGGTTTCATAAGTTTGCGTAAGTGCAATATCGGCAGTGTGTTTTTTTTGTCATCCCCGCATGTATTCCGCCCAAGGCGGATCCGTCCTTCGGCGGATAAGCGGGGATCCACGAAATTGTGACTGCCCGCCAAATTGCGCGGCGGGTCCGCCTCAGGCGGAGATTCCCGCTTCAGCCTGAGGCTGATCCGCCTTTGGCGGAAAAAATCCGCGGGAATGACGAGGGCTTCATTGGCCCTCGCACTCTCCCGTGCTGGTTTAATGAAAAACCAGCCGGGAATGTCTTCATAACGAGTTACAAATGCTTATGAAACTGCTTCTAGATAAAATCGATACGGCGGCCTGTCCGGACTACAAGATGTTAATTGGACGTTTTCATTTCCAGCGCTACAATATGCCGCGATGAAAAAACTGATTTTTTACGATCTGGACGGAACCCTGGTCGACACACGCCGCGATATCGTTGAGGCGGTAAACCACATGATGGGCGCGATGTCCCGCAGGCCGCTTGAGCCGGCCGCCGCAGAAAGTTACGTGGGGCGGGGGCTTCATTATTTAATTTCCCGCTGTCTTGAAACTAAAGACCCGAAACTTATCGAAAAAGGTTCCAAAATTTACCGCGATTATTATGTCCGGCACATGCTGGACCATACGCAGATCTATCCCGGCGTCCGGGAAGTGCTCGAACACTTTAAAGGGCGGCGCCAGTATGTCATCACAAATAAACCTGACCCCTTTGCCTCCGGCATGCTGAAAGCCTTGGGGATCGCGGCTTTTTTTGATACAATCGTCTCCGGCAACGGGCAATATCCCCAAAAACCGGACCCCTCGGCCATCCACAGTCTTCAGAAAAACCAACACTGCGGACTTGATGAAATTCTTCTCATCGGGGACAGCACGATTGATTTTGAAACCGGAAGCAATGCGGGTGTGGAAACCGTACTCGTGGGGCACGGCTTCATGCCGGTTGAAGATTTGAAACGCCATCCGGCCGCGGTTGTCCGTGATTTTACGGAACTTCTACGGCTGGCCCAAACGAAATCCTGGTAGGAGAATGCGGTGAGCGAAGCATTAATTTCACGAGGTCTCGATAACATCATCCGCGAAGGGAGCGTTGTGCTGTTTTCCTTTGAAAAGGATGAAGTGACTTATCTTGTCGAAGTCGTCAAAGGCCGGCAGCTGCCGGTACACTGCGGCAAACCCGTTCATCTTGAGGAGTGGATCGGCAAGGAATACGGATCTAAAGTCATCTGCGATCACGGTGAGGGGCATTGCTTGCGGCCGACAATGGAAGACTTGATGATGAAAGCCAGCCGTGAGAGCGGGATCATTTATCCGAAAGACGCGGCTTATTTGATGATGAAGCTGGGGATCCGGCCCGGAAGCCGCGTGCTGGAAGTCGGCACGGGTTCAGGATCGCTGACCATGGCGCTTGCGCAGGCGGTCGGGTCCGAGGGGCACGTCGTGACTTATGACCGCCGCCTGGACCTTCCTAAAAATGCCGTCAAAAATATCAAGCGCGCCGGGCTGGAAAATGTTGTGACGTTTTGCCAGCGTGAAGCCGGGCAGCCTTTTGCCGAAAGGGAGTTTGATGCCGCCATTCTGGATATTCCCACGCCCTGGGAAGAAGCCGAAACGGTCCATAAGGCACTCAAAGGAAGCGCCCGGCTTGCCAGCCTGAATCCGACGTTCAATCAGATCGAGAATGCGGCGGAAGCCTTTCGCCGCCAAGGGTTTATTCGCGTTGAAGCCGTAGAGCTTCTGGAGCGCCCGATCCTGGCCAGGGCGGGAAAAACACGTCCGGTCCAGAGGATGGTCTCCCATACCGAATTTCTTCTTTTTGCGACCAAAATATTGTAATTCATAACATCAAACACGGTTTTTTAAGCTAAATGTCTTTTCTCACCGGATCGGCACGGTTGATGGGCGGTTGACTTTTTTCCCCCTCGGCATTTCTACCGGGCTGTTTTTCTTAAAAGCGCAAGACTTCCTGATTGATTTTTTGGGAAGGTTTTGATAAAGTGTCTCGGTCATTTGCGGGTCACCCGTAATCATTGATAAATTCTGAATGGATCAACAGTCGCTGACCAGCGTCAAGGAGAAACAAAAATGAGCAGTTTGTCTCGCTTTGGATTTTTAGCATTCGCAATTTTGTTAGTGGCCACAACCGGTTGCTCCGGCAGTAAGGGAGTAAAACGCAGCGTGAACTCGCTCCAGGCTCAAGTGGGCGTGCTCACGGATGAAGTGTCGCGTTTGGACATGGAACTCCAGGACATGCGCTCCTCGATGCAGAGCCAGCCGCAGTCTATCATGGCCCCGTCAATTTCCGGTTCTGCTTCCGGGGTGGGGGGCGGACCGGTTTATCGCACGCCTTCTGGATTTGAGCTGAATGCGCTGGATATTCAGACGGCACTTAAGAACGCCGGTTACTATTCCGGTGTGATTGACGGTAAAATCGGTTCGGGTTCCGAATCGGCGATCCGTGCGTTTCAAAAAGATAATGGTCTTGAGGTGGACGGTGTGGTTGGCCGGAACACCTGGAGCCGGCTGAAGGTTTATTTGAAGGGCGGTATTAAGTAAACCGGATATTTGCGGCCGACAAGTTTTTCATCGCAGCAAGATAAAAACCCGCGACCCGTAATCAGGATTGCGGGTTTTTTATTTCCGCAAAAATCAGTCAAACGAATATTTCCGGCGGATTGTACGTCACGTCCGCAGCACCAAACAAGGTCATGAAATGAGGCAATCCGTGCTCGGGGATCCCATAAAACGTTTATTTCGTGTTTGGGCTGTCTGCGTACCTGTTTTTTTTACCGTGCTCGCGCCGCTCGCGGTTTCGGAAACGCCCCCTCGGAAGTCCTCTCTGGAGCTTCCCGAGGATGCTTCGACGGTGCACGATGTGCGCGTACTTGTCCGCAAGCAGTCCGGTCCGGTCAATATCGAAACGGACAAGCCTTTTTGGGTGCTCGACCGTAATCGCCGCCCTCTCTTTCGCGGGGACCGCATGGCGGCGACCCCGGTTGTGGCCCAGGATAATGCGATCCGTCTGGGCGCTCAAATTTTCCGCAGCGCCCCGGTCACGGTCGAAAGTACGGACGGCAGCGTCTTGCTGGACGGAAAACCCTACCGTTTTTCCCTTACATTCCGGCCGCTTGGCAACGGGCAGATGATGGTCGTGAACGAACTTCCTCTTGAAGATTATTTGCGCGGCGTCCTGCCTTGGGAAGCCAATCCGGATTGGGCCAAAGACGCGCTCAAGGCGCAGGCCGTTGCATCCCGGACCTACGCGCTTTTCAGAATGATTGAAAACCGCGCCGAACCCTATGATGTCCAGCAGGATGTGTCGAGCCAGGTTTATCACGGTAAATCCATTGAAAAACCAAGCACGGACGCGGCGATCCATGAAACGCGGGGCGAGGTCCTGACGTACCGCGGGAAAATTTTTCCCGCTTTTTTTCATTCGACGTCGGGCGGTGCCACGACCCGTGCCGATTATATCTGGAATATCGAACCTCATCCGTCTCTTATGGGAGTCCAGACGGAATTTTCGGCCGCTTCCAAACATTACCGCTGGAAGGACGATTTTGCGTCCGCCGATATTCTGAATGTGCTGCGCGCTCACGGCGCGGGGAATCTTGCGAGTCTGGATGAAATCCGGCTGCTCGAAATCGATGCGAGCGGGCGTGCCCGGCGCTTTGAGTTCCGCAGCGGCAAGACCCGCATTGCCGTATCGTCGGCCGATTTTCGCATGTGGATGAACCCGGGGAAGTTCAAGAGTACCAAAATCGAAGCTGTGCAAAAAAGAGGAGACCGGTTTCTGTTTCAGGGGTTCGGCTGGGGGCACGGCGTCGGACTGTGTCAATATAGCGCCAAGCAGCTCGGCGAACTGGGATACAATTACCGGGAAATCCTGAAGTATTTTTATCCGGGGTCGGAATTGACATTTTATGGCGCGGAAGATCGTGATACGATGACGCAATCGTAAGCCCGGTTCAATACGGTCACCGGTTTTTAAATAGCAGAGGAAATCATCAGTACATAGTTACCGGGTACAAATTGGTTTCAGCCTCCGGATTCGTCTTCTGTTTCTTTCGCATCTCATTGCAAATATTGACGTAACATCTTTTGCTCTTTAAGGTTCTGCCCCGGATTCCCTGAGCCCGGCTGCAACTCTAGGCAGATGCAGGTTCGCCTCAAGATAATCCAAAAGATAAGAAATCATTTGATTGGGGTAACACAGTGATTTATAATTGGCCCAAAATTTGAACAGTCCCGTGTTGGAAGGAATAAATCCCGGACTTCGGCGCAAGCCGTCCCGCGAGATTAAGGCGGGGAAAAAAAGTAAAACCTTCGCAGGTGTTTTTTGCTTGCGGAGGTTTTTTATTTTTAAGGGAAATCGTTTTGTTGACGACAACAAAACGATTTCAGGCAGCGAAAGAGAAATTAAGGGAAAAAGGTTCGTAAACGATGGAGTATTTTAAGTACTGGGGCAAGGCTGATCCTAAATATCCCGGACAACCGAATTGGCATCCGCTTGTTTATCACTGTTTGGATGTCGCTGCGGTTTGTATAGAGTATTTGTCACGGAATGATAAATTCTCTGCTCACTTTTGTTCTTTGCTTAGCTGTAGCAGAGAATCGTGGTTAAAGTGGGCGGCATTTTGGACTGCTCTGCATGATTTGGGAAAATTCAGTGAAGCCTTTCAATCTCAAAAGCCGGATCTGTTTTTGTTACTGCAGGGCCGAGAACCAAGCTCTCAAAAACAATACACCGAACGTCATGATTCGTTGGGACAATGGCTGTGGAGGGATTGGCTATCTAAGCGCATGACAGAGGATCGGTGGTTTGGGAACGGCGCAGAGCAGGCAATGTCTGCACTGGATGTATGGATGAGCACTGTTACCGGGCATCATG